>DATISA010000129.1:0-4252 GCA_035469245.1 Gemmatimonadaceae bacterium
CCCGGCTCCAGGCGCCGTAATTCCGTGAACATGACCTGAGCCAGGCCTTTGCCACGCTCTTCTTCCTTCACGCATATCGGACCGTAGACGTACGAGTCGGGCGTCCCCGGATAAGCCTCGAGCATTGCGCCAATAATGGGGACATCGTCGTTCATCTCCCGTGTGCTGTTCATGAGGAAGGCGACAATGTGGCCGCTCCGGCGCGCAACGATCAGTGGCCTTCCACGCATCATATCTGCGACAGAGGTACGTGACATGCTTGCGGACAGCATGCCGCCGCGCTCGGGCTGGTTTGCTGCCTGCAACTCCATAATGCCGTGCAGGTCTGCTTCAGTCGCCCGGCCAATCTCCACTCCAGGGATCGGCACGACTCTTACTTCCGGCGCGAAACGCGCGAGTTCACCTGCAAGTGAATACGCCGGCCTCACCCATGCACCTCGCGATATCCGGGATAACGCCCGAGCTCAGCTGCGGGCGAGCCAAATCAGAGCGAATGCGAAGCATTCGCAATCCCTAAAATCGCCCGTCTGCTGCAGCGTACGTTAGGCCGCGGGGGCGAGGAGCTCGGGGAGCGGCCGGTCGGCCAGCCCGTCCTTCCATCGCTCGGCGATAGCCGCCAGCACGTGGTCACGTCGCTGAACGGAAACTCCCTCGGGTGCGAAGTCACGTTGTTGCCAGAATGGATAGTGCAGGAAGATGTACACCTGGTTCGTCGCGATCTCGCAGCTGAAGTCCATGGCGCTGTAGGACAGGATTCGATCGAGTGCCACAAATTGCTCGACCGCATCCCTGCCGGCGAGCATGAAATGGGCTGGCATCAGCCCTTTGAACCCGTCGCCGAAGTACGCCCCGGTGACACGGATCGGCGGCTGAATGTGCCGATTGAACGCTGCAAGTTCCTCCGCCGGGACCCACAGCTCGATGTGTTGGGCAGCGCCCACTTGGTGGATGTCGTACCGTTGCACGAAGCGATCGTCGACCTCGAACCGGGTCACATACCCGGCTGCCACGTCGCTTCTCGCGTTCCAATCGCGGGCGATCTGTGCGGCATAGCCGGCGTTGAGGACAGGATAGAAAATCGGCTGCTCGGGTCGCCGCGGCGGGAACGCCGCGAGCCCCGATTCGTAGACGAGGCGGAGTTCTTCGAGACCCACCGGACGGTACAGGATCATCTCAAGATCGACCTCGTGTCGCGGCCCAACGCTCAAGCTCAGCTGCAAAGGATTCCAATAAGGGTGCCGGCGAAGCCGGCACAATTCAATAGCGATCCCGTGGCAGCTGCAGCGCCCGTTAGGCCTCATGCTCGAAGGGGCACGCACTCCAAAATCGCGTTCCCCCCATCCGACGCGTCCAACGCAGGCAGGGCTGCGACAAACCGATCGAGAAGCGCGGGCTCCGTTCTCAGAAACATTCTGGCCTCCGACGCCACTTCACCGCGCTTGAATGAGCGAAATGTCCCCTGCTGTTTGACGGAGATCAGCAGCTCGGTCGGATTGTAGTAGTGGAAGCGTGCGACGAAGCACCCGCCGGCATACTCCGGTCCGCTCTCGCCAGCCCTGAGGTTGAACAAGCCGCCGTGGACTTGGCCACTGAATGTCCGCAGATCGGCGGCTGCTTTGGCGCCCCAGTCGCGCGCGGCGTACGCCTCGGTCGTGAACACGGAGCCGCCGTCGCAGACCTCGAACGCTAGCTGCGCGACATCGTCCTCTAACCAGGTTCGAGTGATTGCTATATGAGGAAGCATGGATGACGCCTAACTTGGTATTATACGGCGACTTTATGCGACTTAGAATGATGAAACCATGCATACAAAGGCGCCTTTCGCGACAACCGCTCGACGAGCATCGGACGCAAAAAATTGGCGCACAGCGAGTTAGGCGCACGACTCGCGCCCGCAAGCGCACGTTAGGCTGCCCACCTATCTCGCACAATACTCAGGAGCGGTCACCGAAGCGCCGAGCATGCCGACCAGGCCCTCAGACGCGACACCCGCGCCGAACCACTGCGTTCGCGCGGTGCCCGGCACGTTCACGCGGCCGCGATCAGCCTCACCGCACCAACTCGCGGTACGCCGGATACCCCGGTATAGAAGCCGCCGCCATCACTCCACGCACGATCGCGCCCGACACCGCCTCCGCCGCCAGCGCGCCAATCGCCGTCACATTCGCCACGATCGGCGACGTCCCGGTGCTCATCGCGAACAGCGTGTCCCCATCGTACATCGTGTGCGACGGACTGATCGCGCGCGCCATCCCATCGTGCGCCATCTGCGCGATCTTGGTCATCTCCGTCTTGTCGAACCGCGCGTTCGTCGCCACCACACCGATCGTCGTGTTCTCGCCTGCTCCGCCAGAGCCGCGAGTCGCGGCGGCAACCCCGCTCCCGCCTCTCAGCGTCCCGGTGATGTTGAGAAAACTCTTACCATCCGACGACCGCGCCCCGGCAATGATCTGGCCCGTCGACGGATCGAGCACGTCACCCACACAATTCACGGCAACGATCGCCGCCACGACGATCCCGTTCGGCAGCTTGATGCTCGCCGTGCCGATCCCGCCCTTCATCGGCGCTTTCCCCAACAGCTTCCCCACCGTCGCACCAGCGCCGGCGCCCACGTTCCCCTCGGCGACTGGTCCGCGCGTCGCTTTCGCGCACGCCTCGTACCCGGAATCGGCATTCGGGCGGATCTTGGCGTTGCCCACCGTGAGATCGAACAGCACGGCCGCCGGCACGATCGGGACGGGCGGCGCGCCGCCGAGCGAGTAGCCGTACCCGCGCTCGTCGAGGTAGCGCACGACACCCGTCGCCGCATCGAGCCCGAACGCGCTGCCGCCCGACAGCAGGATCGCGTTCACCTTGTCGACGAGATTCGTCGGCTTGAGAAGATCCGTTTCGCGCGTACCTGGCGCCGAGCCCCGCACGTCCACACCGGCCACGGCGCCACGCTCGTAGAGAATCACCGTGCAGCCGGTCGGACGGCGCGCATCGGTGAAGTGCCCCACGCGAATGCCTTCGACGTCGGTGATCGATCCCGATGGTGCGAGTGATTGCTGTTTGGAAGATTCCATAGTCGCCTCGAACCAGCGGCGGCGAGTAGCTCCAGCCAACGCGAGCGCTCCAACGAAGCTTCGACGATTCATGGGAGGAGCATGATGATGAAGCCGGTCACGGTGCCCCACGGGCCCGATGTCAGTGCGGCCACCGCTACCGATACGATTATCGAAAATATCGCTCGGCGCATCGTGGCGCGCCGGGAGTACAAGCCCACGATCAGCGGTCCCGCGAGTGCCGCCGCCATCAACGTATAGAAAATCGTCAGCGCCGAGATGATCGACGCGAGCCGAATCGCGAGGAGCACCGCGACGAGCGCTCCCGCAAACGCCGCGATGCGACCGACGAGCAGCACCTGACGATCCGACGCATCCGGCTTGAGAAAGGTCTTGAACAGATCCACGCTCAGCGAGCTCGCGAGCATGAACAACACCGCGTCGCTCGTGCTCAGCTCCGCCGAGAAGATCGCCGCCACGGTGAGTAGCCCTAGCCACGGCGGCATGAGCGCCGTCATCACTTTGGGCAGCGCGGATTCGCCGTCACCGAGCCCAGGAAAGCGCGCATGTGCGACGACGCCGAGGATCGCCGGAGCGAATCCATATATCAGCAGTGCCACCGCGTTCCAGGTGATTCCCACGCGCACGGTGCGCGCGTCTTTCGCGCCGTAGAGCTTTTGAATCAGCCCCGGTGAGATGATGAACGAGGGTATCAGGATCGCCATGTACGTCAGGATCTGCCGCGTGGTGAACGGCGTCGTGTCGTGCATCGCCGGCCCCAGCGCGGACCATCCGCCGATCGCGGCGACCCCCACCGGCACGGCGAGCGCGAACCCGGTGAGCTTGACCGACATCTGGATCATGTTGACCCAGGCCGACGACAGCAGCCCGCCGGCGACGAAGTACGCCGACACCACCGCCCCGCCAATCACGCAGCCCGCCCATTTCGGAATGTCGGCAACGACTCCCAAAATCTCGGAGATGGCAATGAGCTGGCCGGCGAGAATCATCAGCGTCGCGACCCATAAGAGTGCCGCGATGAGGCCGCGCACGGGGCGCCCGTAGCGATCGTCGAGAAAATCGCCGACGGTGTGCCAGCCATTTTGGGTGGCGAGCGCCCAAATCCTTGGACCGACCGTGTGGGCGAGGATCAACGAGCCGATGCCGGCGCACCCCACCCACCACCACGCGCTGAGCCCGTGCACGTA
>DATISA010000130.1:0-30502 GCA_035469245.1 Gemmatimonadaceae bacterium
TCGAGCGGCACCTTCACCGGCTTCTCGCGGCGGTAGTTGTACTCGATGCCGCCGTCTCGCTGCTGTTCCGCGGTGAACCCAACCGCGAAGTCGGCGTTGAAGTCGCTGCCGAACGACGACGCCCAGGGGAACGTCCATCCCATCCGTCGCTTGTACGCCTGCAACTTCTGGAGCGGCGCCCGGGACACCGCGGCGAGCATCACGTCGTGGTTGGCCAGATGCACGGCGATGCCGTTGAAGCCGTCCGCGATCGACGAGCAGGAAGGGCATCCCGCCGTGTAGTCGGGGCCGAACATGAAATGATAGATGAGCAGCTGTGAGCGTCCGCCGAACAGATCGGCGAGCGATGCGCTCCCCTCATCGGTGTCGAACCGGTATTCCTTGTCGACTCGAACCCACGGCAGGTCCTGCCGCCGCCGCGCCAGCTCGTCGCTGCGGCGCGTGAGCTCCTTCTCCTCGGCGAGCAGCGCGATCCGCGCCGCGAGCCATTCGCTCCGTGTCCCGATTTTCTGCGTCGTCGTCTGCGTCGTCGTCTGCGTCGTCATCGTGTGTCTCCCGTCGTGTGTCGTCTGTCGACATCGTTATGGCGATCCGAGTCGGTGATCGTCGGCCGCAGGACAGACTTAACGCCGGATAGCGCGAGAGTGAGAGTTACAAGTGTGGCGGGATTCCAATGGACGCTCTAATCGCCGCGGCCGCGCGCGCGCTCGCGGCGGGCGACCCGCTCGGCGCACTGAAGCGCGTGGCGTTGCGCGACGACGCGCCTGCGCTCGCGCTTCGCGGCATCGCGATGGCACAGCTCGGCGACTATGCTCGAGCGAAGGTGCTCCTGCGAGCCGCGGCGCGCGGCTTCGCACCGAGTGAGGTCGTGGCGCGCGCGCGGTGTGTGGTCGCCGAGGCCGAGATCGCGTTCGCTTCGCGCGACCTCGGGTGGTCGGCAAAAGCGCTCGACCGGGCGCGCGCGACGCTCGAGTCACGGGGCGACCGCGTGAACGCCGCGCATGCGCGATACCTCGAGGTGCGGCGTCTCCTCCTGATCGGGCGCGTGAACGAGGCCGAACGGGTGCTCGCGACACTCGAACCTGGGCAGCTTCCTTCCGCGCTCGAAGCGACGCATCACCTGATGCTCGCGGGGATCGCGCTGCGACGATTGCGCGCGAAGGATGCACGCGCCGCGCTCACCCGGGCCGAGCGTGCGGCACGCGCCGCGCGCATCCCGGCATTGACGGCGGAAGTCGATAGCGCGTGGCTCCCGCTGCGCACGCCTGCCGCTCGACTAGTCGCCGATGGCAGCGAGCGACTGCTTCTGCTCGACGACGTCGAGGCCGTGCTCGCGTCGCGGTCGCTCGTGGTCGACGGATGCCGTCAAGTGGTGCGCGCGGGCGGCACCGTCGTCTCACTCACGTCGCGCCCCGTGCTGTTCGCGCTCGCGCGTGCGCTCGGCGAAGCGTGGCCTGGTGATGTGCCGAGGGAGTCGCTCATCGCGCGCGCCTTCGGCTCGCGATTCACTGATGAATCGCATCGCGCCCGACTGCGCGTCGAGGTGGCGCGTCTGCGAACAGCCCTCAAGCAGTTCGCCGACGTGACTGCGACGAAGCGAGGATTCACGCTTTCGCCGCGCGGCTCGCGCGACGTCGTCGTGTTGGCGCAACCGGTGGAGCACGAGCACGCGGCGGTGCTCGCCTGTCTGGCCGACGGAGAATCATGGTCCAGCTCGGCGCTGGCGCTCGCGCTCGGAACGAGCCAGCGGAGCATGCAACGGGCGCTCGACGCGCTCGCGGCAGAAGGGAAGGTGCAGTCGTTCGGCCGCGGACGAGCGCGGCGATGGATCACGCCGCCCGTGCCGGGATTCACGACAGCTATGTTACTCCCCGCGACGGTCCAGATGGACTAACATGCCAGCATGACTGCATCGACAGCCGAGATCATTCGCGAGTACGGACCGTTTCCAGCCCACAACGTCGGCGGCGTCACGTACGACGGCCGGCACGTCTGGTTCGCGGGGGGCGAGTCTCTGATCGCCATCGATCCGGAGAGCGGAGAGATGACGCGCTCGATCGACGTCGCCGCCCAAGCCGGCACCGCCTTCGACGGCAGGTACATCTATCAGCTCGCCGACAATCGCATTCAGAAGATCGATCCACAGACAGGGCAGGTGCTCTCGACGATTCCGTCGCCGGGCCACGCTGATTCGGGGCTCGCGTGGGCCGAAGGAACGCTGTGGGTGGGGCAGCACCGCGAGCGGAAGATCCATCAGGTGGATCCGGAAACGGGCGCGATCCTTCGCACGATCGAGTCGAACCGGTTCGTCACCGGAGTCACCTGGGTGGATGGAGAGATGTGGCACGCCACCTGGGAAGGCGACGAGAGCGACATTCGACGAATCGACCCGCAAAGCGGCGAGGTGCTGGAGCGACTCGAGATGCCGGCCGGCGCGGGGGTGTCGGGGCTCGAGTCCGACGGTGGCGATCGGTTTTTCTGTGGGGGTGGGCGGACCGGGAAAGTGAGAGTCGTCAGGCGGCCGCGGAGAGCCGCTCGTTCTTCTCGCTGAGCACTCTGATGCGCCGGGACGAGCCGAAGAGCGCGCCGTTGGCGCATACCAGCCCCAGGTAATCGGAAAGTCCCGGCTGGACGCCGGCGCGCAGCGGGCACACATTGGAACGGCCCCACCACTCGGACGCGAATGTCCGATCTCCTCGCGCAGCTTCAGGCGGCGTTCGGCCGTCAGTACACGATCGAGCGTGAGCTCGGCGGCGGAGGGATGGCTCGCGTCTTCGTCGCCACGGATTCTGCGCTCGGGCGTCGAGTCGTAGTAAAGCTTCTCTCGCCGGAGCTCGCCGCCGATCTGTCGGCGGAGCGGTTCGCGCGCGAGATCAAGCTCGCCGCCTCGTTGCAGCAGGCGAACATCGTCCCGTTACTCTCGGCGGGTGAGGTGGACGGGGTGTCGTATTACACGATGCCGTACGTCGAGGGCGTGTCGCTGCGCGAGCGCCTGCGGTCCGGTGGCCGCCCGCCGCTCACCGACGCGGTCGGCATCCTGCGTGACGTCGCGCATGCGCTCGTCTACGCGCACGCGCACGGCATCGTCCACCGCGACATCAAACCGGAAAACGTGCTGCTCTCGGGTGGCACTGCCGTGGTCACCGACTTCGGCATCGCAAAGGCGCTGGCAGGCGCGCGCACCGGCGGCGCCGCCGGTGCGATGAGTACTCTCACTCGAGTTGGCACGTCCATCGGCACGCCGACGTACATGGCCCCCGAACAGATCGCGGCGGACCCGGGCATCGACCATCGCGCGGACGTGTACTCCTTCGGCTGCCTGGCCTACGAGCTCTTGGTGGGCGAGCCGCCGTTCGTGTCGGCATCGATTCCGGCGCTGTTCGCGGGGCACCTTGGGCAGGTTCCTGCGAACATCGCGGAGCGGCGCCCCGACACCCCACCGCCGCTCGCCCGTGTCGTGATGCGCTGCCTCGAGAAGGAGCCCGCGGCGCGGCCGCAGTCGGTTGCCGAAATTCTCCAGACGATCGATGGCCTCACGACGTCGACGACGCGCCTCGAGCGACTGACGCAGCGACTCGGTCGGCGAACCGTCGCGGCGATCTCCGTGACGGCGTTCGCCGTGATTGTCGCCACGCTGGCCATGGCCCTGAACGGTCGCGCGCCTCCTGCCCGAGGCATCGAATCCCTCGCCGTGCTCCCGCTCGAGAATCTCACGGGCGACTCGTCGCAGGCGTACTTGGCGGCCGGCGTGACCGAGCGGTTGATCACCGACCTGGCGCGGATGAGCGGATTGAAGCGGGTGCTGGCGCGCGGCGTCGTCATGCAATACGCCGGCTCGAAGAAGCCGCTCGACCAGATCGCCCGGGAACTCCACGTCGATGCGCTGGTCACCGCCTCCGTGCTGCCGACTGGAGATAGCCTCAGCATCTCCGTGCATCTAGTCAATCCGGCGACGGGCGCGGAGCTCTGGGCCAATCGCTATCAACGCGGCCGTCGCGATCTGCTCGCCATCCAGAACGACATCGTGTCGTCGGTGCTGCGCGAGCTCAAGGCACGAGTGTCACCAGACGATCAGGCTCGTCTGACGTCGCGGCCCACGCTCAACTCGGATGCATACGAGGCGTACCTGCAGGGCCGCTTCTACTGGTTCAAACTGACGCCGGCGGACATCACGACCGCGATGAAGTATTTTCGGACCGCGCTGGAGAAGGACTCGACCTACGCGCTGGCGTACGCCGGGATCGCTCTGACGTACGCCGCGCGCGCGGAGTACAACATGGAGCCCGCGCGCGACGCGTACGCCAAAGCCGGCGCGGCGGCACTCCGCGCACTGCAGCTCGACGACCGCTCGAGCGAGGCGCACCACGCGCTGGCGACCAAACTTTTCGCATTCGATTGGAACTTCGCAGGCGCGGAAAAAGAGTATCGTCGCGCGATCGAGCTCGATCCCAACGACCCCTTCGTGCGCGCGTTCTATGGACAGTTTCTGGCGGAATCGGGGCGCGACAGCGAGGCGGCGGTGCAGCTCGATCGCGCGCTCGAGCTCGACCCACACAACGCATTTCTCCTCTGGGAGCACGGCTTCCGACTGTACCTCGCACGGAAATACGACAGTGCGATCACCGCGCTCCGTCAGGTGCTCGACGAGCAGCCGGGCAGGCCCGGCGCGGTGGCGACGCTCATCGTCGCGCTCGATCAGAAGGGAATGCGCGCCGAAGCTTTCGCGCTGCGACGGAAATCCGCGGCTGCCGGCACGAGCAGCGCACTTCTGGACGCGCTCGTTCGCGGCTATTCGCGCGGCGGCTACCGCGGCGCGTCGCGAGCGCAGGCCGAGCTGATGGTCGAGCGCTCAGGTCATCAGTTCGTCAATCCGTACCGGATCGCCGAACAGTACGCGGACGCCGGTGACGGCGATCGCGCCATCGACTGGCTGACCCGGGCCAACGCCGAACGCGCGCACCGTTTCGTGCATCGAGCCCCGCGCTGGGACCTCATCCGCGGTGAGCCACGGTTCCAGAAGCTCCTCCACCAGTTCAACGATCCACCCTGAGCGGACCGAGGCCGCGCAGCACGGCTTGCCGAGCCTGTTCTTCTCAGGCCGGCGGAAGCATGTTTCCGGTGTGGACGAGTTGCAGAGCTGCCTGACCGAGGCACTCGGTGATCGCTACCACGTCGAGCGTGAGCTCGGTCGCGGCGGGATGGCAATCGTTTACCTCGCCCAGGATCTGAAGCACGGTCGCCCCGTAGCCATCAAGGTGTTGCGGCCGGAGCTGGGAGTAGTGCCAGCGCTTGGCGCCGACCGATTCCTGCGGGAAATCGAGATCGCGGCCCGGCTCGCCCACCCAAACATCTTGCCACTTTACGACTCGGGCGAAGCGGGCGGTCTGCTCTATTACGTAATGCCCTACGTGCAGGGTGAGACCCTTCGCGAACGGCTGAATCGAGAGAGGCAGCTTCACGTTACGGACGCTGTCGCGCTCACACAGGGAATTGCCGACGCGCTCGGCTACGCCCACTCGATGGGATCGATTCACAGAGACATCAAGCCTGAGAACATTCTCTTTCAGGCGGGGCACGCGCTCGTGAGTGATTTCGGCATCGCGCGCGCTCTGAGCCGGGTCGCCGGTGACGGTGGTCGACACATGACGGAGAGCGGCGTCGCCATCGGAACGCTGGCCTATATGAGCCCGGAACAAGCGTTAGGCCAAAAAGACGTCGATGGTCGAGCCGATATTTACAGCCTCGGCTGCGTGTTGTACGAGATGCTATCGGGAGAGACGCCCCTCGGCCCGACAATGAGCATGAACGGCAGCGAGGGGCTCACCGCCGGGTTGCGGCGTGCGCGCGACAATGTCCCGGCGCCTTTGGCTCGGGTGATTCGCCGAGCATTGGCACGCGATCCCGCGGATCGGTTTGCGTCCGCGGGCGAATTCGTCGACGCGTTGCAGGCGGCGCTGAAGTCTGGCGGAGGGAGGGCGCTCACGATTCCTACGCCACGAACCCTCCGCGGTTGGATTGGCGTGGCGGCAGCGTGCGCCCTCGTTGCCACGGCCGGCATCTTCGCCGCGCCGCGCGTGCGAAGCAGACTGCTCACAGCGGGCGGCAAACCTGCCGCCGTCGTCAAGCTCGCGGTTCTCCCGTTCGCCAACCTGACGGGTGATTCCACCCAGGAGTACTTCAGCGACGGTATCACGGAGGAAATGATCACGCAGCTCGGTCGATTGGCGCCGGGCAGGCTTGGTATCATCGCTCGCACCTCGGCGATGCATTACAAGGACACTCGCGAGCCGCTCGACCGGATCGGTCGAGAATTGGCGGTCGAATTCGCGCTCGAGGGAAGCGTTCGGCGCGACGGTGCCCGGGTCCGCATCACCGCGCAACTGGTTCGCGTACGCGATCAGATGCAGCTCTGGACGAACACCTACGACCGGACCCTGGATGACATCCTGGCAGTGCAGAGCGCCGTCGCCCAAGGTGTGGCGAAATCGCTCGCACTCACGCTCGTCCCCGGCGAGCAACTCGGCTCGACGCGCGCTCGAACCGTCGATCCGGAGGCGTACGAGGCCTATCTGAGAGGACGCGAGCGCAACGCCAAGCTGACCCGGACGGACCTGGAGACGGCGATTCAGTATCATCAATTGGCGCTCCGCAAAGACTCGACGTTCGCGTTGGCTTATCTGGGTATCGTGCACGCCTGGGGCGGGCTGCAGCAAATGGGGTTCGTGTCGCCCCGCGAGGCGCAATCACACATGCGCGAGGCGCTGGCCCGAGCCCTGTCGCTCGATTCGACGTCGGCAGACGCTCGCTATCGTCGGGCGGGACTCGCGGTCTGGTCCGATTGGGACTGGAAGACCGGCGAGGAGGAATTCGAGAGAGCAGTCGCTCTCAACCCGAACGACCCCGAGGGGCAGGCCGGGTATGCTCATTTCCTCTCGATCATGAAGCGTCCTGCCGAAGCCATGCAGCACATGCAGCGGGCGCTCGCGTTGGATCCGTTCAGTCCCGTGGTGCGGGCATTCTACGGCGTGCTGTTGAACCAACAGCGACGATTCGCCGAGGCGCTGGAGCAATTCCGGCAAGTGCAGGTTGCGGTTCCGAACATGCCGATGGCCCTGAACCAGATCCCCAATACGCTACACCAGCTCGGGCGGGACGACGAGGCGCTGGCCGCGGAACGGGCCGCATGGGCGGCAAGGAATGACTCAGTACTCGTCAGCGCGCTCGATCAAAGCGCAGCCGTCGGTGGCTACCAGGCGGCGATGCACCGAATCGCCGACGTCCTGGCTGCACGTGCCCATGCGTCCGGGGCAGGGAGCCTGCGAGTCTTTGAGTATTATCGAAAATCCGGTGACGTGGATCATGCCGTGGAGTGGCTCGAGCGGGCGTACCGGGCACATGATCCCAACCTCCCCTATCTCAATGTGGCGCCGTTGGACGCTCGGTTGCGCGCGGATCCGAGATTCGTGGAGATCATGCGCCGCCTGAAGCTGCCGTCGTGAAAGCATCGGAGCAGGCAGCCTCGCGTGCGGAATCGCGGGCGATCATCATCGGCGCCGGACCGGCTGGACTCGCGGTCGGCGCCTGCCTCGCGCGCGTAGGAATCCCATTCACGATCCTCGAGCGTGAACGCGCGGTCGGCGCGAGCTGGCGCGGACACTACGATCGTCTGCATCTGCACACGAACAAGGGAACGTCCGCTCTTCCGTTCATTCCCTTTCCTCCGGATTTTCCGCGGTACCCATCGCGCGATCAGGTGGTGGCGTACCTCGAGTCCTATGCCGATGCGTTTCACCTGGAGCCACGATTCGGCGAAGAGGTGATTACCGCCCGGCAACGCGACGATCGCTGGCAAGTGGAGACTCGGCAGTCCGCGTACGTCGCGCGGCACCTCGTCGTTGCCACGGGCCTCAACCGCGATCCGATCACACCGCGGTGGCAGGGCCAGGACGCCTATCGCGGCCGAATCATGCACGCCCGCGACTACCGGAACGGCGCGGCGTTTCGCGGCGCGCGCGTGCTCGTTGTGGGCATCGGAAATTCGGGCGCCGAGATCGCGCTCGACCTGTACGAGCACGGCGCACTTCCGACCATCGCGGTGCGTGGGCCGGTCAACGTGCTCCCGCGCGACATCCTCGGCATTCCGATCGTCGCTGCCGGGAGGTTGACCCGGCTGCTGCCGCCGCGCGTCGCCGACAGGATCAATGCGCCGCTCTTGCGCCTCGTGCTCGGAGACCTGCAGCCGTTCGGTCTCAGCCGGCCGCCATACGGGCCGTTGACGCAGATCGCCACGACCGGTCGCACGCCGCTGATCGACGTCGGCACAATTGGAGCGATCAAGGCGGGCAAAATTGCCATCAGGCCCGGCATCGATCGAGTCGTCGATGACGGAGTCGTCTTCACCGACGGCCGCCGCGAGCCATTCGACGCGCTCGTGCTCGCTACTGGCTACCGGGCAGGTCTTGCGAGTTTTCTGAATATCGATGGCGCGCTCGACGAGCAGGGGAATCCGCGACCAGATGCGCGTTCACTTCCCGACGGCTTGCACCTGTGCGGGTTCACGACGACCGCGAAGGGCGTCCTCCATCAAATCGCCAGGGACGCCCCACGGATCGCGGCGCGGATCGCGAGTCAACCGGTGTAGGCCTGCATGACGCCATCGGTCCAGCGTTACCTTGCGGCAATTCTCTTGACCGGCTCAGCGCATGGCACACGACATCGGACACGAAGCCACGATTCCCAATCCCGAACTCGAGCGCTTCTCAACGCTGGTGGGGCGGTGGAACACTGAAGGAACTCATCCAATGGTGCCGGGGGCGACGTTCCATGGACGAACTTCGTTCGAGTGGATGCTCGGCGGAGCCTTCCTGCTGATGCGCTCGGAGATCGACGAGCCAGAGATCCCGAGCGGATTGGCCGTGATCGGCAGCGACGATTCGCCTGGAGCGTATTACATGCTCTACTTCGACGAGCGCGGTGTGTCGAGGAAGTACGACGTCTCGTTCGACGGCGACACGCTGAAGTGGTGGCGCGAGGCACCGGGATTCTCGCAGCGGTTCACGGGCAAGCTGTCGTCCGACGGACGGATGATCATCGGAAGTGGGGAGCTGTCGCGGGACGGAGAGCACTGGGAGGGCGATCTCGCGCTCACGTACACACGGGTGCGGTGATCGTGCTGTTCCTGCTGATCTGTTGACTCGGCAACCGCGCCGAGCGTATGCTCGGCGGACCGGCGTCGGCACGCTGCCCGAGCCGCCGAGCCGCCGAGCCGCCTAGGGCGCCACCCGCCGATACCGCAGATCGATGAACGAGTCGTCACCCGGAATGCGGTAGTGGACGAGAAACCCATCCTCCACCGGCGCCGCCGTGTGTACCAGCGGGTAGATGTACTCGGACGTCATCACGAGCGATCCGTTGTCGAACACGGTGAACACACCGCGGTCGAATTCACGCTGCGAGAACCTCGGCTCGCGCGTAACGCTGTCGCCCGTTCGGATCACGTGGTACTGCGTGTACCGCACGTCGACTAGATAACGCTTCTGCAACACGCCCGAGACCACGAACGTCCCGGACTCCGCGTCCACCTCGTCGAATTCCTTGACGCCGTTGATCGTCACGGTATCCGCATTGATCAGCACGGGAAGCGCTGAGCCGTTGTACTGCGTTAGCGCGTACGTGGTATCGGCGTTCACCACAGCCACGGTCGCGGTTCCCGTGACGCCGTCCACGCTCGCGCGAATGGTCGTCGAGCCCGGGCCGAGTGCTCTGAGATAGTCGGGGAGGTAGCCAACACCTCCCACGGCGGCGACCAGCGTATCGTCGGACGTGAACGTGGCGGTGCGGCCGGCGATCGCGCGGTCCCGCTGACCGAAGACGCGAGCCGCGAGCGTGAGGCGGTCCCCGCGACCGAGATGCAGGATGCTTGGGGACAACTCGACCCTCTGCACGACCAGCCGGCCGATCGCGAGATCGTAGCTGGCGGCGGTCCCGCCGCCGCGCGCGGTGATGCGCACGACCCCCGGCCGCAGCAGTACAGCCGCGCCGTCGGCCGATATCGTGGCGAGGGTCGAGTCGCTGACGGTCCACGTGACCGGTACGCCCGGCACCTCGGTGCCGGATGCATCGAGCAGCTGGGCAGCCAGGCGAACGGTGTCACCCTCGAAGACGCTGTCCGACACTGGCACGATCGTGAGCCTCGGATCGCCGCCAACCGGGTCGACCGCGTCGCTGCACGCGAACGCGGCCAGAGTCATGAGGAGAGTGAATGCAGTGCGAGCGGCAGCCAATGGCGCCGCCTGAGGATTCGGAGAGCGGGATATCACGTTGACTCGAGTTGCGGTGCGGCGAAACGGGCCGAGCCCGTTGGACTTCCCTTTGCAATACGGCAGCGCCCACGGTAGTTCCGAACCCGCACCGCACAGCTCGCATGATCGAGGATCTCTGGTACAAGAACGCCGTCATCTACGCGCTGAACGTCGATTCGTTCATGGACGGAAACGGCGACGGCTGTGGCGACTTCGAGGGGCTGATACGCCGCCTCGACTACCTCGAGTCGCTCGGCGTGGACGCGATCTGGATCGGGCCATTTCAGGCCTCACCCAACAAGGACAACGGCTACGACATCGCGGATTTCTATTCGGTCGATAAGCGCTACGGGACCAACGGCGACTTCGTCGAGCTGATGCAGCATGCGAGGAGCCGCGGCATCCGGTTGCTGATCGATCTCGTAGTCAACCACACGTCCGACCGCTGCGAGTGGTTCCAGGAGGCGCGAAAGGATCCTCAGTCCAAGTACCGCGACTGGTACGTCTGGTCGAAGAAGCGGCCCAGGAACTGGAACAAGGGGATGGTCTTTCCCGGCGTCCAGACGTCCACGTGGACGCGCGATCCCGAGGCAGGACTCTACTACTATCATCGCTTTTACGACTTTCAACCCGACCTCAACATGGACAACCCGGATGTGCGCACCGAGGTGCGGCGCATCATGGGGTTCTGGCTCCAGCTCGGCGTGTCCGGCTTTCGCGTGGACGCCGTGCCGTTCGTCATCGAGGGCTCGCCCGACGCGAGCGGAAAGCGACCGCCGGAGCACTTCGAGTATCTCGAGCAGATGGGGAGCTTTCTCGACTGGCGGACGGCCGGCGCGATCATGCTCGGCGAGGCCAACGTGCTGCCTCCGGAGCACAAGAAGTACTTCGGCGCGCACGGCGATGGCATCCACATGATGTTCAACTTCTACGTCAACCAGCACCTGTTCTACGCGCTGGCATCGGGCGACGTACGCCCGCTGAAGAAGGCCCTGCTCGCCACGCGCGATCTGCCGCCCGCGGCGCAGTGGGTACACTTCCTACGCAACCACGACGAGCTGGACCTTGGCCGCCTCACCGACGAGCAGCGGCAATGCGTGTTCGAGCAATTCGGTCCCGAGCCGGAGATGCAGTTGTATGATCGCGGCATCCGCCGCCGGCTCGCGCCGATGCTCGGCGAGCGGGCGCGGCTCGAGCTCGCCTACAGCGCGATGTTCTCGCTGCCCGGCACGCCCGTCGTGCGCTATGGCGACGAGATCGGAATGGGCGACGACCTGCGGCTCAAGGAACGCGAATGCGCGCGCACGCCGATGCAGTGGTCCGGCGAAGCGCACGGAGGATTCACGACGTCGGACCGGCCGACACGTCCCGTCATCGCCAGCGGGCCCTACGCCTGCGACGAGGTGAACGTCGAGCGGCAGCGGCGCGACGAGAACTCGCTGCTCAACTGGACGGCGCGAATCATCCGCGTGCGGAAGGAATGTCCCGAGATCGGGTGGGGCGACTGGTCCCCGCTCGCGACGGGCTCGCCGAGTGTACTTGGGCTCTGCTACGAGTGGCGAGGCAACTCGGTTGTCGTGCTGCACAACTTCTCGTCACGACCGCAGGAGGCCCGCTTCAAGCTGAAGAATCCGGACGGGGTGCGGCTCACGAACCTGCTCGTGAACGAGGAGATTCGCGCCGACGCCGACGGCACGCACCGCGTGGCGCTCGAATCGTACGGCTATCGTTGGTACCGAGTCGGAGGACTCGGCTATGCGCTGCACGTGCAGCGCGACAGCGGCGCCGGCGTGAAGTGGTAGCGTGCGACGACCGCCGCGACTCACACGATGAGCTGCCCCATCGAGATCAGGTAATATTCGGCGACGCCGACGAGAATCAGCGCGAAGAGCCGCTTCACGCCGGTCATCCAGCGGCCGGGGCGCGGAAGACGCAGCGCCGTGTCCGTCGCGAGCGCAAGCGCCAGCAGCAGCGTGCACATACCGAGTGAGAACGCGAGGAGGTACGCGAAGCCCAGCACGGCACTCTTCGTGGTCGTGACCCACGTGAGTATGCCCGCCAGGACAGGTGCGCCGCACGGGGCCGCGACGAGGCCGGACACCGCGCCCATGGCGAAAGCGCCGCCGATGCGGCCGCCGGTGCCGATCGTCGCGGCGCGCTGCTGTACCGACGCCGGTATCGGGACGGCGATGACGTCAGCCATCATCGCGGCCGCGAGCAGCATCACGTTCGCCATGGCAAAGTGCAGCCAAGGGTACGTGCTGATGTTGCCGAACATCGTCCCCGTGAGCCCGGCGATGAGGCCAAGGGCCGAGTACGACGACGCGAGACCCGCGATGTACACGAGCACCAGCCCCACGCGGTGACGCCGCGTCGCCGCCTTGGCGCCACCCACGATCGAGAGCGTGATCGGAATCATCGGGTAGAGGCACGGCGACAGGCTCGCCAGCACGCCGCCGCCAAAAGCGACGGCCAGACCGCCGAATGCACGAGCGCCGTAGTCGGGCGCGAAGCCGGAAATCAGCATGAGTGGCCGGCGAAGTCGCGAGCGGCGGAATGAGTTCCCTTCGCGACGACGCTGCATCGAAACGCGTCCACCGGCGCTCGCATCGGCGTCGCGCGAGTCGTTGTGGGAACCTTCGAACCAAGTCGGGCGTTAGCGTGCCCGCGCAGGAATCCCACAAGACTCACACGAGGTGATCGATGCACGAAATGCTTCGCCGGGTAGTCGGTTTCACGATGGTCGGTGCGCTCGTCGCCGGCTGCGGGTCGGATACGATGACGACGGGCGTCGAGAATGACATGCCGCGCGATCCCGCTACCGCCGCGAAAGTCGCGGTGGATCGGTTCAGCAGCGCTGCCGGCATGCTCTTCGTTCGCACCGCGACCAACGGACTCCCCGCGGCGAATGCGCCAATCGACATGGATACCGGCCCGTTCATCACGACCGGACTTGGCCCGCAGGGCGAGCGCATCAAGTACTACAACTTCGACGTGCAGCCCACCGCACCGGCGCCGATTTACGTGCTGTTTCGACAGGGCGAGAGCGGCCCGGTCAGTGGCCAACTCAACATCGTCGACGCCATCCCGGGTCAGCAGGGCTACAACGATTTCTGGCGCATCATGAAGGTGACCGTTCCTGCGAATTACGTCGCGAACTCGATCACGAGCGCCGACGAGATCCGCCGCCGAGGGTATCGAATCGAAGCGACGACGTCGGTCGTCAACTGTCCCATCGTACCGGAAGGATCGGTGGCTCGACTCGGCGGCGGGGCGCACGGTCTGACGCACGGCTGGTATCGCGACCAGATCGTGGCCTACTTCAACTTCGACGAGGCGGGGATCACGACGACCGACAAGGACCTCGTACCGCTCGCATCGATTTTCGTGTCGTTCACGGTGAATCCCGATCAGCCCAACGGCGGACCGTCATCAGGCTTCAAGACCGAACCGGGCTCGCTCCAGACGCACAACGTACCGGCGAGTCTGCCCGGCCAGGGTGGGTACACTCCGCTCTGGACCGTCATTCCATTCGACAACGCGGCGTTCGATGCGGTGCATGATCTCGCCACGGCACTCGCGGCGCACAACTTTGGCGCGGCGGCAAACGTGAATTGTCCAATCGTGCAGGTGACGCACTAGGGGCGCGCGAACGCGCGTCGGGCCTGCTGACGAACGATGCATCAGCAGGCCCGACGCGTTCCCGGAGGCTGGCGCCTTTTCGCGATCAGAGTCCCGCTTTCTTCAGCGCGGCCTCGATGTCCTGCTCGCCGCCGACTCCCGTGTACACGACTCGCCGGTTGGCGTCGATCACGACGATGTAGGACGTATGCGGCGTGCTGAAGGCCTTCACCGCCGCGCCGTCGGTGTCGTAGACGTAGGTCCCGGTGAGATGCTGCTTCGCGACGTAGTCACGCTGGCGCTCCGGCGACTGGCTTGCCGTGACGCCGATACTCACGAAGTGAACGCCGTCGGCGTGACGCTGGCGAGCGGCTTCCATGGCGGGTTCCATCTTCTTGCAGAGCGGGCACCACGTTGCCCAGAACTCGAGGACGACCGGTTTCCCGTCATAGTAGTCGGCGACGTCCACCGCTTTGCCGTCGAGGGTCACGACGTGCGCCGAGGGCGCTTCCGTGCCAACCGCAATCCCGCCGTCCTGAGCGGCGGCCGCGCGCGCGCCCAGCGTAAGCGCGACGGCCGCAACCAACGTGTGTCCAACGATCCGCTTCATCGATCATCCGTGTCTGTGAGGTGGACATTCGCTCGCGCCAGCAGCGCGGCGGCCGAAGCCGCAAGGTCGCAGGCTAAGCGACTCGTGTCAGCGAAAGTTCCCCCACTTTTCCCGGTCGGGCCGGTCGAGCGCGCGCTGAATCGAACGCGAGCGTCGGCTCAGGATTCGGGACTGGTCGCGTCTGGCGGCGCGGAGGCGTCGGGCGGCTCCGACCCGCTCTCAGGCTGGCGCTCGCTCTGCTTGCGATCACGCTTTTCCTGGAGCTTGGCGTCTCGCTTCTGCTGCCGCGCCAGTTCTTTTTGGCGCTTCTCGAAGTTGTAGTTCGGTTTTTTCGGCATCGCCAAAGCTACATCGCGTGCGGCGCCGCCACGAGAACCCCGGTAAAGCGCTCCCCGCTCGGGTATTGCCCGACAGCCGAGAAGCCGTGCCTGCTAGCTTCAATGACATGAAGCGTCCCGGAGTGCCTCAGGCGGCCAGCGATGGATTCCGCGGCCTCGGACTGTCGTCGAAGCTGCTCGATACGCTGGCGTCGCTTGGCTACGAGGAGCCCACGCCGATTCAGCGCGAGGCCATTCCGCCCCTTCTGGCCGGGCGCGATCTGCTCGGCCAGGCTGCCACAGGGACCGGCAAGACCGCGGCATTCGCGCTGCCGCTGCTCGAGCGCATTCACAACGGCGCGGGCATCGATGTCGACGACGAGGCGCGCCGGGCGCGGGCGCTGATCCTCGTTCCCACGCGCGAGCTGGCGATGCAGGTCGCCGAGGCAATACACAAGTATGGGCACGCGGCGTTCGGCACCTGCGTCGTCCCGGTGTATGGTGGGCAGGCGATTCAGCAGCAGCTCCGGGCGCTGAAGCGCGGAGTGGACGTCGTCGTCGCGACGCCGGGACGCGCCCTCGATCACATTCGGCGACGATCGCTCGAGCTGTCGGCGGTGCGCTTCGTCGTGCTCGATGAAGCGGACGAGATGCTCGACATGGGATTCGCCGAGGATCTGGAAGCGATCCTCGACGCGCTGCCCGAAGAGCGACAGACCGCGCTCCTCTCGGCGACGATCGCGCCGCGCGTCGCGTCGATCGCCGAACGTCACCTGAATGATCCGGTGCGCGTGAAGATCCACCGGGAGAAAGCGGCCGCTGGCGAGGTGCCGCGCGTGCGACAGACGGCGTACGTCGTGTCGCGGCAGCACAAGCTCGCAGCCTTGAGCCGCGTGCTCGACATGGAAGATCCCGCATCGGCGATCGTGTTCTGCCGTACGCGGGGAGAAGTCGACCAGCTCGCCGAATCGCTCGCCGCACACGGGTACCGTGCCGCTGCCCTGCACGGCGGTCTCACGCAGGAGCAGCGCGATCGCGTCATGCGCCGCTTCCGCGACGGTAGCCTCGAGTTGCTCATCGCCACGGACGTGGCCGCTCGCGGCCTCGACATCGAGAACGTGTCGCACGTGGTGAACTACGACGTGCCGATGTCGCCCGACGCCTACGTCCATCGCATCGGACGAACCGGGCGTGCGGGGCGAACCGGTGTGGCGATCACGCTCGCCGAGCCTCGCGAGCGCCGGTACCTGCGGAACATCGAGCAGCTCACCAAACAGACGATCAACACGGAACGTGTTCCGACGATCGTGGACCTGCGCGCGCGCAAGCTGGAGCTGACGCGGGCGGCCATCGAAGAGCTGCTCGTGGCCGGTGAGCTCGACGACTATCGCGTCGTGGTGGAGACGCTCGCCTCCGAGAATGACGTGATGGACGTGGCTACCGCGGCGGTCAAGCTCGCCCACGAAGCGCGCGGCGGCACCGCGGCCGACGACGTCGAGATCCCCGAGGCTGTCGTACCGCGTGAAATGAAAGCGGAGCGCGGCGGGCCGAAGGCCAAGCGGCACAAGCGGCCGGCGACCCCTCGCGGCGACGGGGGCGTGGACATCACCCGGCTTTACATCGGCCTCGGGCGCTCCAGCGGCATACGACCGGGAGACATCGTCGGCGCGATCGCGAACGAGGCCGGCGTCAGCCCCAAGGGCATCGGCGCGATCGACATCGCCGACAAATTCTCGATCGTCGAGGTGCGGGAGGACGAGGCCCACTCGATCATTGCGGCGCTGCGTGGGACGACGTTGCGTGGAAAGAAAGTGACCGTGCGCGAGGACCGCGATGCCTGAGCGTGGTGTAAAGCTCCCGTAATGACGGTTTTATCGGGCAGCAGGCCGCGCACTCCGCGGCTGGTAACGTTGTCTCGAGCGTCGCAGCGGGTTAAGTTTATTGAACGGAGTGTGGTCCCGATTCGCGCTTCGATACAAGCGAACGTCGCATGGGCCCGGCACTGCCCGGGCCTTTTTTCATCGCTGTGTCGCGCCTACGCGTTTCGTCGTGGGACGAGACGAGTGAGCAGCCAGTAGCATTGTGCGGCGCCGAGGGTCGGCGTCCGATGCACGTTCGCTGTGAACACGGTGTGCCGCGCCGACAACCAGAGGGTCATCACATGGACTTCGTGGAATTTCTCGATGGCGAACGGACCTTCACCTGCCGCGCCGAGTCGTCTCCGGCAACACCGGGAACCGTCTGGTGGTGGATCAACGTGACGGGTGAATCGCAGCGGTATGCGGCGTTTCGAGCCAAGGCCGGCGATACGCAGGCGAACCTGCGGCCGCGGATTCTCGAGTACTACGCGCAACTGCTCGCCGGTCGCGAGCGTCCGCCCGAAATCCGTGCGCACTGGGCACAGCGCCGGGCGGCGCAGAAGAGCGATGCCGCCGCCAAGGCTGCCGCACCGACTTCGCCCTGACGTAGTAGCAGCTAGCAGACGGCCCCGCTTGCGATAGCTCGCAGGCGGGGCCGTTTGCTTATGCCGGTTGCGCTACTCGTCTAATTCCCGGCTGCCGAACACATGATCTGTGCCGAGGCGACCGTAGTCTTGAGCGTGGTGCCGTCGAACGAAAAGTTCTCGATGAGGTGCATCCACATGTCCGCGCCCGAACCCAGATCGACGAGCTTCTCCCTGAACGTGAAGTTCATCGAATAGGTGGTGGTGCCCAAGTGCACGAGGTCCTTGTAGCCGCCGGACATGACATACGAGTCGCCCGTAGTTTCGCCCGTGCCTTTCATGTCGCTGTAGCTGATGGTGAGCACGAGCATCGTGCCGTTCGGGCGCTCGAGCCAGCCTATTCTGAAACGCTGGGAGCCTGTGAGCAGTACGTTTTCGCCCGAAGCGCCGACGCAAGTGTTGACGACGGACGTCGTGTCGAATTTCACGACCATCATCGTATCGGTCATGGACGCGCTCGCCGTTGCGTGAACCGCCTGCGCCGATGCGGTGGAGTTCGCAAACCCGGCCAGGAGCAGGGCAGCGATCGCCGGGATTATGCGACCTGAGATTGACATGTTTCCTCCGAGTGGAAACAGAGTGCGGTGCTGCCTATGATTGGGCGAATGCCCATCCGGCGAACGCTGAATCGCGTTCACCTCGCCCGATTCGGTGACTGCACGCTAGATCCAAGCGGACACAGCAATCGGTGATCCCCGGCACGTACTTTTTTGACAATGCTATGCTGTTTTTTGGCAACTCTAAGCTCTTGGGCGACAGCGAGTTACGGTGCGCAGTCGGCGCGGCACGCGTCACATTTTCGGCGCCGATTCGGGCCTTGCTGCCACCTCGGTGGCGCTAGCGCTTTCGGAGCGCTGCACGCGCCGGCGCGGACTCGTGGCCGGCCACTTTAATGGGCAGGACGATCAAGTCGTAGTCGCCCGCGCTCACGTTCTCGAGCGCCAATCCCTCGACGATCGGGATGCCCTTTTTTAGCAAAATCTGATGGGTGCGCGGCGCGCTCGCGCCGTACTGCTCGGCCGAGATGTAATCGATGCCGACCAGCCGCACGCCAGCGTCGGCCAGGCGCTGAGCGGCGTCGGGCGCGATGTGCGCGAAATCGTGGTGGAAGGTCGGCGACGACATCCAACCGCGCCGGGCGCTCCGTGTGCGGAACAGCACGCGCGCAGCACCCTTCCAGTTGTGGCGATCGAGTTCGGCGGCCGTGATGGCCTGCACGGAGTCCGGAATGTCGATCACGCGCGCCGGCCCAATGAGCGCGTCGAGCGGCACCTTGTCGATCGATGCACCGTCCCGGATGAAGTGCATCGGCGCATCGATGTGTGTGCCGCTGTGCGCGCCGAGCGAGTACGCGGACAAGGTCACGGGGTCGCCCTTTCGCATGTCCTGCATGAAGCGGAACTCGAGCGGAGCGTTGCCCTCGTAGACCGGCGTCCTTGCCGGATCGAGCGTCGCGGTCGCGTCGATCCAGCCGGTTGACGGCAACGACGACGCTGGCGCGCCACGCGGCGCTGGTTGCTGGGCCCACGACTGCGCTCCCACCGTCAGTCCCAACGCGAGCGCGATGGCCCAAGAGCGCCAGATGCCGCGAAGCTCCATCATCTTCCCTCCGCCGAAGTCGTTCTCGATGAGGCCAGGTTCGTTGGAATTCTGCTACGGAATCCTCTTCGCCGGACGGTCGCGGCCGTACTGATGCAGGACGAGCCCCGTTACGCCGCCGGCCGAGTCGCGTGTGAACTTGACCTGCGCGTCCACTTCCTTCACAAAAAACTCATTCGTGCTCTCCGGCCAGAGCCGCACGGTGGCGCCGCCTCCGCTCGACCTGATTAACAGCACGCCGTCGCGCATCGTGACCTCGAGCCGCGGCCCGGAAGAGAGCTGATAGACGCCAACGTACGGCGACAGCACCGCCGCGGGGAGATCGATCGCCGTGCGCGCTCTTGGTGGTAGCGCCGAAGGCGGCACCATGCCGAGCAGACGCATGTAGACGGACAGTTGGCTGTAGTGCTCGGCGAGATCGGTCTCGAAGGCGAGCAGCGTGCTCGCGCGTGCCTGCGAGTCGAGTGGTCCAAGGGCCTCGAGGACCGCGTCGCAGTAGCGGAGGGACGCGCGCAGCCTGGCGACGAGCGTATCCTTGGGCCAGCGCGCCTTGACGGTGTCGGCCAGCGAGTCCTTCGCCGTCGGCGCGTGCTTGCGATCGGTGAGGCGCTCGCAGAGGCCGTAGTTCGCGTTCTCGAGATGCTGGGCGATGTAGCCGATGCTCTGCTGGACGGGCGTTGGACGGTAGTCGTATTTGGCTGCGGGAATCGAGTCGAACGCGTCGACGAGCCGGCTGCCGAAGATGTCGGCAAAGGTCACGAACGCGGGCATCACGCCGGTGGAGTCGCGACTGGCCGACGTTTGCGCGGCGACGGTGGCGGGGAGTGTGAATGCGATGACGAGGGTGGCGTATGGACGCATGCGATCTCCCGACTTTGTGGCTGACGTGCGGCGCGGAACGGTTTGGGTACACCGCCCCGAGTCGAACGTGCCCGGCTCACACCATGAGACTGAGCAGCATCGTGAACCCCAGTCCCGCCACCCCGATGATCGTCTCTGCCACCGTCCACGTTTTGAGAGTGTCCGGCACGGTCATGTTGAAGAATTCCTTGATGAGCCAGAAGCCCGAGTCGTTCACGTGCGACAACACGAGGGAGCCGGCGCCAGTCGCGAGCACCAGCAGCTCGCGATTCGTCCCCGGCATCGACGCGGCGATGGGTGCGACGATCCCCGCGGCCGTCGTCATCGCCACGGTCGCCGATCCCGTGGCCACACGAATGAGCGCCGCGATGATCCAGGCGAGAACGAGCGGTGATGCCGCCGAGCCGCGCGCGTAGTCGGCCACGGCGCGCCCGACGCCGCTCTGCACGAGCACCTGATTGAAGCCGCCGCCGGCCCCGATCACGAGAATGATCGTTGCCGTCGGGGCGAGACACTCGCTGCAGAACGCGCGCACCTGCTCGGCGGTGAAACGACCGGCGCGACCAGCGCGCAGCGTCGCGAACGACAGGAGCAGCGCGAGCAGGAGCGCAACCATCGGCTGACCCATGAAATCCAGCGCCGCTCGGAGACGCGACGTCGGCTCGAGCGCCACGTCGGCCGCGCTGGCGAGGAGCATCAGGTTCACGGGGATCAGCACCGTGAACAGCGAGATGCCGAATCCCGGCGCGTCCGCCACGCTCGAACTGCCCTGCAACTGCTCGGCGAGCGGATTCTCAGCGGGCGGGGCGACGCGCCGGGCGATCCACGCGCCGAAGATCGGCCCCGCGAGCGCGGCGGTCGGAAGGCCGACGAGCAAGCCATATAGTATCGTGCGTCCAACGTCTGCCTCGTACGCGCCCACGGCGAGCATCGCCGCGGGGTGCGGCGGGAGCATTCCGTGCACGACGGACAATCCGGCGACCAAGGGGATGCCGATCTTGATCAGCGACATCCCCGTGCGGCGGGCGACGGTGAACACGAGCGGCACGAGCAGGACGAAGCCGACCTGGAAGAAGACCGGAATGCCGATGATGAACGCCACGAGCATGATCGCCCAGTGGACCCGCGCCTCGCCGAAGCGATCGATCAGAGTTGTGGCAATGCGCGTCGCGCCACCCGTCTCGACCATCATCTTGCCGAGCATCGTGCCGAGCCCCACGACAATGGCGATGAAGCCGAGCGCGCTGCCGACGCCGTCCTGAAAGGCTTTCGTCGCGGCGCCGAGCGGCATCCCGGCGGCGACGCCCATCGCGAGCGAGATGCTCACCAGCGCGATGAAGGGGTGCACCTTGAATCGCGCGATGAGGAGGATCAGCGCGATGACGGCGACGGCGGCGAGGACGAGCAGGCGGGCGTCGCTGGTCATGACGAACGGATCACCCGGGCACCCGGGTCTGCAGAGGCCAGAGCCAGGCCGCACCGCGCACGCCGCTCGAGTCGCCGTGCTTGTTTCCGACCACACGGGTCTCCACGGTGTCGGAGAAGACGTACTTGGGCAGGAGGTCGGCGACGGCGGTGGCGAGGCCGGGCGTGTTGGACATTCCGCCACCGAGCACGATGACTTCCGGATCGAGCAGGTTGATGACGGACGACAACGCGCGCGCGAGACGGTCGTGGTACGTCGCCAACTCGGCGTGCGCTGCTGGATCGCCATGGTGCGCGGCCCGGACGATATCCTTGGCCGGCATCCGGCGGCTCGATCGCGCGGCGTACTCGCGCTCGAACGCGGGGCCGCACAGGAACATCTCGATGCAGCCTTTCTTCCCGCAGTAGCACTCCGGCCCGGGAAATTCGTCTTCTCTCATCCACGGCAGCGGATTGTGGCCCCACTCGCCGGCGATGAGGTTGACGCCGTCGAGCACCTTGCCATCGATCACGATTCCGCCACCGACGCCGGTACCGAGGATCACGCCGAACACGCTGAACGCGCCAGCCGCGGAGCCGTCGGCGGCTTCCGACAGCGCGAAGCAGTTCGCGTCGTTCATGATGCGAATCGGTCGCGCGAGCTCCATCTCGAGGTCGGCCTGCAGCGGCTTTCCGATCAGCCAGGTCGAGTTGGCGTTCTTCACGAGGCCGGTGTGCGGCGCGACGACGCCTGGGATTCCGATTCCGACCGTGGCGCCGATGTTCAGCTTCGCTTCGAAGCCGCGGACGAGCCGCGCTATGGCGCCGACTGTCTCGTGATAACCCGGCGGAGTGGGGATGCGCTCACGGGCGACGATGACGCCGGATTCGTCGAGCGCGACGGCTTCGATCTTCGTGCCGCCGACGTCGATGCCGATGCGGGTCCCTGACAGTCGTGAAGTAGCCATGATCGCGTGACGATACGGGGGACACGCTTTCGGCGGCAAGCGGGCCGCCGCGGCCATCGGTCAGCGGCGCTTCAGACTCGCGTTGATGTCATCGGGGCTCAGCTCGAACAACCGGCCGGTGAGTCGGTCGACGACCACACCGATGACGAGCCCAAAGGTCAAATCGGCAGCGAGCCACTTGGCCTGCGTCGAACGGCGCACCGCCGTGGTCTCCGGCGCGTAGCCGCTGAGCGCGACGACGATCCGATGCGATCGGCGTCGTTCGAGCTCGAGCGTGCACATCGTGACGCAATGCTGCGTTCCGTCCACCTCGACGCGCGCATCGAGTGGCGTGCTGTCGACGAACACCGGCTGCGTGGTCGGCTGTCGCCAGATCGTCGCGCAGCCCGAGAGCGCGAGCGCGGCGGAGAGAATCCAGATTCGTCGCATGAGTCTCAAGCCTGGTTGGCGACGCCGGCCGCGAGCGCCTGGCCGCCGACGGCGCGGAAGAGCGCATCGTCACTGGCCGGCGAGGATGCGGCGGTCGTCGTCGCCGAGGTGGTGGGTTGCGCCGATGTGTCGATCGACACGGCCGGCGCCGACTGCGGTGTGTCACGAGGCGCGGTCAGGCTCAGGATGTCCCAGAGGCTCTTAGCGTGATCGGTGCGCGCGCCCATCGACGGCGTTTGTCCGTTGCGCGCGCAGAAGCGGTCGAGGATGGTTCTGAGAATCGAGGTGTGATCGAGCAGCCGGTCGTCGACCGACCCTTGCGGGACGAGCGGCGAGACGAGGAACGCCGGGACACGCAGACCGTACTGCTGAAAATTCGTCCGGTCATCCGCGGCGGCGGGCGGAACGACGTGATCGTAGAATCCGCCGTGCTCGTCATACGTCAAAATGAACAGCGTGCGCGGCCACGCAGGGCTCGAGCGGAGCGCGTCATAGACCTTGGCGACCAACTGCTGGCCTGGCATCAGATCGCCGGGCGGGTGGTCGTCGTTCGACACGGTGCCAGGGCGCGTCCCGAACTCCGGCTCCAGCCACACGACGCTCGGAAGTGTGCCCGCGGCAGCCTCCCGGTAGAACTGTGCGAAGGGGCGAATCTCGTTCGATGCGAGGAATCGTCGGAACACGCGAAGAAACGAGAACACGCGATCGTGCGAATAGTAGCCCCACGACACGCCGAAATCGTGCAAGTGCTCGAAGATCGTCTTCAAGCCGTAGCCGACGTGCGGCATGCTGTTGCCGTGCTGGCCGTCGGACTGCCCGGCGAGCGAATACAGGCGATTCGGCCAGGTGGGTCCGGGCACGCTCGAGTGCCACCGGTCGCACACCACGAATTCTCTGCTGAGGAATTCATAAACCGGCAGCATCGCGGTGGGATAATAGCCCATCACGGCACCGAGCGGCTCCTGCTTGCGCACACCCTCGAAGTCGAACACGAATCCGCCGTTCTCATGGCGCAGCTGGCGCTGTGCGCACTCCGCCTCGTGGCACGGCCCGTCGCGAAAGCGGGTGGACGAGAGCGGGAACACGGGATAGTTCGCGCCATCGTACTGATTGGATTCGGTGCCGCCGAGACCATTCACATCGGTGCGCCCGAGGCCGCCTTGGACCGGAGTCAGCGAGAGTGCGCCGAGCATGTTGTCGAATGAGCGGTTCTCGAGCATGAGAACCACGATGTGCTCGATCTGATCCATGTGTGGGGGGCAGGGCGTTTCCCAACGGAAGCACGAACAGAGTATAAAGCGGAAAATCAGAACAGGGTTCCCGTGGCTGGGAGGCATGAAAAAAAAGCGAGGGCCCCACTCGACGCGCGGGGCCCTCGCAGAAGCTGGTGCGACGCACGCTCCGTTGCCCTACGGCATCTTCGTTCCTTCGGCGCGGAGTTGGAGCACCGAGTCGGCCCCGGCGTTGATGTAGTGCGCGGTCGAAATTCCCGTGAGTTTGCCGTTCTGAACCCTGAACGATCCTTCGGTGCTCACCTTGACATTCTTGCGCCGCTGGCTCGCGTACGGTTGGGTCTTGAACAGCACACTGTCGCCCGAGACCGTGATCTGCACCGGCACCTTCAGGCCGGAGGGGAAGTCGATGACCCAGCCGGATGTGTCGGCTGTGGCGGTGAGCACGTACTTCGTGGGCGTCGTGTCCTTGCCGGCGAGTGGGACGCCATTCACCTGCCATTTTCCGGCGAAATCGGCGAGCGAGAACGCTGGTGCCGGCGGCGGCGCAGCCGCCGCGGCGGCCGCGGCGGCTGCGGAGCTGTCCGTCGCAGCCTGCTCCTTCTTGGCGCAGGCGACGACGAGGAGGGTGAAGCAGACGAGTGCAACGGGACGCATGGTGTGCATGAGGACTCCCGGCGAAGGACACGAACGGGCTGAACCTCCCACAATAGGGGCGCCGGAAGGGCTGTCAAGCGATACGCGCATGGCAGCGGGCGCAGGGACGCCATAGCTTCTCCCGATCTCTCCACGATGGTGATCGATGAGACGTCGTGCCGCTGGTCTGTGCTGCGTTGTCCTGGTCGCCGCGATGTTGCTCCTTCCCGCGGTTGTCCGCGCACAGTCCGACCAATCCCTGCGCGGCAAAATCTCGCAACTCTTCATCTTCGGCTCGGGTGAAGATCCGCTCTTCCTTACCGGAACGGCCGACCCGAACAATCCGGCATCGGTGCGCGCGCACGGCGCGCATTTCATCCCGTCGGCGGTGACGGCGAACGGGAGCCTGATCGGCTTCATCACCGACGCCATCGCGACGAGCGTCGGCAATCTGCCGATCGGCGCGACGTCGGGCGGCACCACGTTCCGTTTCGAGGGCGGCGTCCCCGTGAGGACCTCGACCTCCGCCGGGCCGATTTTCGCCGAGCGCGCGCAGACGCTGGGAAAAGGGCGAACGATCGTGGGGGTCGGGCGGAACAGCTTCCACTTCACCTCGCTCCGCGGCGTGCCGCTCAACGACATCGAGTTGATCTTCACGCATCAGAATGTGACGAACGCAACGTTCGCGAACTGCGATTCGATCGTCGGCGGCGACTGCTCGAAGATGGGCATCCCGAATCTCGAGAACGACATCATGCAGTTCCGCCTCAACCTCGACCTCGACATCACGGTCACGAATCTCTATGCCACCTACGGTCTGACCGACCGCCTCGACGTCGGCGTGGTCGTGCCGCTCGTCTCGTCGCACCTCCACGGCAACAGCTTTGCGCAGGTCATCCCGTTCGGCGGGACGACGGCGACCCACTTCTTCGCCGGCACACCGACGAATCCCGTGCTGTCAGCCACGCGCGACGTCAACGGATCGTCGTTTGGCCTCGGCGACGTCGCCGTGCGCTCCAAGCTCAAGATTCACGAGTCGGACAAGAGCCGCGTCGCGCTGCTCGGCGAGGCACGCTTTGCCACCGGGGCGTCCGATGATCTGCTCGGTGCCGGCGTATTCTCGGCGCGCGGGATGGCCGTAGTATCGGGCGTAGTGGGCGCGTTCTCGCCGCACGCGAACGTCGGCTACGCGTACCACGCGCGCGCCAGCGACCTGCCGTGGAACGACGCCGTGATCGCGACGGTGGGATTCGACGACCTCATCGCAACGCACGTGACGCTCGCCGCGGACCTGGTGAGCGAGCTGCAGGTCGGCCGCTCGAACCTGCGCCTGCCCGGGCCGGTGACCTTCGACGCGCCGTTCCATCGCGTGATTCAGCCGACGACGATTCCCGACCAGCGCGACGATCTGGTGAACGGTTCGTTCGGATTCAAGTATCAGTTGCCGAGCGCGTTCACGGTGGTGGGCAACGTGCTCGTGCCGCTGAACCGCGGCGGGGTGCGGCCGGACATCATCTACACGACGGCGCTCGAATTCAACTTCTGATCAGCGCACGACGACGAGCTTCCAGCCGCCTGCGTCGTGGCGAAACTCGGCGTCGAAGCTTACCGGCTGGCGCTGATCGCGCCCGCTGCTCGTCGTGAATTCGTACGTCCCGCTCACGTGCGCGGTGGCCCTGTTGCCGTCGACTTGCAGGCCCTTGACGGCCAACGTGGCGCGCAGGTCGCGCGTCGATTTGAAGAAGTCTGAAAAAGCGCTCGCCTGCGCGCTGGTGATGGTCGCGTAGGCGCGCCGCAATTCGGCCATGTCGCGCGATTCGATGGCGCGAGCGTAGGCTTCGACCACCGTGCCGATCTCCGCGGGCGCGCTCGCGGGGTTCGCATTCGCCGCGCTCGTCGTGCTGCTGTTTGCCGCGCTCGTATTTGGCTGTGGTGCGCTCGGTGGCGGCACGTTCGCCGTCGACGTCGTGTTCGGAGCGGCGCCGTTCGCGGGAGCGTTCCCCGTCACTTGCGGTGCGGCCGGTGTGATCCTTGGCGGCGGCGGCGATACGGCGGCGGTGGCGGGTTGATTCGCCGACTGCGAGGCCGGCTCCTGCACTCGCGGCTTCGAGCCTGGAGCAGTCACGGCCGACGCCGCGCGCTTTTCGTTGGGCAGCGGCCGTGGCGGATCGGCTTTTGGCCGCGACGCCGAGCGACTGCCCGTCGCGGGCGTGGCGCCAGCGGCGGAGTCGGTCGTACTCGGACGCTCGCCGGGCGAGGGAAGCGTCCCGCCAGCGAGCGTGGGTGACGGTGCTGCGACCGGCGGCGGAGACTGCCGGGTCGCGTCGGACGCGGCGTCCCGTGTGTTCATGCCGCGCCGCGCGAGGAACCATCCGCTGAGCATGAGCGCCGCGGCCGCGGCAACGCCGATACCGGAGAACGCGACGCGACGGCGCCGCGCGCGCTTGAATTCGCTCGTCCGCCGATAATCGAGCGCTGACTCGATCGTGGCGCGCAGCGACAACGTAGCATGCGACGACGCGCTGGTGTCGAGCGAGGCGCGCACGGCAAGCAGATCGTTCGCCATGTCGAGTGCCGTCGCGTAGCGCTTGTCGGGATCCTTGTCGAGCGCGCGCATGAGGATCTCGTTGAGCCTGGCCGGTAGCCCGGGCGCGGAGACCTCGAGCGGGAGCGGCGCCTCGCTGAGGACGCGGTACATCACCGCTTGGAGGGGCCCGCCGGCAAAGGGCCGCGCGCCTGTGAGCAGCTCGTACAGTACCGCTCCGACGGAGAAGATGTCGGTCTGCGGCCCGATCTCACCACCGACGATCTGTTCAGGCGCCATGTAGCTCGGCGTGCCGATCATGACGCCGGTTCGCGTCATGTCGGACGACGCGAGGTGCGCGACGCCGAAATCCATGATGCGCGCCTTGCCGTCGGCGTCGACGCGAATGTTGGCCGGCTTGATGTCCCGATGCACGATGCCGCGTTTGTGCGCAAAGGCGAGCCCCTGCAGCACGTCGATCGCGATGTCGAGCTTGTGGATCGTCGTGAGCGGCACCTGGTGCGCGAGCAGCTCGGCCACGTCCTGTCCTTCGACGAACTCCATGGCGATGTACGGATGCCCGTCGACCTCGCCGAAGTCGTAGATGGTGATGACGTTGGGGTGCTGGAGCGACCCTGCCGCCTGGGCCTCGCGCAGAAAGCGCGCGCGCAGATCGTCGTTCTGCGCGAAGGCGTCGCTCATCACCTTGATGGCGACGCGGCGCTTGAGGACCGGATCGCAGGCGCGATAGACGACGCCCATGGCGCCTTCGCCCACGCGCTCCTCGACTTCGTACTTACCGATCTTGCTGGGACCGATAGGCGGCAACAGGGGGTCCGGCTGGCGGTCCGGGGAAATAACCAGCGAGGAGGGGAGGGCGCAACCAGCGCGTCACTCCCCTCGCAACGCCTCCATCGGATCCACGCGAGCCGCGCGCCGCGCCGGGACCCAGCTCGCCATCAACGCAAACACCAGCAAGAGTCCGCTTGCTGCCGCCAGCGTCACGGGGTCGGTTGGCGCGATCTCGTATAAGAAGGACCTCAAGAACCGCGCGACCACCGCCACCAGCAGCAGACCGACCACGATCCCCGCGCCGCTCAACAACAGTCCCTGGCGCGTCACCATCGCTGCAACCGCGCGTGGCTGCGCGCCCAGCGCGATGCGCACGCCCAACTCGCGGGTCCGGAGCGTCACGATGTAGGCGATCACGCCGTACAGCCCCACGATCCCCAACACGAGCGTCACGCCTGCCGCCACACCGAGCACGGTCATCGTGAACGACAGCCGGGCGATCGACGCATCGGTCACCTCGCGCATCGAGCGCACCTGGAAGGTCGGCAGCGTGGCATCGAGCTCACGGACGAGCCGCTGCAGCTCTTTGGTCGTCGACGCGACGTCGCCGGTCGTTCGCGCGACGACGGCCATGGTGCGATGCGGCCCGGCAGACATCGTGTCCTGCGATACGGCCTGCGGATAGTACACGCCTCGCGCGGGCGGCGCCTGAAGCGACGTATCGCGGACGCTTCCAACGACGCCGATGATCGTGAACCACGGGCCGCTCGGCAGTTCCCGAAAACGCTTATTGAGCGCCGAACGTCCCGTGGAGTCGTGGAAGAAGTGGATCGCCGTCTCGCGGCTGATGATCGCCTCGTTCCCATGCTGGCGCTCGATTCGGTCGAACGTGTGGCCCGCAAGGAGCGGAATGCCCATGGTCGTGAAGTAGCCGGAGTCGACGGTCGCGTAGATCTCGAGCGGCGGAATCCTGGTCGCGGTGCTGGCGTCGCCCTCGACGTAGAACGGATCGAGGTTCATGCCGTTCTCCTGCAACGGCAGATGCGACGTGATTCCCACCGCGCTGACCCCGGGCAACTGCCTCGCCCGGTCGGTGAGCTGCGCGTAGAAGCGCACGACACTCGTGTCGTTGGGATAACGCAGCTCGGGAAGCGCCAGCCAGAGAGTGGCCACGCCGTCGGGGCTGAATCCCGGGCGTACCGCGTGCAAGCGCTGGAAGCTGCGGAACAGGAGCCCGGACGCAGCGAGCACGACGAGCGCGAACGCCATCTGCGCGGCGACGAGTGCGCGACGCGCACGCTGGCGGTTTGCGCCCGCGGTGCCACCGCGCGTGCCGTCGCGCAAGCCGGAGAGCGCATCGCTCCGCATGAAGCGGATCGCCGGGACCGCGCTGCACGCGAGCGCGACGATCGTCGCGACGACGAGGGTAAAGGCGATCGTGGGCGCGTCGACGCGAATCTCGGAAAGGCGCGGAATGTTGGCGGGTCCTGCCGAGACGAGCATTCGCGTCGCCGCGTATGCCACGCCGAGGCCGAGCACCGCGGAGATGGCGGCGAGCAGGGCCGACTCGGCGAAGAAATGCACCATGATCCTCGAGCGCCCCGCGCCGAGCGCCGAGCGAACCGCGAGCTCGCGATGCCGCGCATCGGCCCGGACGAGGAGAAGGTTGGCGACGTTGGCGCACGTGACGAGCAACACGAGCACCGCGGTCGCCGCGACGATCCACAGCGTTCGCGCGATGTCGCCGACCACGTCGTCGCGCAGCGGCACGAGCTTCGGCACCGGCTTCGCCTGGTCGAGCAGCATCTGCGTCGTGACGCCTGGGGCGAGTATCGGACTGATCTCGACGATGCGCGGCAGGACGTTCGCCAGCTCGCGCTGCGCTGCCTCGAGCGTTGCCCCCGGCTTGATGCGCGCGACGCCGGGGTAGCTGAAGCCGCCGGGAAATTGCGCGTTGGGATCGAGTTGCAGCGGGAGCCAAAGCTGCGTGTTGCGCGACGGAAACCCAAAGCGCACCGGCATCACGCCGATGATCTCGGTGGGTCGGCCGAAGACGAGCAGCTTCTTGCCGATCACGTCGCGCGTTCCGCCGTAGCGGGTCCTCCACAATCCTTCGCTGATGATCGCGACATTCGGTCCCTTTGGCGCGTCCTCGGCGGCGGAAAACGTGCGCCCGAGGATCGGCGGCACCTCGAGCAACGGAATCACATCGAGCGTCGTGTACGCGACGGCCATGCGCTCGGGCTGACCGCGGCCGTCGGGATCGGAGACGTTCGCCGAGGCCTGTTGGTACACGCCAATCCTGTCGAGCGACTTGGCGAATTTCTGATAGGTGAAGTAGGTGCCCGGCGTCTGCGGCGCGTGGTGCATCGAGAGCGACGGCATATCGTGCCAGGCGCCGACGAGGCGGTCTGGATGACCAAAGGGCAGCGGACGCAGCAGCACCCCGTCGACGATCGCGAAGATCGCCGCGGCGGAGCCGAGTCCTATCGTCAAGGCCAGGATGACGGTGACGCTGAAGAGCGGGGAGCGCTGGAGGGAGCGGAAGGCGTGAGACAGGCGGACGGTCATGTGGGCGCTGGTCAGGTGGACTGAGCGCCTTACGGCGTGGTGAGCGTCGAGGTTTCTAGAGGGCGAGCGGCTCGGCGCGGCGTGTTGTCGTGGCGAGGCGGGGGTCAAGACGGGCCCGACGACAGACGGCCGAC
>DATISA010000131.1:0-3744 GCA_035469245.1 Gemmatimonadaceae bacterium
TGCCGGCCGTGCGACCGCCACGGTCCCCGGCGCTGCCCCCTCGGACATTGGCGCTGCATGCGCGAGATTACTGCGGACGAGGTGGCCCACATCGCGCGAGGCCTTCTCACACCGCGAACTTCGTGAATCATGCCCACGAAAAAGCGACATCAGTACATCATTGGGGTCGACCTGGGCGGCACCAACATCGTCGTCGGCGCCATGTCGGCCGACGGCAAGCATCATCATGCGATGAGGTCGATCCCAACGAGCGCGGAGGTCGGCGCCGAGGGCGTGGCGGATCGGATCGTCGGCCTGATCGAAGGCGTCATACTCGATACGATTCAGCAGACCAAGGCGCAGCGCCGTGACTTCATCGGGGTCGGGATCGGCGCGCCCGGTCCGCTCGACCGGGACAAAGGCATCGTCATCGTCGCGCCCAACCTGGGTTGGAAGAACTTTCCGCTGCGCGATCGCATCGGCGAGCGCCTCGATCTCCCCGCGACGCTCGACAACGACGCCAATTGCGCCACGGTGGGCGAGTGGTGGCAGGGCGCCGCCAAAGGCGCCACGAACGTGATTGGCATGACCATCGGCACCGGCATCGGCGGCGGCCTCATTCTCGACGGCAAGCTCTTTCATGGCTCGTCCGACGTGGCCGGGGAGATCGGGCACACGACCATCGACCTCAACGGCCGTCACTGCAAGTGCGGCAACTATGGGTGCCTCGAGGCATACGCGTCCGGCCCCGCGATCGCGACGCGCGCGCGCGAGGTGCTGGTGCGCGAGGAGACGGCGTCGCTCCTCCCGTCGCTGGTCAATGGACACCTCGAGGCAATCACCGCGGAAACGGTCTATCGCGCCGCCCAGAAGGGCGACGCGGTGGCGAGCGAGATCGTTCGCGACACCGCGCGCTACCTGGGTGCCGGCATCGCGAACCTTTTGAACATTCTGAACGCGGACGTGGTTGTCGTCGCCGGCGGCGTCACGCAGGCCGGTGACGCCCTGTTCGTCCCACTCCGAGCGGAAGTGCGGCGCCGCGCCTTCAGGCCCGCGGTCGATGCCACACAAATCGTCCCTGGTACGCTCCCCGGCACCGCCGGCGTCGTCGGTGCCGTCGCCACGTTCAAGATGCAGCACATCGGCAGACTCTGATGTTCTGGACGCGCCGGTCGAACGCCGCGCTCCCTCCCGCGAATCCCCCGCGATTGGCTAAGTTTTAGGACTGCCCCGCCCTACTTACCAGGCGGGGCGCTTGTCGTGTACCCCGGTTTCCCATCGCAATGGCGACCACCGCAACGACCACAGAGCTCGACTATCGGCCGTCGTATTGGCCGGCCCTGATCGTATCGCTCGTCATCCTCGTGCTCTACCTGGTGACCCTCGCGCCGTCCACGGCGATGTGGGACACGAGCGAGTACATCGCCGCGGCGTACACACTCGGTCTGCCGCATCCGCCGGGCAATCCGCTGTTCGTGATCCTCGGCCGAGTGTTCTCGATTCTGCCCATCGCGTCGAGCGTCGCGGTGCGGATCAACATTCTGGCCGCGATCTGCAGCGCGGTATCGGCTGGGATGTGGTTCCTCGTCACCGAGCGAGTACTCGTGGGCTGGTTCCCCCAGCGTTGGCAGCGCCTCGTCGGCGCCACGCTCGGCGCGCTGATCGGCGCCACCGAGTTCACGGTCTGGAATCAGTCGGTCGTCAACGAGAAGGTCTATACGGTCTCGCTTGTCGGACTCGCGATCATCTCGTGGCTCATGATCCGCTGGTCCGACGATCCCGACGGGCGAAAGGCCGATCGCATTCTCGTTCTGGTGGCGTACCTGCTCGGCCTTGGCTACTCCAACCACATGGCCGGCTTCCTCGCGGCGCCGGCGGTCGGTCTCGCCGTGCTCGTGCGGCGGCCACGAACGATCTTCCGCTGGAAGCTGCTGCTCGCCTGCGTGGCCGCGATCGTACTCGGCCTCACGCCGTTCGCCACACAGCCAATTCGCGCCGCGTACTTCCCCGCCATCAACGAAGGCGAGCCGACCGCGTGCCGCACGAAACTCGAGCTGTCGTGCACCTTCTCGAAGGGCACGCTGGACGCGTTCGAGTACAACTTCAATCGCGGACAGTACGGCAAGCCCGAGCTGAGCGATCGCCAAGCGTCCTTCGTCGATCAGATCGGGATGTGGTGGCTGTACTTCAAGTGGCAGTGGATTCGCGACGCGCACGAGACGCACGTGTTCGCCCAGGCGCTTTTCGCCGCCGTGTTCCTCGTGCTCGGCTTGATGGGCGGCTGGGTGCACTACCAGCGAGACCGGCGAAGCTTCTGGTATTTCGGATCGCTGATGTTCACGATGACGTTGCTGCTCATCTACTACCTCAACTTCAAGCTCGGCGCGTCGCAGGATCCCGGGTCGCAGGCTCCGCACGAGGTTCGCGACCGCGACTACTTCTTCCTCTGGAGCTTCTCGGCCTGGGGCGTGTGGGCGGCGCTCGGCCTGCTCTACGTGTGGGAGTCGATCGCGGCGCTGTTCGGGACCGAGACCGTGAAGGTGGGGCGCGATTCGATCACGCTCCCGACCTCGCGCGGGCTGCAATTCAGCGCGCCGGTGCTCGCGCTCGCGATCATCCCGCTGTTCGCAAACTGGCACTGGGCGTCGCGCGCCGGTCACCGCGACACGCGTGACTTCGCCGCCGATCTTCTGAACTCCGTCGAGCCGTACGGTGTGCTCGTGACCGTCGGCGACAACGACACGTTCCCGCTGTGGTATGCGCAGGAGGTCGAAGGCATTCGCAAGGACGTGGTGGTGGCGAATACCTCGCTCCTCAACACGGATTGGTACGTGCGGCAACTCATTCGTCGCCCGATCTTCGAGTACGACGCGGCCAAAGGCCCCGCGATCTACAGGAACCAGAGCTGGCCCAAGCCAACGCAGGCGCCGCTGCACATGACGATGAACGACGCCGACTCGGTGCCGGCGTACTACGAGCTCAGCGCGCCGATGAACTTCAGCAGCGGTCAGCTGCGCGCGACCATCGATCCCAAGAATCTCGACCATGGCGTGCTACAGCGCGCCGATCTGTTCGTCCTGCGAATGATCCAGGATTCCTGGCCGCAGCGGCCGATGTATTTCGCGCGCACGTCCGGCGGCTACGCACGGTCGCTCGGCCTCGGCGACAACGTGCTCACGCAGGGGCTCGCATCCAAGCTGTTCTTGCCACCGTCGGCCGGGGCGCCCAAGGACACCGTGTATCTGCAGGGCGACGGTTGGCTCGACGTCGCGCGCAGCGATTCGCTCTGGCGGCGCGTGTTCGAGGGCCCGCAGTCGGTGCTCAACACGGGCGACTGGATCGATCGCCCATCAGTCGGCATCCCGTATCTGTACGTTGCCACCGGACTCGAGCTCGCCGAAGCGCTCAAGTCGCAGGGCAAGCCGGCAGAGGCGGCGGACATCTTCAACCTGTCCAAGCGAATTGCGACGGCCGTTCGCCTCGAGGATCTCCTGCGCGGCGCGGAGGCGGAGTTCCAGCAGGCGCCCGTGGGTGATACGGCGCGTGGGGCGCCGCTGCCCCCTCCCGCGAAGACCGACACGCCGAAGAAGAAACCCTAATTGGGGTCAGAGTCGAATTGCGGCGATTCGGTCCGTAAGGTGGGGTTACGGATAATTAGGGTCAGAGTCGAATTAGTCAAAGCCGACGAAATCAGGGTTAGAGTCGATTTGTCCGTAATTCGACTCTGACCCTAATTTCGTATCCGTAATTCGACTCTGACCCTAA
>DATISA010000132.1:0-3972 GCA_035469245.1 Gemmatimonadaceae bacterium
TTGAACTCCGGCGCGGCCTCGTGCGCGAGTCGTTGCGTGAACCGGGCGAGCGACGGCGGACCGGTGACGCCGAGCGTCAACGTGAACTCGTCGAGGCGGTCGACGGAAAGGGCGCGCGCGGACTGCGCGAGGTAGAGCCAACCCGCGTTCGGCCTCGCGCTCGCCGACGCGTGCGGGTCGTTCACGTCCACCGATGGCGTGTAGATGTCCTGGCCGAGCTCGAGTCGCGAGGTGCGGCACGTCTGGGCGTGCACCACGCACTCGCTGCGGCCTTTGATCAGCGTGTGGCTCCAGCGCGGCGCGTCACCGCCGTCGTAGTCGAGATGGACGCCGCTGGTGTAGTCCTCGTCCGGACGGTTCCACGGCAGCATCCAGAAGTCGAACGCGTCGTTGTCGGTGCGCAACGAGAATGTCCAGGGCGCACGGCTTGGTGCGGCGACCGCCGCCGGGGCGGGGGCGGATTGTGCAACGGCCGTCCCGATCGAGAGAGGGACGGCCGTGAGACACAGGAGCGCGATCGATACGCGGTGGTTCACTGATACTGGATGTACAGCGGACGGGGAAGGAGCCGCAAGACTTCGAGCGGAGTCAGGATCGGTTGGCCGGACTTGGCGTCGTTGTGATAGAACAGCTTGAAGCCCGTGAACTCCACCGGATGATTCACGATGTAGTCGTGGTAGGAATCGAACTTGAGCCACGGCGGACCCCAGCCGTCCATGTCCATCACGACTTGCACGTGCGGTGTCGGACGGATGTTCTCGGCGTCGGGAACCATGTCGGCGCGGAATCGGTGCACGACTAGGATCTTGGGCGGCAGGTGATTGTCGCGGACCAGCTTGTCGAGCGCTTGAATCGCGTAATTCACGTCGCTCGCCATCATCTGCCCGACTTTCGCGCTCGGCCGGACGCCCTCGCGCTTGTAGTGCATATAAAACTCCGGGTCCACGCCGAGGTGCACGTCAGGCCGCTGGAGATATTTGACCAGCAGCGGCAATTCCTGTTGCAGCGTGCTGTGGCCCGCCTGTATGTCGACGAAGAGCAAACCCTTGCGGCTTTTGGCCCAACTGTAGGCCTGCTCGATCGTCTGCGCGCTCTCGCGGCGGCGCCAGCCGCCATCGGGACCGGCGGCGCCCTGGGCGACGACGGTGACGAGATGGATCGCGGGAATCACCGGTGTGGAAGGATCGGCCGCCCGCCATTGCGCCACGGTCTTGTCGAGCATCGAGAGCATCTCCTGCTCGGGATACTCGCCCAGCACACCCATCTTCTTCGAGTGCGGATTGCCGTAGTAGGCAACGATGCGATTCTCCGGAAGCAGCGAGCCAGCAATTCGCTCCGGCCCGGCCGGCCAGTTCGCCAGGCGCTTTTGCCCCGCACGAATGGCCGCGGCGTACGATGCACTGTCGTGCGCGTTGCGACCCGAGTTGAGGCGCGGGCGCGCGGAGTCCGCGGCCGCCCGCGTCGCCGGTTTGTCGGCGGTCGTCTTCGCTGGCTTCTGCGAGGCGGGTTTGCCCGACACATCGCCGCCAGACGACCTGGTCGAGTCCGGCGTGGCGGCCTTGGCGTTCGGCCTGGAGCTGCACGCGGCGAGCACGGCCGCGGCGGTGAGCGGCGCGAAGGCAATACGAAACTGCGTGATCATCGTGTGGTTTTGACGCCGAATGAAAGTCTGCTCTCCGCTCATCGGGCACCGTGTGTGCCATCGGGCCGCGGAGCCTGGCTCGGGCGCGCGCCTCTGGACGCGCGAACGCTCCCGAAAGTTACTGGGCACGCGCGGGTCACTCAGGGTGCGCGCGCATCGTGCGCCTGGCACGCCTGAGCGATCGATGTTGCTATTGCCGTGGTCGAGTCCGGATCGGCGATCACGGACCCAATCGGGTGTCGCAGGGTCGCGTGTCGAATTGTGGAATTGGGGTCAGACTCGATTTTCAGTTTTGAAAATCGAGTCTGACCCCAATTAGAGTCTGTAGAAGCTCCCGGGGAGGGACTCGAACCCCCGACCTAGTGATTAACAGTCACCCGCTCTGACCAGCTGAGCTACCCGGGAATGGTCGCGGCTCGCGCCGAATTCTGTCGCCCGAAGTCGGTGACAGACAACGAAAAGTAGTGGACCTAGTGTCGAAGTCAACGGCCAGGGCGGTGCATCCAACCTCAAATGTGCCAGCAACTTAAACAGCACGAGACACGCGAGCTCGGACACGCTCCCCGCCGCGCTTCGCACCGTCCGGTTCGGTGAAGGCGGGCAGTACCGTGCGAAGCCAGTGCCCGGTGTGGGATGCGGCGACTCGCGCGATCTCCTCAGGCCGGCCGGTGGCCACGACCTCGCCGCCGCGGTCCCCGGCTTCAGGTCCCAGATCGATCACCCAGTCGGCCAGCTTGATGACGTCGAGATTGTGCTCGATCAGCACGAGCGTATGACCCGCGTCGACGAGGCGGTCGAACACCTGCGCGAGGCGGCGAATGTCCTCGAGGTGCAGGCCGGTCGTGGGCTCGTCCATCACGTACAGCTTTTTGCCGCTCTTCTTGCCGGTGAAGGCGAGCTCGCGAGCGATCTTGAGACGCTGCGCTTCGCCTCCAGACAGCGTCGTAGCGGGCTGGCCGAGGCGCAAATAGCCCAACCCCACTTGCTGCAGGTGCCAGAGCGCCTGCCCGAGCTTCTCCTCTCGCGGAAAGAACCGGATCGCTTCGTCGATCGTGAGCTCGAGGACGTCGTAGATGTTCTTGCCGTTGACGCGCACGTCGAGGACGGCGGGCTTGAATCGCTTGCCGCCGCAATCGTCGCACGGCACGAACACGTCGGCCATGAACACCATCTCGACTTCGATAAAGCCGGCGCCCTCGCACGTCTCGCAGCGGCCGCCGGCGACGTTGAAGCTGAACGTCCCGGCGGTGTAGCGGCGCTCGCGCGCCAGCGGCGCGTCGGCGAAGATGCGCCGGATCTCGTCGAACGCCTTGACGTACGTGACGGGATTGGAGCGCGGCGACTTCCCGATCGGACTCTGGTCGATACCGCACACGTCGTCGATCGCCTCGACTCCAGTGATCGTGTCGTACTCGCCGACGCGCTCGCCCAAATGCTGCTTGGCGCTGTGTTCACCGCGGAGTCTGGTCTCGAGCGCGCGCAGGAAGACGTCGTGTATGAGCGTGCTCTTGCCAGATCCCGAAACGCCCGTCACCGCCGTCACCGCGCCGAGCGGGATCTTGACGTCAACGCCCTTGAGGTTGTGCTCGCGGGCGCCGGTGAGCGTGATCCAGCGCGGCCCGAGGCGCCGCCGCGCTTCCGGCACGGCGATCGTGCGCGCACCAGTGAGATACGCTCCGGTGAGCGGGCTTTCCGCGACGCGCGACATCGGCCCGTTGAACACGAGCTGGCCGCCGCGCTCGCCGCTCGCCGGCCCCAGCTCGACCATGAAGTCCGCGGCGCGAATCGCCTCGGGATCGTGCTCCACGACGAGCACCGTGTTGCCGCTGTCGCGTAAACGGTGGAGCAGGCGAAGCAGCCGGTCCATGTCGCGCGCGTGGAGCCCGATCGACGGTTCGTCGAGCACGTAGAGCGTATCGACGAGGTGCGAGCCCAGCGAGTTGGCGAGCCCGATGCGCTGCGCCTCGCCGCCGGACAGCGTGCGCGTCGCGCGGTGCATCGTGAGATAGTTCAAGCCGACGTCGCACAGGAACTGCACGCGGTCACGCGCCTCGCGGAGAATCGTCGCGGCGACCTGCTGCTCGAACCCCGTCAGCGTGAGCGTCTCGAGCCACGCCGTGAGCTGATCGACTGGTAACTCGCAAATCTCGGCGATGGTGCGGCCGCCAACGCGCACCTGGAGCGCTTCGGGCTGCAGCTTGGCGCCTTTGCAGTCGGGACACTCGCGCGCCGACTGGTACTGTCGCAGGAACACGCGGATGTACTGCTTGTACTTCTTTTCCTCGAGATCGATGAGGAACGGGACGATACCCTTGTAGCCGCGCGATCGT
>DATISA010000133.1:0-12767 GCA_035469245.1 Gemmatimonadaceae bacterium
GAGACGTGATGAACGTGCCGACGTCGTGACAATGTCACCTCGCGAAAAGGGGACGCCCCGTCACGGGACAGATTCCCGTAACGGGGCGTCGCGGCGATCAGTGAACAGCCGACTCCGACTATCGTAGAGGACGAGGCGCGCACGCCGCTGTCGTACTCGCGGCGCTCGACATGCTGGGCGATGTCGATCGGTTTGTCGCATCGGCCTCCGGCGGGGGCGCGGACCGTTCCGAGCCGCGCTCACCATACAAATGCACGCGATGGCTGCCGCGCGCAAGTAGCTCCTGTCGCCGTGGCTACGCAGCGTCACCGGAATCCGACGGACGATCGTAGAGCAGCTCGCCATGCGCCCCTTCCTCGACCGGCCACTGGTCACGCCTCGGCCCGCGATTCGGCCGACGCTGGCGCGAATCCGCGCTCGAGGATGCCGGTGGCATCTCTCGCCGTAGTGCAGACTCCTTGAACATGGGAACCGTAACGGCCCGTTCGGCGCCTCTGGGCTGCCGGTTCGGCGCGGTCGTCTCCACGCGCATTGGATCCCGCAGTGCCGCGATGATCCGCGCGGCGTAGGCGTCGAGAACCGTGCGGTCTGGCATCGAGGAGCCGTTGAACGGCAGTGGAATGTCGAACCCGTCGCCGGCGCGACGCGGGATGATGTGGACGTGGTAATGCGGTTCGTCCTGCCCGGCCGCGGCCCCGCTGTTCACCACGATGTTCATGTCGTCCGAACCTGTGACGCGCCGCACTGCGTTGGCGAGCTGCATCGTCACCTTGAACAGATGCACTCCGATGTCCGGCGGCACGTCGAGTAGCGACTCGTAGTGCTCCCGTGGCACGACGAGCAAGTGGCCGTTGTTCACGGGCTGGATGTCCATGAAGGCGATCGAGTCCGAGTCCTCGTGACAGATGGACACTTCGGCGGCTCCATGGATGAGATCGCAGAACGTGCAATGGGGGTGCTCGGTCATGGCCGCCTCGGGTTCGTCGCAAGACCGAATCAAGGCAGATACGATGCCAGCCCGAGCCCCTCTCCCAACTCACGACCGTGGGCCCAGGCCCTTATCTTCAAAGCATGGCAACCACCAGCAAAGCCGAGCGCAAATCAGCCGCCGGCCTCTCCCGCGACCAGCTCGTCGGTGCGTACCGAACCATGCTCCTCTCGCGCCGACTCGACGACAAAGAGATCCAGCTCAAGCGCCAGAATAAAATCTTCTTTCAGATATCGAGCGCCGGACACGAAGCCGTCACGACGGCAGCAGGAATTGTCCTGCGTCCGGCGTACGACTGGTTCTATCTCTATTACCGCGACCGGGCGTTGTGTCTGCAGCTCGGCATGACGGCGGAGGAAATGCTGCTCTCCGCGGTCGGCGCGTCGAACGACCCGAATTCCGGTGGCCGTCAGATGCCCAGCCACTGGGGTCACAAGTCGCTGAACATCGTGTCGACCTCTTCGCCGACCGGTACGCAGTTTCTCCAGGCGATCGGCTCCGCTGAAGCGGTCGTCCGCGCCAAACAGGTCGGCCTGACCGACGGGTTCGAGAAGGACGAAGTGGTGCTCTGCACGACCGGCGACGGCACGACGAGTGAGGGTGAGTTCTGGGAGTCGCTCAACAATGCCTGCAACCTCAAGGTGCCCATCGTCTACCTCGTCGAAGACAACGGCTACGCGATCTCCGTTCCGGTCGAGGTGAACACCGCGGGCGGCAGCATCTCCAAGCTGGTCGCCTCGTTCCCCGATCTGTACATCGAGGAGATCGACGGCTGCGATTTCGTCGCGAGCTACCACGCGATGCAGCGCGCCGTGGAGTACGCGCGCAAGCGAAAGGGCCCGGCGCTCGTGCATGCGCACGTCATTCGCCCCTACTCGCACTCGCTCTCGGACGACGAGGTGATGTACCGGCCACCCGAAGAGCGCGAGGCCGACGCGGCGCGGGATCCGGTCACGCAATTCCCGGCCTGGCTCGTGAACGAAGGACACGTCACGCAGGCCGAGATCGCGAAAATCCAGGAAGAGGTCGACGCCGTGGTCCTCGCGGCCACCGACGCGGCGCTCATCGCCGAACAGCCTGGCCCGGAGACGATCGAGCGATTCGTCTACTCTCCCGACGTCGATCCAACGAGCGAGCAGTTCGACACCGAAGACGATCCGCAGTTCTCCGGGAACGAGACGACGATGGTCGACTTGCTCAACGCGTGCATGCGCGACGAGATGCGCCGCGACAACCGGATTCTCGTGTTTGGTGAGGACGTGGCCGACGTCTCGCGCGAGCACTACCTGGGCAAGGTCAAAGGCAAAGGCGGTGTATTCAAAGTCACGTGGGGTCTGCAGAAGGAATTCGGCGGGTCGCGCGTGTACAACTCACCGCTCGCCGAGGCGACCATCGTGGGACGCGCCGTGGGACTGGCGCTCCGTGGGTTCAAGCCCGTCGTCGAAGTGCAGTTCTTCGACTACATCTGGCCGGCGTACATGCAATTGCGCAACGAGCTCGCCACGATGCGATGGCGCTCCAATGGCGACTTCGCCTCGCCCGTCGTTGTGCGCGTGACGTATGGCGGGTACATCCGCGGCGCGATCTACCACTCGCAGACCGGCGCGTCGCTCTTCACCCACTGCCCCGGCCTTCGGGTCGTCTGTCCGGCCACGGCGCTCGACGCGAATGGTCTCCTGCGCACGGCGATCCGTTGCGACGATCCCGTGATGTTCCTCGAGCACAAGCACCTCTACCGGCAGACCTACAACAAGGCCGCGTATCCCGGACCGAACTTCATGATCCCGTTCGGCAAGGCCAAGGTCGTGCGCGAAGGGACAGACGTCACGGTCGTGACCTACGGTGCGACGGTGCAGCGCGCCTTCGCGGCGGCCAACCAGCTCGCCGAAACCGGGCTATCAGTCGAGGTCATCGACCTCAGGACGCTGTCGCCCTGGGATCAGGAGACGGTGTACGAGTCCGTGAAGAAGACGAATCGCGTCGTCGTGGTGTACGAGGATTCGATTTCGTGGGGCTACGGCGCCGAGATCGCCGCGCGCATCGCCGACGACTGTTTCGCATGGCTCGACGCACCGGTGAAGCGGCTCGCATCGATGGACACGTTTGTCGGCTACGCGCCGCGGCTCGAGGACTCGACTCTGCCGCAGGTCGACGACGTCAAACGCGCTTGCGAGGAGCTCGCCCGGTTTTAGGGATCTCGCCGCCGATCGAGCCTCGCTTGTAGCCAGCCGGAACTCTGAGGAGCGCCTCGGCGACTCGATCGTGCTTGACGTTCGAGACCTCCGAGGTCTGCTCGGTGGTGACGCTCGAGCCCGGCCCCTGGATCAGCCGACTCACGGTCTTCGTCTTGAGCGCCGAGGCCGAGCCCATGAGCGCCGCGGCGGAATCGACTTTGGCCGACAGGTCCTTGAAGATGCCGGCCAGCGGAGACGATGTGATGCTGTTCACGCGCAACAGCGCGTCGCCGGGAAGCCCGGGCACGTTGGAGACCCAGTAGTCCGTCACACTCTCGGTCGCGAAGCGCTGCTGCATGATCGGCGCATCGAACGAGAGCGTGAACGCGGTGGTCATTCGGAAATGGCGCGTCGGGAAACCGGCGACGGTGTCGGCGCCTCGGACCGAGTCCAACATCACTTTCAAGTCGCCGAGCGAGATCGAAACACCGAGCGATTGCAGCTGCTCGAAGGCATCGCTCGCCATTTGCGGTGAGATGGGGAGGTATTCCTGCGTCGAAGGGTGCACGATCGTGATCGTGGCCGAGTCGAACAGGACGTAATCGCCCTTGGCCAGCAGCGACGCAACGCCTCCTTCGATGATGTCGAGTCGCCCACGTCGTCCCACGAACACCGCGTGCCCGGTATAGTCCTGCGACGCAGAACCCAACGCCGCTGCCATGCCCAAGCCGGCGGTCGGCGTGCTCGTCACGCGGATGTCGTACGACACGCCAGCCAGCAGGGCACCTGCGGAGCGCGTTTGGGCGCTGGCGCTCGCCGCGAGCAGCGAACAGCCCGCCAGGCCAAGACCGACTCGACACGCACCGACGATCAAACGGAGCGACGCACTGCGAAAACGAAGCTGCACGATTCCTACTGGATTGAGTGAACGACTCGACCACCGACGACGGTCATCATGATGCGTGCCTCGCGAATCGTCTCTGGTGGTACCCGCGTGAGGTCCCGATCGATCATGACGAAATCGGCGAGCTTGCCCGCGGCCAGAACGCCTTTGTCGCGCTCGTCGAACGACGCGTAGGCTGCGCCCGAGGTGTAGGCGCGCAACGCGTCCTCCACGCCGATTTTCTGCTCGGGGTACCAACCGTCCGGGTGCGCGCCGTCGAGCGTGCGCCGCGTCACCGCGGCGTAAATCCCCTCGAGTGGCGTAGCCGGCGCGACGAACCAGTCGCTTCCAAAGGCGAGCCGGGTGCCCGCGTCGAGCAGCGACTTGAACGCGTACGTCCCCTTGCCGCGCTCGTGCCCGATCACCTTTTCCGCCCAGCGGCCGTCGTCGATCGCATGATACGGCTGCATGCTCGCGATCACGCCGAGCTTGGCGAATCGCGGAATGTCGGCGGGGGCGATGTGCTGCGCGTGCTCGATCCGGAACCGCCGGTCGCGCGGTCCGTCCTCCCGTGCCACGCGCGCGTAGATGTCCAGTTGCGTGCGAATCGCGCGGTCGCCGATCGCATGCACGATGACGTTGAGTCCGGCCTTATCCGCGCCCGACGTCCACTGATACAGATTCTCCGGCGTGTTCACGAACAATCCGGTGTCGTTCGGCGCGTCGGTGAACGGCTCGAGCATGGCCGCGGTGTGGGAGCCGAGCGATCCGTCGACGAAGCCTTTGAGCCCGCCGATCGCGAGCCACGCGTCGCCGTGTCCACGCGCTCGAACCGTGTCGCGCAGCCGCTCCCACGTCGACAGAGGCACCGCTGCGTAGATTCGCGTGATGAGCCGGCCGGCAGCCTGGGCGCGCTCGAATACCGCGAGATCACCCCACGAGCCCATATTGTGAACCGAGGTGACGCCGTTGCCGGCCACGTAACGCATGGCCGCATCGAGCGCGCGGTCTTCCTGCTCCGGCGTTCGGGCAGGCATCGCCCGCTCGACGAGCGATTGCGCGTTGTCCTTCAGAATTCCAGTCGGCTCGCCACGTGCGTCGTGGACGATCGTTCCTCCCGGCACACCGCGCGTCTCGCGGTTCACGCCGGCTGCCCGTAGCGCTGCCGAATTGGCGAGCGCCATGTGACCGTCGAGCCGATTCACCCACACCGGATTGTTGGGCGTCACGGAGTCGATCCACTCTCGTGTCGGAAGCTCGCCCCCCCACTGCTCGTGATCCCAGTCGCCGTTCGTGATCCAGGTGCCGGCGGGAATCATTTTGGCGTATTCCGCGATCCGGCTCTCGAACTCCTGGGGAGTCTTCGCATCGCGGAGCTGGACCGAGGCGAGGCCGAACCCGCCATCCAGGAAGTGCACGTGCGAATCGATGAATCCCGGCACGACCATCATGCCGTGCGCGTCGACGACCTTCGTCGACGCCGTGGCGAGCTTTCGCACCTCGGCGCTCGAGCCGACGACGAGCAGTCGGTCCGATGCCGCGGCGAGCGCATCGGCCCACGGGCGCCTTGGATCGCCGGTCCAAATGCGTGCATTGACGACGGCCAGCGTGGGTTCCGCCATTGGAGCTCGGAGCGAGTCTGAAGTGACGCTCGCTGCCGGCCAGAGTGCCAGCAGCGTCGCGAATCGAAGTCGGCTGCGCATGGGATTATCTCATACCCCGTGGTCGCGCCGAAGGTAAGTGTCGCGTGAGACCATGACGTCTGGCCCCAATGAATTCGCGACGGGAAGCATCTGCTAGCTTTCCCACGACATCATGGCAACCAACATCTGGTTCTGGGTCGGATTCATCGCGTTCGTCCTCGCGATGCTCTCGCTCGACCTCGGTGTCTTTCACCGCAAAGCGCACGAAGTGCGTCCGCGGGAGGCCGGCGCGTGGACCGCCGTGTGGGTGGCGCTGGCGCTGCTGTTCGCCGCTGGGTTGTACTTCGTCGCCGGCCACCGCGTCGCACTCACGTTCCTGACCGGGTACATCATCGAAGAGTCGCTGAGCGTCGACAACATCTTCGTGATGGTGCTGATCTTCGAGTACTTCCGCGTGCCGAAGAGCGTGCAGCATCGCGTCCTGTTCTACGGCATTCTCGGCGCGCTCGTGATGCGCGGAATGTTCATCGCGGCCGGTACGGCGCTGATCACGCGTTTCCACTGGGTGCTGTACGTATTCGGCGCTCTGCTCGTCGTGACCGGCGTCCGGATGGCGGTCAAGCAGGACGAGGGCTTCGACGGAGAGAACAGCCGGATCGTGCGCATCGTGCGGCGGGTGCTGCCGATCTCGAGCGACTACCACGGCTCGCGCTTCTTCGTGGTGGAGGCCGGCCGGCGGATCGCCACGCCGCTGCTCCTGGTCCTGGTTCTGGTCGAGTTCACCGACCTCATATTCGCGATCGACTCGATCCCGGCGATCTTCGGCGTGACGACCGACCCGTTCATCGTCTTCACGTCGAACATCTTTGCCATCCTTGGGCTCCGCTCGCTCTACTTCCTGCTCGCGGCGGTCGTCGATCGCTTCCACCTGCTCAAGTACGGACTCGCGATCATCCTGAGCTTCGTGGGCTTCAAGATGCTGACGGAGCGATTCATCGAGATCGACATCGTGCTCTCGCTGTCGATCATACTCGCCGTGCTGGCCGCTTCGATCGTCGCCTCGCTGATGTGGCCGGCACGCGAGCAGACGTGATCCGGGCGGACAGACTGCTCAGCGTTGCTCCAGCGCGTCCCGGACGTCGAGCAGAATCTCGAAGTAGAGCTGCTCGCGACGATACGAGAAGTCCAGCGCCGCCATTTGTGAGTCGTCGCCCGTCACCTTGGCGCGCTCGAACGCTTCACGGTACATCTCGTCGAGGTTGGCCATGATGCGTTCGCGGGAGCGTGACATACTGATTTTCTCGAGTGCTTGTAGAGTCAAACGGGGCGGCGCGTCATCGGGACGCAGCCGTGGATCACCTTCCACCTGCTCGAGCAGGAACTGGCGCGCCCGCTCCATGAGCATCCGTCGAGACTTCGGGAGGTTGTCCATTGAAGCGGAACGAAATCTTCCAGCGCGACGGATATCGGTGCGTCTACTGCGGCGAGCGCTTTCCGGCCGAGGAGCTCACGCTCGACCATGTCCAACCGCGGGTGCGCGGTGGCGACCGGTCGGAAGGCAACTTAGTGACGGCGTGTAGGGGGTGCAACACGCTCAAGGGACACCGCCGGCTCAGCGTGTTTCTGCACGAGACGCCGAACGCCCGGGACCACTTCTTCCGGCGCGCACGACACGTCTGGCCGCGTCATCTGCGCATCCTGCGCGACGAGCTCGCGCGTCTGGACCAAGCCAATTCGTCGGCGGGCTAGCCGGCCAATCGGACGCTTGCCCCGTTCAGCCACCCGCGATCGGTCGATAAGGCTCCATCATTGGCGCGAACGTGGGATCGGGCATGAAGTTCAGCTGGGGAACCTGTAAGCTACCTGCTCCAATCAGCATGATCGAAACGATTCGCATTGACGATCTCACGGTGCTGCACGCGCGACCTGACAACGCGCGGCACCGGCCCGTCGTGCTCGTGCACGGCTATTTCGCGACGGCTGCCGTGTTCCGCGACTGGCTGCCGTTCTTCGCCGGCCGCGGCATTCCCGCGTACGCCGTGAACCTGCGCGGGCGCGCCGAGAGCCGACCCGGTGTCGATCTGGGAAAGGCTTCGATTCAGGATTTCGTGCAGGATGTCGCAGACGTGGTCAACCAGCTCGACCAGCCGATCGTCGTCGGGCACTCGATGGGTGGACTGCTCGCGCAATGCGTCGCCGAACGTGGCTTGGCGCACGCGGTCGCGCTGGTGACGCCGGCTCCGCCGCGCGGAATCACCGTGCTCACACCGGCGCTCGTCCTCAGGCAGCTCAAGTATCTGCCGGCCATTCTGGGGTCGCGGATTGTGCGCCCGACGACGGGTGACCTCACGGCGCTCGTGCTCAATCGCGTTCCCGCGGACCAACGGCCATCGGTACTTCGCGAACTCGTGCCCGACAGCGGCCGGGCGGGCCGAGACATGTCGATCACGGGGGTGCGCGTCGACGCGCGGAACGTGCGCTGTCCGGTGTTGGTCGTTGCGGCAGATGACGACCGCTTCATTCCGCCGGCCGTCGCGCGCCGCGTCGCCGTTCGCTACGGCGCGCCACTCCAGTCGATGCTCGGCCACGGGCACATGCTCGTGCTGGAGCCCGGTTGGGAAGCCGTCGCTGACGTGGTGGCGCGCTGGTGCGCCAGCACGTGATTCATCGTGGCGAGCGCGGCGCCCATTCTGGGCCGGCTATGTTTCGCGCATGCCCACGCCGGACGAGTTCTTCGCGATCGACATGCGGGTCGGCACCGTCGTACACGCGGAAGAGTTCGCGGAGGCGCGAAAACCGTCGATCAAGCTGCTGATCGACTTCGGACCGGAAGTTGGGCAGAAGCGTTCGAGCGCTCAGCTCACGACTCACTACACTCCCGCGCAGCTCGTTGGCCGGCAAGTCGTTGCAGCCGTCAACATCGGCACGCGGCGGATCGCCGGATTCACGAGCGAAGTGCTCGTGCTCGGCGCCATGCCGACGCCGACGGAGGTGGTGCTCCTCGCTGTCGCGCAGCCGGTAACCAATGGCACACGCATCGGATAATCCACGCATGTCATCTCCCACACAGCCTGACGCGCCTCGTCCAGGTCCGGTGATCACGAAAAGCGAGATCACCTGGCGCGGGAATCGCTCGTTCGACGCCGGACCGGCGGGCCGGACGCACCGAATCGACGGTGCGGCCAAGGAAGCGCCAGGACCGGTCGAAACGCTGCTCAACTCCATCGCCGCGTGCTCCAGCCTCGACGTGATCGACATCATCGAGAAGCGAAAAACGCCGATCGAGCGCTTCGCGGTGCGATTGGCGGCGGAGAGGCGGCCGGATTATCCGCGGCGCATCATGCGTCTCGACATCGAATTTCAGATCGACGGAGCGCAGATCGAGCGCGAACAAGCCGAGCGCGCGATCCAGCTGTCCTTCGAGCGCTATTGCTCGGTCGCGGGATCGCTGGCGCCCGACATCATTGCCGAAACCCGTCTGACGCTCAACGGAGAAGCGTTCCCCGCCGTGCGTCAGAAGATCTGGTCGCCGACAATTTGAACGGCAGTCGTCAGGCTGCCGTTCGGTTGGGCATGGCTGCCGGAAGGCCGAAGCCAGCGTCCTGCGCGTAGTCGAGCAGCTGTTCCTGCATCAGCCGTCGGCCCCGGAAGAGACGGGAGCGCACCGTCCCGATCGGCACGCCAAGCAACTCGGCTGCCGCTTCGTACGACTGGTCCTCGACATCCACGATTAACAGCGTCGATCGGAACGGCTCCGGGATACGTTTGAGCGCCGCGTCGATCGCCGGTGCGAGGTCGAGCCGGGCGAGGAATCCCTCGAGGCCCGAGTCGCGCACAGTCGCGGAGGCAGCTCCAGACGCCGCGGCGTCGACGTCCGCCGCCTCCAGCTCGATCGTCGGACGCACCCGCTCGCGCGAGCGCAGGAAGACATTGCGGCAGATGGTGAACAGCCAGCGTCGGCAATCACTGCCCGGCATGTACGTGTGCCACGACCGATATGCCCGCAGGAACGTGTCCTGGACGATGTCGTCGGCATCAGCCTCATCGCGCGTGAGCGAAAGGGCGAACCGGTAGACATCGTCGATCCACGGCAGGGCTTCGCGTTCGAACGACACTTCAGGGCTCCTGGGAATGCGCAATTGATGGATAACAACAGCGTCATTAGTTGACGTGTTAATTATATGCGCGTAAATCCCAGACGGAAGGCCCAGATGTCGAAAAGTTATTGTAAGCCCTGAGGATTAAGCGGACTCGGCAAGACTGGACAGCCCGCCACGCTGTCAACCACGCGTCCGAAGACTTAACTCGGCCACGAGGGGCATGTGCCTTGCCCGGTCACGTAGGGCGGGAGGAACCGATGGCAGCTCGAAAGCGCGGGTCGGACGGAAAGCCGCTCTCCGAATACAAGCGGAAACGTGACTTCACCAAGACGGCGGAGCCGCGGGGCGACGTCAAGCCGCGGTCGAAGCGCGGCCTGCGGTTCGTGATCCAGAAGCACGCGGCAAGTCATCTCCACTACGACTTCCGGCTCGAGCTCGACGGCGTGATGAAGAGTTGGGCCGTTCCGAAAGGGCCGAGCTACGATCCGGCTATGCGCCGGCTGGCGATGGAAGTCGAGGATCACCCCATCGAGTACAATCGCTTCGAGGGCACGATTCCCGAGGGCGAGTACGGCGGCGGCACGGTCATGCTGTGGGATCGCGGCACCTACGAACCCGAAGGCGGTGGCAACGGGGAGGCGCTGCGTGAGGGCTATCGCCGAGGCGATTTGAAAATCCTCATGCGCGGCAAGCGAATGCAAGGCGGATGGGTCCTCGTTCGGATGCGGCGCGACGATGGCGGACGCGCGCAGTGGTTGTTGATCAAGCACCGCGACGATTTCGCCGATCCCGATTTCGACGTGACGTCGGAGGTGAACACGTCCGTAGCGACCGGTCGCACCATGGAGGAGATCGCCAGCCGCTCGCGTCGTGTGTGGCGCAGCAGCCGGGAGCCGGCGGGCACGCCGGATCCGACGCCGCCTGCGCGACGAAAAGTGCGCCGGTCGCCGACACGAAAACCGGCGACCGCTCGCCGACGATCGAAGGCGCGCTAGCGGCCGGGAACGGCCGGGTGCTGCCTCGGATCGGTTTGCCGTTTGATGACGCGAACGGCCATCATCCCCTGATCGGCTCGATCCAGAACGCGATGGAGGGGCTCGCCGGACTCGCGCGCCGCCCAGCCTAGCGAGAACGGCACCGGGGCGCGCTCGAGCGCCTCGATGCGCAGCCGGTCGGCGACGATCTTCGTCTCCTGGGCATTGGCGCCCCGTAGCAGCACCACGAACTCGTCGCCGCCGATTCGCACGACCGCCTCCTCTGCGCGCACGTATCGCATGAGAAAGCGCGCCATGTGTCGGAGCACCTCGTCGCCTTGTTGATGGCCCCAGCGGTCGTTATAGATCTTGAAATGATCGATGTCGACGAAGATGCAACCGAACTTGAGCGTCGGATCGTTCGCCAACGTCTCCTCGAAGCCCACGAGATAGCGGCGATTCAACACGCCCGTGAGAGCGTCGTGCGTGCTCATCTCCACGAGCGACGCCTCGAGCGCCTTGCGAGCCGTGATATCGATGAGGATCCCGTGGATGAACGCTTCGCCCGTGTCCGGATCGCGGATCAGGTAGCACGTATCGAGCGCCGTGCGCGACTGGCCGTCCGGGCGCCGCAGCGCGATCTCGAATTCACGGACCGAGCCGTTCTTCTCGAGCAGCGCGAGCTGCTCATCGCGTCGGGCCGGGTCGACGAAGAGACCGGACGCACCGAGAGCATCGAGATCGCGAAGCGACGACACACCTACCATTTCGAGGAAGGCGGCGTTGGCGTCCAGGATCCGTCCATCGCGCGCGGTGATGTATATCCCTTCGCGCAGGTTCCGTGCGAACTCCCGGAGGCTCTCTGGATCGCTGAGGCTGCGGAAGCGAGTGGATGACGGCGCAGCGAGTCCCGCACGTTCGGACTGGCCGCCCTGGGATGCCTTCGTCGGCATCGCCCTAGTCGAATCGTCCATGTGAGTCAGCTCGAGGCAACGACGCCTTGGGACCGTACCGGCGCCCACTGGGATATGGGACGACTGGATCGTTCGAAATGTATCGGCGCGTTGAATGGCGACTGCCAGCAGCCCGAATACTGGATCCAGGGCCTTTGGTTTCTTGTCGAGGCGCTCAGTCGATCAATCGAGCCGGTACGATGCCCGAGTCGCCGAACTTCGATCGTACACGGTCGATCGCCCGAGCGAGCAGACGATCGCGATCGGTTTCAGCGACGCTCGCGTCGACCCGCTCGAAGAGCGTGAGCTGGTCGGCTGCCGCGTCGACTGCCAAGGAAGAAAGTCCGACGCCGATGAGGCGTGCCGGAACACGACGCGCCTTGCGCAGCTTGGCGAGCAGCGCGCGCGAGACCTGCCAGATGACGCGGTCGGAAAGCACCGGCGCGTCGAGCGTGCGGCTTGCCTGTCGGGACTTGAAGTCGAAATCGCGCACACGAACGGTGATCGTTCGAGCAGTCAGGCCGTCCGCCCGAAGGTCAGCGGCGGCGCGCGTGACGAGCGCGAGGAGCTCCCGTGCCAGCTCGTCGTCGTCAGCGATGTCGGCGGGAAACGTCTCGTCGCGGCTGATGCTCTTGGACTCGCCATGGGCCTCCACGCCACTCGGGTCGATCCCGCGCACGCGATCAAACAGCCATCCGGCTTCGCGCGGCCCGAGCCATTGCGCCAGTGTATCCAGATCGTACTGCAGCACGTCGGGAACGCGTCGCATGCCGAGCGTGGCGAGACGCTCCTGAAAGCGAGGGCCGATGAAGGGGATGTCCGCGAGATCGAACGATTCGAGGAAGCAACCCTCGTCACCGGCCGGCACGACGAGCACACCGGTAGCCCCGCTCCCAGGCTTGGGCTTGGCGCGCTCGACGGCGAGCTTGGCGACGAGCTTGGATGTGCCCCCGCCGATCGAGACCGACAACGCCGTTGCCGCGATCACCGCTTCACGCATGCGCGCCGCGGTCACCGCGAGCGGCTCGTTGCCGTACAACGCTTCGGTGCCA
>DATISA010000134.1:0-27713 GCA_035469245.1 Gemmatimonadaceae bacterium
GGGATCGCTCCAAATGGCGCGAGAGCGCCGCTCGCCACGAGCCGGGATGTCTTTGGGACTGCCGCTCGGGAAGTTCCGAGTGGCGTCCCGAGCGGCAGTCCCCAAGACAATCCCGGCTCGTGGCGCGCCGCGCTCTCGTACCACCGGGAGCGATCCTTCAGATCCGGTTCATCCGTAGAATGCGTTTCCCCAAGTCTTACAGCCGTCCACGCCTCGACGAAGCCGGTACGCCACACGGAGCCCTCTGCGACGCGTCCGCGGCCTCTGCGCCTCTGCGTTGAGTAGTTCCCTCACGGCTCGTAGCGCGACGAGCTCAACCCGCGAGATCTAACGTCGCGCCCCGCACCGGCATCGTGACCTCGTAGCCCGCGTCCCGCAGACTCGCCGCGAGGGCGTCCTGTGCCTCGGGCTCACCGTGGACGAGGTGCACGGGCATCTTCCAGCTCACCGAACCGCGGACGGCGTCGAGCCAGCGACGGAGCTCGCCGCGGTCGGCATGGGCGCTGTAGCCATTGAGGATCTCGACGCGTGCGCGCAGCGGAATCTCCTCGCCGAATACCTTGATCATCGGCCGGCGCTCGACGATGCGGCGGCCGAGCGTGTGCTCGGCCATGAAGCCGACGATGAGGATAGTGTTGCGCGGATCGGCGGCGCCGTTCGCGAGGTGATGCAGGATTCGCCCCGACTCGGCCATGCCTGACGCGGCGATGACCACCATTGGACCGTGTCGCATGTTGAGGGCCTTGGAGGCCTCCACATCGCGGGTGAACTCGAGGCGCTCGAAGTCGAAGAGGTCGTCGACAGCGGCGACGAGGTCCTCGTTTCGATCGAACGCGTCCGGGTTGGTCGCGAATACGGACGTGGCAGCAGTGGCCAACGGGCTGTCGACGACGATGGGGATCGCGGGGATCGCGTTGGCGCGCGTCAGGCCGTGGAGGTCGTACAGCAACTCCTGCGTTCGGCCGACGGCGAAGGCGGGGATGAGCACGCGGCCGCCGCGCGCCGCCGTCTGACGGATGATCTCAGCGAGGCGCTCGGGCATCTGGCTCACCGGCGGGTGGTCACGATTCCCATATGTCGATTCCATGATGACGACGTCGGCGCCCTCGGGTGGGCGCGGGTCGCGAATGATCGGCAGGCCCCAGCGGCCGACGTCGCCGGAATAGACCAACCTGCGGCTCGTGCCTCCCTCGGTGCACTCGAGCACGACGGATGCCGACCCGAGGATGTGGCCCGCCTCGACGAATCGGGCGCGGATTCCCGGTGCGACGTCGAACGGGTGGTCGTACGGCATGGAGATCATGTGCGCCATGAGCCGTGCAACGTCGTTCTGGTCGTACAAGGGCGGCTCGTACGAGCGGCCGTGGCGTGACAGGAACTTGGCGTCGCTCTGCTGGATGTGCGCGGAGTCGGCGAGCATGATCGCGCAGAGGTCGCGTGTAGCCGGCGTGGCGTAGATCGGCACATCGAAGCCGTAGCGGCCGAGCAACGGCAGGCGGCCGGAATGGTCGATGTGGGCGTGTGACAGGATCACCGCCGTGAGCTCGTCGGCGTTGAACGGGAGATCGAGGTTCTTGTCGTGCGTTTCGGCGCGGCGACCCTGGAACATGCCGAAGTCCAGCGCGACCGCCGATCCGCCGACACGCACGAGGTGGCAGGAGCCGGTCACTTCGCGCGCGGCGCCGTGGAAGGTGACGTTCATGTCTGAATTCTATCTAAATCGGCTATTGGCTCGGCTAACGGCTAACGGCGATCGGCTTGGCTCACTGCTGACGGCTAACGGCTCGAGCTGGCGGCTGATGGATGCCGGCTGAGCTAACGGCTGGCGGCCTGGCTAACGGCTGACGGTCTGGCTAACAGCTGGCGGTCTGGCGGTCTGGCGGACGGCGAGCTTCGAGATCTCTCGGACCCACAGCACCGCGCTCGCGGCCACGGCGCACCGCGCCCAATCGGCTCCAGTCAAAGGCATCGTGCCGAACGCGTGCTGCATCGGGGTTACGTAGAGGACGATCGCCTGCAATCCGAGCGAGAGGACGATGGCGCCCCAGAGCCACGCATTCGAGAAGAGGTGAACGAACGCGCTCCGACGGTCCGAGCGTGCGTTGAGGACGTTGAAGAGTTGGGCGAGAACCAGCGTGTTGAACGCCATCGTCTGCGCGTAGCGGAGCGTGCCGGTTCCCTGCACCAGCCCGCCCGGCAGCGAGGCATCGAGCACGAGCAACGTGACGACCGCCATCACCACGCCGACGAGCGCGATGCCGCGCCACATCGTGGGCGTGACCACGGCTTCGGCAGATGGCCGCGGCGGCTGGTGCATCAACCCTTCGTCGGGCGGATCGACGCCGAGGGCCAGTGCCGGTGCGCCGTCAGTCACGAGATTGATCCACAGGATTTGCGTGGCGAGGAGCGGCAGCACGACTGCCCCACCATCGCGCGGCAATCCGAGGCGATCGCCGATCACCACGCCGACGAACATGGTGAGCACTTCGCCGATGTTCGACGAAAGCAGGTACCGCAGGAATTTTCGAATGTTCGCGAAGATCGCGCGGCCTTCCTCCACGGCGGCGACGATCGTCGCGAAGTTGTCGTCGGCGAGCACCATATCGGCGGCCTGCTTGGATACGTCGGTGCCGGCAATTCCCATGGCAACGCCGATGTCGGCGGTCTTGAGCGCCGGCGCGTCGTTCACGCCGTCGCCAGTCATGGCGACGATGGCGCCGTGCCCCTGTAGCGCCTTCACGATGCGGAGCTTGTGCTCGGGATTGACGCGGGCGTACACCGAGACGACGGGAACGACGCGCGCGAGCTCCTCGTCGCTCGTCCGCTCGAGCTCCGCGCCGGTGATGGCGCGATCGTCGTTCGATACGCCGAGCTCACGCGCGATCACCGCCGCCGTGCGCGGATGATCGCCAGTGATCATGATCGGGCGAATGCCCGCTCCCTTCGCGCGCTCGACCGCGTGGCTCGCCTCGGACCGTGGCGGATCGATCATCCCGATCAATCCGGCGAACATGAGGTCCTGCTCGATCGACGGACCGACGTCCTGATCGGCCTCGCTCTGCTCGTCGCGCGGCATTCGCCGTATGGCGACGCCGAGCGTGCGGAGGGCCTGGTCGGCGAGCGCATCGTTCACGCGCTCGATCTCGGCCCGCCGCTCCGGGGTGAGCGGCCGCGAGTCGTCGCCGACCACCTCGCGCGAGCAGCGCGCGAGGACGATGTCGGGCGCGCCCTTGGTGAATACGACGGTCTCCTCGGCGCGCGCCATGTCGCGGTGAACGGTCGACATCAGCTTGCGCTCGGACGAGAACGGCACCTCGCCGACGCGTGGCAGCCTCCGATTCAGCGTGTCGCTCTCGAGGCCAGCCTTGCGCGCCGCGACGAGGAGCGCGCCTTCCGTCGGATCGCCCTGTACGATCCAGCGGCCGTCCTGCTCGCGGATGCTCGCATTGTTCGCGCGGTCCGCCGCGGCGAGGGCGCGATCGAGCTCGGCGCGCAGCGCGCCGTCGATCGCTCCGCCGTCGGCGCGCTGCAGGTCACCAACGGGCGCGTATCCGGAGCCACCGAACGAGACCTGGCCGCTCGCCGTGACGACGATGCGCACGGTCATCTCGTTTTTGGTGAGCGTTCCGGTCTTGTCGGACGCGATGACGCTCGCCGAGCCGAGTGTCTCGACCGCGGAGAGATGGCGGACGATGGCGTTGCGCCGCGCCATGCGCTGGACGCCCATCGCGAGGACGGCGGTCACAACGGCCGGCAAACCTTCCGGCACGGCGGCAACGGCGAGGGCGACGCCGAGGATCAGGACATCGAGAATTGCCGCGACGCCGTGCACGTCCTCGACGAGAATGATGGTCACGATCATGACGATCGCGATCGCGACGACGATCACGCCGAGCACCTTGCCCGTGCGATCGAGCTCGCGCTGGAGCGGCGTCGACTCCGAGCGTGATTCGCGGAGCATGCCCGCGATGCGGCCCATCTCGGTGGACATGCCGGTCGCGGTGACGATCGCGGTGCCACGGCCGTACGTCGCCGCGGTGCCACTGAAGATCATGTTGCCACGGTCGCCGATGGTGACCTCGCCGCGAATCGCGGCCGTGTCCTTGTCGACGGGCAGGCTCTCGCCGGTGAGCGCCGCCTCCGCGGTCTGCAAGGCGGTCGAGTGCGCGACTCGCGCGTCGGCGGGGATGGTATCGCCTTCCTCGATCAGTACGACGTCGCCCGGGACGAGATCCGCCGCCGCGACGCGCCGGCGTTGACCGTCACGAACGACCGTAGCCGCGTCGGCCGACATGGCTCGCAGCGCGGCGACCGCCGCCTCGGCGCGCGTCTCCTGCACGAAGCCCATGCCGGCGTTCAACAGCACGACGGCGAAGATGGCGATGGACTCGTACGGCAGTGCCGTGTCCCGCTCGAATGCCCAGAGCCCGACCGAGATCGCGGTGGCGATCAGCAGCAGCACGACGAGGACGTCTCGGAACTGCGCGAGAAACCGTCGCCAAGGGGGGATCGTGGGCTCGGCGGGGAGCTCGTTGCGTCCGAATTGCTCGAGCCGTGCCGAGGCTTCAGTCGCGGACAGGCCGCGGCGAAGGTCGGTTCCCAGCGCGCTGGCGACGTCGTCGACGGCGCGCCGATATGCGTCGGCCGGATTCAGCGTCACACGGTCGTGCCGAACAGTTTGCCGACAGCCGCGGTGAGCGCCATTGCCAACGTGCTCCAGAACACGACGCGCATCGCGCCGCGCAACGGATTCGCGCCTCCCGCTCGCGCGGCGAGCGCGCCGAGCACGGCCAGCAGCAGCAGCGACGCGCCGGCGACGAACCAGATCAGCGTCGGGACAGGCGCGATCGCGGCGACGATGAGCGGCAGGCCGGCGCCCGCGGTGAACGTGGCGGCCGATGCGAGCGCCGCCTGCGTCGGTCGCGCGCGTTGCATCTCGACGATGCCGAGCTCGTCGCGCGCGTGGGCCTCGAGCGCATTGTGGGCGGTGAGCTGCCTGGCCACCTGCAGGGCAAGGTCAGGGTCCAGTCCGCGCTTCACGTAGATGCCTTGGAGCTCGCGTAGCTCGCGCTCGGGCATCTGTGCGAGCTCGCGCGTCTCTCGACCGAGGTCGGCGAGCTCGGTATCGGATTGCGAGCTGACCGAGACGTACTCGCCGGCCGCCATCGACATGGCGCCGGCGACGACGCCGGCGACGCCGGCGATCAGAATGGTGCTACGATTCGGCTCGGCGGCGGCCACGCCGACCACGAGGCTGGCGGTCGAAACGATGCCGTCGTTCGCGCCGAGCACGGCGGCACGGAGCCAGCCGATGCGATGGGTTCGGTGCTGCTCTGGATGGATCAACGATTCCATTCGTCAGCTCTTTCGAGATTGCACGCGAGCTCCGGCGGTGACCTGGTCCGATGGAAATATCACGACTTCGTCTCCGGGAGCTATCCCATCGAGGACTTCGGCGGACGTGCCACCCAGGTGGCCGATGCGCACCGCTCGCCGCTCGACGCGACCGGACCGCACGACGAACGCCATCCATCCGTCGGATGACCCGCCGTTCGCCTGCAAGAGCGCGCTTCGCGGGACGACCGTCGTGCTCGGCGTCGACCACACAATGATGCTCGCCTCGACGCGGAATCCGTCGCCGACGGACGCGGGTACGGCGTCGGGATCGACGATCACGTTCACGCGCTGCTCGTCCACGCCCAGCGCCGACACTTTGGTGAAAGCCGCCGGTTCGACCTCGCGAACCTTGCCCCACGACGCCGGCTGTTGCTCGCTGCTGGCCTGCGCGCCCCATTCGGCGAGGCGCACGCGATCGCCGGGGTGGACCGTCGCGCCGTCGCTCGACAGCACGTCGATCACGATCTCCAGCGAACCCGGGTCACCGACTTCGAGGAGGGGCGTGCCGGCGGCGACAATGCGCTCACTCCGCTCGTTCACGTGCAGAATCCGGCCGCTCGCCGGCGCCCGCACGATGACGATCGCGGTGGTACCACGCTCCTGACCAAGGAAGGCGGCGCGCGCCTGACGGACGTCCGCCTCGGCGGCTATGGAACGCTGCTGCGCTGCACGCGCGGCCTCACGTGCCTGCAATTCGGCGAGCTGCGCCTCCTCGACGATGCGTGGCGCGACGCCGCCGACCTCGCCCAGTCGCCGGGCACGTGAGGACTCACGCTGTCGCTGGTCGAGCGCCGCATTCGCGACGCGCACCTGCGCCGCCGCTTCGAGCGCCAGCGCACTCGCCGCGTCGACGCGGGCGCGGGCCTGCGCCGCCGACGTTGAATCGAGCGGGAGCGGCCTGACTCGAGCGACGATTTCGCCGGCACGGACGGGCGAGCCCTCGAGACGTGCGATGCGCTCGACGCGGCCCGAGACCGGCGCCACGATCACGTACCGCTCGCGCACGCGCGTGCGCCCGTCGGCGTCGACCGTGGTCTCGAGCGGCCGTCGCGTGACGGTGCTCGTGTCGACCACCAGCGGCTTGGGCCGCATCGAATACACCACCAGCGCGGCCGCGGCGAGGCCGATCGCAGCGAGGATGATTCGCATTCGCGTGACTTTCATGATCACTCCCGCGTTCGCAACGCGGACACCATGTCGAGTCGCCCCACGCGCCGGCGGACGATAAGGCTCGCAAGCGCCGCGGCGGCAATGACGACCGACATCGCGAAGAACTGGCTGTCCAGCGCGATGACATATGGAAAGTGGAATCGCTCGGTCTCGAACCCGCGCGACAGGGCGTAGCTGAACAGCGCGCCGAATCCCACGCCGGCCGGAAGCGCGACGATCAACACCGCCACCTGCTCGCCGAGCAGCATCCCGGCGACCTCGTTGGACGTGAAGCCGAGGACGCGGAGGCTGGCCAGCTCGCGCCCGCGCTCGGAGAGGGCGATGCGTGCGCTGTTGTAGACGACTCCGATGGCGATGATGCAGGCGGACACGGTGATGAGCCAGAGCACGAACGTCATGCTCTGCCGAATCTGCTCGTCGATGTTGCGAATCGTCGCGGCACGCGACGCGGCGCCGGCCACGGCGGGAAAGTCCTTGAGCCGCGCGAACACGGCGTCCTCGCGCCCGGGGGCGATGGACAGGTGGGCGCCGTTCGCCGCGTCCTGCTCGCGAAGGAGCGCGTTCAGCGACGCCCGCGACATGTACAGGCCTTCGCCAAGCATTGGGTCGAACAGGCCCGCGACGACGACCGGGCGCGTTTGTTCGCCGAGCTCGAGGAGCTCGACGACGATCGTGTCGCCGGCGCGAATGCCGAGGACGCGCGCGAGCTGCAATCCCAGGATGCAGCCACGCGCCGGCACGTCGAATTCGTTGCCGTCGACGTCCACCAGACGATAGAGGTCGTCGTCCGGCTCGAGGCCGGTGATCGACGTCGTACGAGAGACGGCGCCGCGAGTGATGCGCACGGGCGTTGCTCGAAACGGCACGGCGGACAGTACGCCGTCGATGTGTTCGAGCTCTCGCGCGGCACTCGCGGGACGCGCGTCCGTGAACGTCGCCACGGCGTCGTACCGCTGGGCGAGGTGAAACTCCACTTCGAGCAACCGGTCGAATGCGTCGTATGGGAATCGCCCCGACGCCAGGAGCGCCACGGCGAGCGCGATGCCGACCACGGTCGCACCGGTGCGGACCGGCCGGCGCTCGAGGTTGCGAAGGATCATGCGCATCGTCGACGACACGAATCTGCCGAGTCCGAGGTGCTCGATGAGGAGCGGCCGGAAGCGAGCCGGCGAATCGGGACGCAGCGCCTCCGCCGGCGGCAGTTTCATGACGCGGCGAACGCCGCTGAGCGCGCCGAGCAGCGCAAAGCCGCCGCTCACGCCAACGGCAAACGCGGCGGCGCCCCAGTCGATGAGCGACGGAAGCGAGGGAAAGCGGAAGTAGTCGCGATAGAGATTCGTGAACCTGGCGCCCATCCAGATTCCAGCGGGAATCCCGACCGCGGCGCCGACCGCCACCGCGGCGATGCCGAAACCGAGGTAGTGGGACCCGATCTCCCAGTCCGTGTAGCCAAACGCCTTGAGCGCGGCAATCTCGTCGCGCTGCGAGGCGACGAGCCGCGAGAGCACGACATTGAGCAGGAACGCGGCGACGATGAGGAAGAACATGGGAAAGATCGTCGCGTTGACCCGGAGCTGTGTGAACTCGTCAGCCAGGGCGCGCGCAGCCGGCTGGTCGCGGCGGCCATGGGCTCCCGCGCTGCCCCATGGCCGCAGGAGACGATCGAGATCGCCGATCACGGCGCGCTCGTCGGCGCCGGGCGCGAGTCGCACGACGACGTCGTTGAACGCGCCTTTCATGTCGAACGCCGTCTCGAGCGTCTGGGCGCTGGTCCAGAGAATTCCGTATCGACGGTTGTCGACGAAGAATCCGCCGCCCGCGAACTCGACGACGAACTCGGGCGAGATTGCGACGCCCACGATGTGGAGCCGCTGCCAGCGACCATTGATCACGGCCGCCAGGCTGTCGCCAGGACCCAGCCGATTCAGCTCGGCGAATCGCTCGCTCACGATGACTTCGTCGTCGCGGCCGGGCGCGATCCACCGGCCGCGCCGGACCCTCAGCTGATTGAGCATGGGCCGCTGCGTCTCGGGCACGGAGACCATGTGGCCGATCGCGGGCTCGGAGAGTCCGGGCACGTCGAGCTTGACGTCGCGCACGATTCTGGTCTGCGCGGCGGCTACGCCGTCGATCGTAGCGACGCGCGCGGCAACCGCACTCGGCGTCCGCTGGAGGCGGGCGAACACGTCGCCGAATCGATAGGTGTCGAAGTACGAGTCGCGCGCCGCGCGGATCGACGTGAGCGTGCTTCGCAGACCCATGATCGTCATCGTGCCGCACCCCATGACGAGCGCGATCGAGGCCACCTGGACCCAATGGCGGCGAAGCTCTCGGAGCAGCTTGAGATCGAGGGTGCGCATCGCCGGCTACCAGACCAGATCCTCGACGGTGGCGCGCTGGGCATTGCGCTGCACCTCGCTGATTCGCCCGCCACTCATGTGCAGCACGCGATCGGCAATGGTCGCGATCACCGCGTTGTGCGTGATCACGACCGTTGCGGTGCCAATTTCGCGATTGACGTCGACGAGGGTCTGCAGCACGAGCCGGCCCGTCTCGACGTCGAGCGCGCCGGTGGGCTCGTCACAGAGGAGCACGTCCGGTCGTTTGGCCACGGCGCGGGCGATCGCGACGCGCTGCTGCTCCCCGCCGGACAGTTGCGCGGGAAAGTGATCGAGCCGGTCGCCGAGGCCGACCAGCCGCAATGCCTCCACGGGATCCATCGGATGCTCGGCGATGTCGGTGACGAGCGCGACGTTCTCCCGCGCGGTAAGGCTGGGGATCAGATTGTAGAACTGGAATACGAATCCCACGTGCTCGCGTCGATAGCGAGTCAAGGCCCGATCGTCCGCGGCCACGAGATCGTGGTCCCTGAAGTGCACTTCGCCCCGCGTCGGGGCGTCCAGTCCGCCGAGGATGTTGAGGAGCGTCGATTTGCCGCTTCCCGACGGGCCCAGGATGACGACGAACTCTCGCTCGAAGAGGTCGAGGTCGAGGCCGTGGAGCGCCCGCACCTCGATCTCGCCCATGAGGTAGATCTTCTCGAGGGCTCGGGCGTGGAACACCGCCTGCTCGGTTGCCACGACACTCGGCGCGACAGCTGTCGCCATGACCTGTCTCCGCTCAGCGCGCTTGCCCGGCCTTCGTCGGCCGTCTGGTCATGTGCGCAAGCTGCCTCCGGAACCTTTCCAAGTCTGTCGGTGGAATGGAAGCATGACTGTCGGGACTTTCCTTTGTCTGGCGGGCGACTCGCCTGATCGCCCCCGTCCCCGGCAATTGGCCAACGTGCGGGCATGACGATCCCGGCGTCCCTTGCCCATCCGGCCCGGCCGGACATGCTCGAAGCCAAGTCGCTCCGCTGGCATCGGGCGGGGCGCTGGATCGTCGACGGCGTGAACCTGATCGTCCGCACCGGTGAGATCGTCGGACTGCTCGGCCCGAACGGCGCGGGCAAGACGGTCACACTGTCGATGATCGTGGGCATGCTGAAGCCGACGAGCGGCCGGGTGCTGATCGGCGATGCGGAGGTCACCGAACTGCCCGTGCACCTCCGCGCGCGGCGAGGCCTCGGTTATCTGCCACAGGAGCGGTCGGTGTTCACCGGCCTCAGCGCCGAAGACAACGTGGCGGCGATTCTCGAGGATCGGGGAATGGGGCGCCGCGACGCCCGCCGGCGCGCTGATGCACTCCTGGTACAGTTCGGCCTCTCGCACGTGAGGAAGACGCGCGCGGTTCAGCTCTCGGGCGGCGAACAGCGACGCCTGGAGGTGGCGCGAAGTCTGGCGATCGAACCGCATTTCCTGCTGTTCGACGAGCCGTTCGCCGGCATCGACCCGCTCACGATCGAATCGCTTCACAAAATCCTGGTTCAACTGCGCACATCGGGCGTCGGCATCCTGATCACCGATCACAACGTGCGCGAGACTCTCACGCTGTGCGACCGCGCGTATGTGCTGTTCGACGGCCGGGTGCTCGCCGAGGGGACGCCGGACGAGCTGATCGCGAACGAAGCAGTTCGGGCGCATTTTCTTGGAGAGACGTTCGAGCTGTCGGCGTGATGCCGGGCGCGGAGGCGCTGAGGACTCCGTGCGACGTACTGGCTTCGTCGTGGGGTGGATGGATCTAAGACTTGGGAACAGCGATTCTGCGGATGATCGGATTGGGCGGATCGCTCCAGGTGGCGCGAGACGCCTTGTGGCGCCACGTCGAGCGATCCGATCAGATCTGCTCCATCCGTGCAACCGCTTTCCGCAAGTCTTAGAACCGTCCACGCCACGAGACCGGTAGAAGGCGCACGGCGCTTAGTGAGCCTCTGCAGCCATGCGCCTCGGCAATGCGCATTTGCCTTTGCACCCGCGTTCGGTCGCCAGCTACCTCAGCGAGAACGGCGGATACTCGTCGCGCAGCAGAAGGACGTAGGCTTCGACGCGCGTGCTCCAGCGCAGGACGCCGACGCCGAAGTCGTAAAGGCCGTGCGGATAGTTTCCCGTGAAGAGAATGCTGAACCACGCGATGATCGTCGTGATGCCCCAGGCCAAGCCGAGGACAACGACGGCGATGAATTGCGGGATCGCGAGAAAGATCCGGAACGCCACCGTGAGCTTGTTGCGGGACTCGGTCGGCCGCGGGAGGACCAGCTCTGCGGGGTATGGCCCCTCACCGAACGGCGGATACTCGTCGCGCAGCAGCGTCAGATAGGCGATCGCGCGGACGCGCCAGCGAAGGTAGAGCGCGGCGAGGTCCCACAGGCCGTCGGGATATCGCCCGGTGAAAAGGATCGCAAACCACGCGATGAAGGCGACGACGCTCGCCACCGCGCCAAGCACGCCGGTCCCGGCGCCCCATTCGACGCGCGTGTGATCCCCGCTGCCAACGACCCACGATCCGGCGAACGCGATGGGACCACCAACGAGCAGGATGTGCGGAATGGCGAGGATCGGCCGGAAGGCACAAGTGAGCCTGTTCCTGCCCGTCAGTTCCGGCGTGACGTCGACGTCGATGAGATCAGCCGGGTTGTACGGCATGCTCGACATAGGAGCGAATCGCTCGGGCAACGGTGTGATCGTAGAACCCGAAATACTCGCGCCAGCGAGTCTCCCAGTCGTTCGCACTCGGCGCCACATCGACCGGCGCGATCGTCCGTACGAGAGTGCTGACCGTGTCAATCGTGTCGTCGAGCGATGCGCCGGTGGCCCGGCGATCGCGGACCAGCGCGTCGATCGACTCGTCGAGCGCCAAGTCCGCGCAGTAGCGGCGGGCAGACGGCTCGTGTAGAGACTCCTCGAAAGCCGAGTTCATGATCATGGTTGCTGACGTGCCGCGTCGACACTCTTCCAGCCGATGGGAGCGCGGAAGCGTCTTCGCCACCGCAATGCCTCCAGACGGAGTGGCAGCTGCTGCAACACCCCCGGGCCAAACGCGTCGGCAAACAGTTGTCGTAGCCGATCGGATTCCCCGCGCGGGTTTTGTGCGTCGGAATCGGCGTGTGCGATTGCCACGGAGCCCCCCGGAGCCGGATTGGCAACGGCTGCGAAACTGCAACGGGCTCAAGCTGCCACGCATGCACGCGACACACAGTAGGGTGACGCGCCCTACCACTGTGCGGGAAATCCTGAAGCGGCGCGAGTGATGCATCACGCGTGCTCGCGCGAATCACGGTAGGTCGGGGATTTCTATACGGCGACGCCCCCATCGTCCGACAGACGACGCGTGGAAGCAACCGTACCTTGGCAGTGTTACCAGAACGCGTCGAGACGCGGGCGCGGGTTCACCGGGCGCTCGGCCCCGTCGCGCCTAGACCGGCAACCCGGCGGGAGGGGGACGATATGATCAAGACCGATGCACAACTCCAGCGCGATGTCATCGACGAGCTTCGCTGGGATCCCAGCGTAGGCGCCGCCGAGATCGGCGTGGCCGTCAAGAACGGCGTGATCACGCTGAGCGGACAGGTCGAGAGCTTCGCCAAAAAGTACGCCGCGGTTCGCGCCGCCGAACGCGTCGCGGGCGTGCGTGCCGTGGCCGAGGAGGTCACGGTCGTGCTCCCAGGCTCCTTCAGGCGAACCGACACCGATCTCGCCCACGTCGTGGCGAGCACGCTCAAGTGGGACGTTCAGGTCCCCGACGACAAGGTGAAGGCGCGCGTCGAAGATGGCTGGGTGTGGCTCGAGGGCGAAGTTGACTGGCAGTATCAGTCAGGCGCCGCCGAGCGCGCCATTCGCAATCTCACCGGCGTGAAGGGCGTGACGAATCTGCTCCAGGTGAAGAGGCGCGCGTCGATTCCCGACGTGAAGCAGCATATCGAGCGCGCACTCAAGCGTCACGCGGAGCTCGACGCGAAGAAGATCGCCATCGAGGCGAGCGACGGCCGCGTGACGCTGCGCGGCAAAGTGCGCTCCTGGTCCGAACGGCAGGATGCCGAGCTTGCGGCGTGGTCCGCGCCCGGCGTCACGAACGTGGACGACGAACTGCTCGTCGAAGTCTGATTGTAGAACTCTGATCGAAAGCGAAGCGACGTTGTGCGCGCTCACGCGAGCTCGCGCAACGAGCCTCCCTCGAGGAGATGTCGAACCGCGGTCGCAACGAGCGGGGCGACCGAGACGACCTCAGGGACGAGCCGCGCGGCTGGTTCGCCGCGCGGCTCAATGCTGTCCGTGACGAAGAGGTCGTGGACTTCCGCGCTCGCGAGCCTGTCGAGCGCCCCGGGTACCAGGACGGCGTGCGTTGCGGCGACCATCGCGCCGGGCGCCGCCCCCGCGTGCTCGAGCGCGCGAACGCTCTCGACGATCGTTCCACCGGTGCTGATCATATCGTCGACGATGACGCATCGTCGGCCTTTCACGTCGCCCGTCACGCGGCTCACGCTCACCTCGGCCCCGCCCAGGCGTCGCTTGTGGCAGACGGCGACCGGCAGATCGAGTTTGGTGGCGAAGCGATTGGCCAGCCGAACCGCTCCGAGGTCGGGCGCGACGATGACGGCGTCCTCCGGCAGGCGCGAGTGGAGCGCCGCGGCGAGCACGTTCAGCGCCGTCAAATTGTCGACCGGGATGCGGAAGAATCCCTCGAGCGCCGGCGTGTGCACGTCGATGGTGACGACGTGGTCGACGCCGGCGCGGGCAATGAGCTCGGCGACGAGGCTTGCCATGATCGGCGTTCGGCGACCGTCGCGGCGATCGGAACGCGCGTAGCCAAAATACGGCACGACCGCGACGATGCGCGCGGCGTCGGCCCGGCGGCAGGCGTCGGCGAGCGCGAGAAGCTCCACCAGGTGATCGTTGACCGGCGGCGCCGTTGCGGCGAGGAGGATTACCTCCGTCCCCCGCACCGCCTCATCGAGTCGAACGGAGACTTCACCGTCAGGGAACCGCTCGACCATGCAAGCGGCGAAAGACGCGTTGAGCTGCGTCCCGACGGTCTGGGCAAGGTGACGGCTCGCCGAACCCGCGAGCAGGGTGGCGGACGCCTGCGGCTGCGCCTGGGCGGTCGGAGCTGGCATCTGATTCCCCAAGTAAAAACCACGATCGACGGACGTCTTTCAAGGTAACGACGCGCTCGCCGCGGTCGGGCGTTTGCCCATCGCTCGCAGTCCAATGGCCGACACCGTGTCGATGTTCGCCAACGTACACTGCTCTTGCCGTTTGGCGACGATTCCGCCGACGAAGTCCGGGAGGACACATGGACGATGCGATGACGCTGACCCTCGATGGTCGCCAGTTGTCGAACGCCGAGATTGCGGCACAGCTCGACGAGGTCGCCACCCTGCTCGAGGATCAGGGCGCGAATCAGTATCGCGTCCAGGCATGGCGCGGCGGCGCCGAGAGCATTCGACATCTGGAAGCGCCGGCGGCCGACCTGCTTTGCCAGGAAGGTCTCGAGGGTCTCGACAGACTTCCCGGAATCGGCCCCGCGCTCGCGCGCGCGGTGCGCGAACTCGTCGAGACCGGGCGGCTGTCGACGCTCGAGCGACTGACTGGAGAGAGCGACCCGATCGCGCTCCTCGCGTCAGTGCCGGGGATCGGGCACACGTTCGCCGTGCGAATCCACGACGAGCTGGGAATCGATTCACTCGAAGACCTCGAATTGGCGGCGCACGACGGCCGACTCGACGCCGTCCCCGGCTTTGGCACGAAGCGCCTCGCCGCCGTTCGAGACGCGGTCGCGACGCGATTGCGAGCGCGCCGACGGCCGAACATCGAGGAGACGCTGCCGACCATCGCCGAGGTCCTCGACGTCGACCGGGAGTATCGCAGACGCGCCAGCGCGGGCGAGCTGCCACTCATCGCCCCGCGACGATTCAATCCGGCAGGCGAACGCTGGCTGCCCGTGCTGCACACCGCTCGCGGCGATCGCCAGTACACGGCGCTGTTCTCGAACACGGCCGCGGCCCACCGATTCGGCAGGACTCGCGACTGGGTGGTGCTGTACTTCGACGGCGGCGAGGGGGAGCGACAGTGTACCGTCGTGACGGCGTTCAAGGGCCCACTCGCGCACCGCCGCGTCGTTCGCGGCCGTGAAAGCGAGTGCGTGGCGCACTACCAGCTGGCTTCAACGAGCGTGCACGCGGGAGCAGCAGCGACGAGACGGCGGGCCGCCGGCGCGGCCGCGCGCTGATCGCGCGGCGCGAAACCAACGAGCGAGTCGAGCGGAGCGGAGTTCCCGGACTGCTTGATCCTGGTGACGAGTCTTCGCATCTGCTGATCATCGACCAGCGTGGTGTCGATGCCAGCTTCGGCAAGCGCGGCGTACGCGTCGGCGAGACGCGAGCGCGTCCCGATTCCGTACACGTCGCGATACACGAAGAGCCGGTCACCGTACACCTCTGCCAGGTCGTAGCGAATCTCGAGCGGCACCGGATTGGGCAGCTCGATGAGCCGGGTCCTGCTCGTGTCCTCGGCAATACGCGCAATCTCGTCGTTGGTCAGCTGAACGCCGCCTGCTCGCTCGACGAACTGCGCGATCGCCACGGCGTCGCCGTTCGCCATTCGAACGCAGCCATGCGAGGCGGCCGTGCCGAGCGAGCGCTCGAAGGGCGTGCCGTGCAGGTAGTACATCGGGCGGAAGTTGAGCTTCACGCGTCCCATCGGATTGGTGGGACCAGGCGGCGTGGGGTGCTCGCGCGCGGCCCACGGGCTGTCGGGCGGAATCCACCAGGGATTCCACTCGATGCTCGTGATCGCGAACGAGCCCCGCGGCGTCGGGTACTTCGCCGACCCCGGGGCAAGCGTCACGGTGCGGACGAGCGCATCGCCCATCAACGCTTCGAGACGATAGGCGGGAATGTTCACATCGATCCGCGCCGCCGGCTGTGCCAGGAGCGCCGCCGCACCGTACACCCAAATGCGCCACATGACTCCCTCCAGGCGCCTGCATCAGTAAACCCTCATGGAAGCTGCATCATCTCGCGAGCGCGCACAGTCCGCGATTCGGTGTGCGGGCGTCAGGGAAGCGCGCACGCGCCGACCGGGGTGAACGGCAAAGACCGCACATTCTTGCGGCATTGACCTACAGACGACGCGCGCGGTGGTGGCGATCGTTCAGACGTGTCACACGCGATCAATGGATGAGGGTGGCAGCTCTTGGAGGACCCATGACCACAGCAACGCATCCTGAGCAGCGCACGCGAACGGTGATGATTCCCACCCTCGCAATGCTGCCGGGCGATCTGACCGTTCCAGCCGGTGCGACCGGCCTGGTGATCTTCGCGCACGGAAGCGGCAGCAGCCGCTTGAGCGAGCGCAATCAGCGGGTGGCCGCACGGCTGCAGGCCGGCGGCCTCGCCACGCTGCTCTTCGACCTGCTCACGATGCAGGAAGAGAAGTTCGATACGCAGACCGCGCAGTTGCGCTTCGACATCTCGCTGCTCGCCGAGCGACTGGTGAGCGTCACCGAATGGACTCGAGGGCAGCCGTCGACGAGTGGTTTGCGCGTCGGCTATTTCGGCGCGAGCACAGGCGCCGCGGCGGCACTGGTCGCCGCTGCCGCGCGGCCGGAGCTGGTGCACGCGGTCGTGTCACGCGGTGGACGTCCCGACCTGGCGGGGCCGTACCTTGGCCGGGTGCACGCGCCAACGCTGCTGATCGTCGGCGGCGAGGATCTTCCCGTGATGGCGATGAACCGTGCCGCCATGCGCCAGCTCGGACGAGCCTGCAACGAGCTCGCGCTCGTCTCGGGCGCGTCGCATCTGTTCGAGGAGCCCGGGGCCATGGACCACGTCGCTGATCTCGCGCTCGACTGGTTCCAGCGTCATCTCGGCGCGGCGCCCGAGCCGGTCGCCGCCGACGAAATCGAGATCTGCTGACGCGGAAACATTCGAGGCCGGTCCGCATCGCGAACCGGCCTCGATGAGCGTATCCAATCGGAGTCAAACCGACGCAAGCATTCGGGATTCCGATTTTCGGAGCCGAAACAGTGCGCGCTCCTTGATCTGTCGCACGCGCTCGCGCGTCACGCCCAATCGCGACCCGATCTCTTCGAGGGTGAGCGGCTCGTTGCCGTCGAACCCAAAGTAGAGGCGTAGCACCGTCGCCTCACGTCCTTTGAGCCGCGTGAGGGCTTCGCGGACGAATTCCTGCCGCCCCGATTCGGCCATCTCTTCATCGGGAGCCGGGCTCATGTCGTCGGGCAGATAGTCGAGGAGGCGCGCGTCCTCCGCACTGCCGAGCGGCGCGTCAAGCGAGACATAGGCCCGCGTCAACTGCATCGTGTCGGTGATTACGCGCTCGCTCCCCTCCATCGACGCTGAGATCTCTTCCTGGGTGGGCGTGCGACCGAGGGTCTGTCCGAGAGCGTTGGCGGCGCGGCCGACCCGGTGCAATGCGGCGGCGCGGCTCAGCGGGATGCGGATGATGTGCGACTGATCGGCGAGTGCCTGCAGGATTGCCTGACGAATCCACCAGACAGCATACGAGATGAAGCGTGTCTGCCGCCTCTCGTCGAACCGCTCGGCGGCGCGCATCAAGCCGAGGTTGCCTTCGTCGATCAGGTCGCTGAGCGACATCCGTTCATTGTGGTATTTCTTGGCGACCGAAACGACGAATCGGAGGTTGGAGCAGACGAGTCGCTGCAGGGCCGTGGAGTCGCCCTTTCGAATCCGCGCTGCGAGCTTGGCTTCCTGCTCGCGAGTAAGCAGTGGATAGCGAGCGATCTCACGCAAATACGTCGTGAGCGAGTCCTCGGCTGTGACTCGCGGTTTGCGTCCCTTCAGGCGTTTCATGGTTTGCGCTCCCAACGCAGACACCGATGTCTCGACGTCGCCGGAAGCCTAGCGCACTCCGGAAAATTGCGCCGTCAGCGGGAGTGCTCGTGTGACGTAAAGGACTCCCGGACATTGCGCAGCAGGTGTCCACATTAAGAGCATCCTAACGGCGCAAGCGTCAGGGTTTCGACTGCGTTCCCGTGCCGCGCATCCGACAGACGCCGTCACCAAACGTCCGCACTCTCTAGTGGCTGCGCACACCACTGAACGGAGGGATCCATGCTGGCACGCGACGCCATGACCATCAGCCCCGCGGTCGTCACGCCGAACGATCCGATTTCGCGCGCCGCCGAGCTCATGCGCGACTGGGACACTGGCATCATCCCGGTCGTCACGAGCCTCGCGACGATGGAGATCATCGGTGTGATCACCGACCGGGACATCGTGACTCGCTGCCTGGCCGCGCACGATCTGCCGGGTTGCGACGTTGCACCTCACATGACGAGTCGAAAGCTCGCCACCGTTTATCCCGAAACGCCGCTCGTCGCATGCGCTCATCGGATGGCCGAATCGCAGGTACGGCGGCTTCCGGTGGTCGACATCGACGGACGGCTGGTCGGAATGATCTCGCTGGCCGATGTCGCTCGAAAGCTGTGCGAGACCGACCCGGGGCTCGTTGCCACCACACTGCTCGAAATCTCGGAGCCGGTCGGCGTACACGCCTGATGCGGGACCGGAAGGCGCAATGCAAACGTGCCCGGCGCGACTGCGCCGGGCACGTTTGCATGCACGCGAGAATCAGGCGTTCGCCAGACTCGGCGCGGCCACGGCCGCCTTCGCGGTCTCCTCCGACCGCTCGACGACGCCGATCGGGCGCTGGAGCAGCATCGGCAGTCCGCTCGCTCGAATCACCTTGTCGGCAACGCTGCCGAAGATGAGCCGCGAGGCCCCGCGGCCGTGGGTCGCCATCGCGATCAGGTCGACGTCGTGGCCGCGCGCAAAGTCGATGATCGCGTTGCCGACGTGCGCCGCGACGACGGTAGTGGCGTTCACCTTGAGGCCGTCACGATCGCTCAGCTGTCGCGCAAGCTCGGCCATCTCGAATTTCGCGCCCTCGAGCAGATGGTTGGTCGCGGCGTCGTCCTGCAGCATGGGCGGATACGCGAATGGCATCCCGAGATCCGCGGTCACCATCGGCACCGGCTCAACGACCCGGAGCAACTCGAGCGTCGCGTTGCCCGACTTCGCCAGGCTCGACGCCGACGTCAGCACCTCGGACGCGAATGCCGAGCCGTCGACCGGAACGAGAATCCGCTTGAAGAGACGATGCGCCGCCTTGCGATCATCGGCAGTTTTGGCGGGCCGGAGCATCAGGACGGGGATCGATGCCTGCCGAATGACGCCCATGGCCACGCTGCCGATCCAGACGCGACTGAGGCCGCTCCGCCCGTGCGACGTCATGACGATGAGATCGGCATCGATGTCCCACGCGCGCTTGCAGATCATCTCGACGGCTTCGCCGTTCACCAGCGCCTCGGTCGTCGGTACGGCAGCGCCGGCGGCGATCTCGGAGACGATGCCCGCCAGGTACTTGCGCTCTTCTTCGCGCTCGAGCGCGTTCCAGGGCGCGTCGCCGAAACCGTCGAATGGAAACGGCTGGTGAACCAGCACGAGGTCGATCGCAGCGTTCGACGCGCGCGCGATCGCGGCGGCGGTGCCCACCGCCTGCTCGGCGAGCGGAGAGCGATCGAGGGGGACGAGGATTTTCGTGAACATGGACCCCTCCTGAAGGGCGTGTCTCGTTCGAGAGAAAGGTCGCGCCGCGACCGGCGCCTGGCAGTCGGCGAAGCGGGATGCGTTGATCGGGGGTTTTGAGCCTGCGTGTAGGCGTGATGCCGACAGCGTGCGGTCGCTTTCACTGATTCGGAAGAGAACGTCGCGACGGCATCATTGGGGTCGTCCCGACAGCGGTTCGCGCGCAACCGGCACACACGGACTCGATTCAATGATCCCGACGATCTCTCCAGTCGACGCCGTTCGAGCGGCAGCCCATCCCCTGCGTGGCATGCCGAGCGACTTCGACCCTTTGCTGCGTCAAATCGGCAACGCCCAGTTCGTCCTCATCGGCGAGGCATCGCACGGCACGCACGAGTTCTATCGCATTCGAGCCGAGCTCACCAAACGCCTGATCCGCGAAAAGGGATTTACCGCGATCGCCGTCGAGGCGGACTGGCCCGACGCGTACCGCGTCAATCGCTTCGTGCGCGGTCGCGCCGGCGCCGACGCGAACGACGCGCTCGACGGATTTCGCCGATTCCCACAGTGGATGTGGCGGAATGCCGACGTGCTGGATTTCGTCGGCTGGCTGCGCGCGCACAACGATTCCGTGTTCGGGCCGCAGCGGCCAGTCGGCTTTTACGGGCTGGATCTCTACAGTCTGCACGCGTCGATCGAGGCCGTGCTGTCGTATTTGCGGATCGTGGATCCCGAGGCCGCACGGCGAGCGCAGGCGCGCTACGCGTGCTTCGACCACGTGGGACCCGACGTGCATTGGTATGGCACGGCCGCGCGCCTCGGCCTCACGCCGTCATGCGAGCGGGAAGTCGTCGCGCAGCTCGTCGAACTGCAGCGCGCCGCGGCCGTGTACGCCAGGCGCGACGGCCGAGTCGATCCCGACGCGCTGTTCTACGCGGAGCAGAACGCACGAGTCGTTCGAAACGCCGAGGCGTACTATCGAACCGCGGTCTCCGGCGGCGTCGAGTCGTGGAACCTGCGTGATCGGCACATGGCCGAAACTCTCGAGCTGCTCGCGGAGCATCTGACGCACGGTGGCGAGCCGGCCAAGATCGTCGTGTGGGCGCACAACTCGCACCTGGGCGATGCCACATGGACGGGCCTCGGCACCGAGGGAGAGCTGAACGTGGGACAGCTCGTGCGCGAGGAGCATCCGCGCGACACGATACTCATCGGCTTCACGACGTTCAGCGGCACGGTGACGGCGGCCAGCGACTGGGATGCGCCGCCCGAGCGCAAGCGCGTGCGGCCGGCGTTGCGCGAAAGTTACGAGCACGTGTTTCACGATACGGGACTCGGCAACTTTCTCCTGTTGTTCGATCATGGCCACGAGATGGCGTGGGAGCTCGACGAACCGCGGCTCGAGCGCGCGATCGGCGTGATCTACCGGCCGGAGTCGGAACGCTCGAGCCACTACTTCAGCGCCTCGCTCTCGCGGCAGTTCGACGCGGTGTTCCACTACGACGTGACGCGCGCGGTCGAGCCGCTCGAGCGGAGCTCGCTTTGGGACCGCGGCGAGCTGCCGGAAACGTTCCCCACGGCACTCTGATGTCGCGAGCCGCGGTGACAAATGCCGGACCCGCCAACGCGGAGATCGCGCGCATCTTTCGCGACATCGCCGAGCTGCTCGAGCTGTCAAAGGCGAATCCGTTCCGCATTCGCGCGTACAGGAACGCGGCGCGCGTGGTGGAGGAATCGCCACGCTCTCTCGCCGTGATGGCGCATAGTGCTCCGAAGGCGATACGCGAGCTTCCGTCGATCGGCGAAGATCTGGCAGGCAAGATCGAGGAGATCGTGCGAACGGGCACGCTGCCGCTGCTGAAGCAGCTCGAGCACAAGGCGCCGCCCGGTGCAGTGGCGCTCATGCACGTTCCGGGGATCGGACCGCGGCGCGCCAAAGTTCTGTCGAAGCGCCTGGGTGTGCGGTCGCTCGAAGGGCTCACGCGCGCGGCACGAGCCGGCCGCGTGCACGAGCTCAAGGGCTTCGGACGCAAAACCGAATCGCACTTCCTCGAAGAGATCGCGGCGCGCACGTCGACCGAGAAGCGGCTCCTTCGCTCGCGCGCCGCGCAGTACGGTGAGCCGTTCGTCACCTACATGCTCGCCGGGCCCGGCGTGGAACGCGCCGAGCTGGCGGGCAGCTTCCGACGTTGTCGCGACACGGTGGGCGATCTGGACATGCTCGTTCAGGCGGAGGATGGCCGCGCGGCGGTACGACACTTCCTGGCGTATCCGGAAGTCCGGCGCGTCACGGCGCACGGCACGACGCGCGCCGCCGTGAGGCTCGCTGGCGGCGTCGCGGTGGATCTTCGCGTCGTGCCGCCGGAGTCGTACGGCGCCGCCCTGCACTACTTCACGGGATCCAAGGCGCACAACATCGCGATCCGGGCGCTCGGGCGACGGGCCGGGCTCAAGATCAATGAGTACGGCGTGTACCGTGGAAAGCGCCGGATCGCGGGCAACGAGGAAACCGACGTCTTCAAGGCGGTCGGCCTGCCATGGATTGCGCCGGAGTTGCGCGAGATGCGCGGCGAGATCGAAGCGGCGCGTAACGGGACGCTCCCCTCGCTCGTGCAGCTGCGCCACATCCGTGGCGACTTACAGGTACACACGACGGATAGTGACGGGCGCGCCTCGCTCGACGAGATGGCCGAGGCGGCTCAGTCGCTGGGCTATCAGTACATCGCCGTGACCGACCACACACCCGCCGTGCGAATCGCCGGCGGAATGTCACGCGACGAATTCCGCAAGCAGATGCGGCGCATCGATCGCCTGAACGCCAAGCTCTCCAGGCTGACGATTCTCAAGGGCGCCGAGGTGGACGTGCGCACCGACGGGACGCTCGACCTGGACGACGACACGCTCGCGATGTTCGACATCGTGCTCGTGTCGCTTCACTCGTCGCTCGGGCTCTCGCCGGCGAAGCAAACGGCGCGTATCACGCGAGCGCTGCGGCACCCGCGCGTACACATCTTCGCCCATCCGCACGCGCGACTGATCAATGGCCGTGCCGGCGCGCGGTTCGATCTTGACGAGGTGTGCCGCGTGGCGGCCGGCGAGGGCGTTCTGCTCGAGATCAATGCACAACCCGAGCGGCTCGACCTCGACGATATCGCGGCGGGACGCGCGCAGGAACTGGGCGCATCGTTCGTGATCAATACCGACGCCCACTCGACCGAGGAGCTCGGCTTCATGCGCTGGGGCGTCGATCAGGCGCGCCGCGGGTGGATCGAACGCAAGCGCGTCGCGAACACGCGGTCCCTGGACGAGTTGCTCGCGCTCCTCCGGAAGCGGTAGGTCCGGGAGTGAGACGCACGGCATAGCGGAGACACGAGAGCTCGGCACGGTCGCGCGTAGAGCCCGCGCTAAATTGCGTTGAACCGACACGATTTGGTGACTCCGATCTCGTAATGACGAGGTAGCATGTCTGACGACATGGGGACGTTCCGCATAGACATCGAGATCGAGAATCCGGCGCGACCCGGCGAGCGCCGGACCGTGCTGTCCGCCCTCGTCGATACAGGTGCCGAGTTGACGTGGGTGCCAGCGGCCATTCTCGAGACCCTGGGTGTCGACCGATTGAAGGTGTGGCGGTTCCGTCAGGCCGACGGCACGATACTGGAGCGGTGGGTCGGGTCGGCGCGGGTCTATGCGGGCGGTACAGTTGCCACCGACGACGTCGTGTTCGGCGCGCCGGGAGACATGGTGCTGCTCGGCGCGCGGACGTTGGAAGGACTGAACCTCAGGGTCGAGCCACGCGCAAAGCGACTGGTCGACGCCGGCCCGGCGCCCGCCGCACACGCCGCCTGACCAGCCCGATGTCTGCTACACTGCGCGCGTGAGGAGTTGCCTGAACCGCTTCTCGTCGATGATCCGAACGCCTGCACGCTCGGCGTTCGCGCGCTTGCTTCCGGGATCGCGGCCAACGACGAGGTAGTCGAGCTTCTCCGACACCGATTCCGTGATCTGCGCGCCGGCGTCCTCGGCGAGGCGCGACGCCTCGGCGCGTGAGAGCGTCGGAAGCGTGCCCGTGAAGGCGATCCGCTTGCCGGCGAGCGGGCCGCGCTTTCGCTCCGCATGTACCGGTTCGATGCGGACGCCGGCGCGAAGGAAGCCGTCGATGAGCGCCCGCGTGCGGCGATCGCCCAAGTATTCATGAATGGCCGCGGCCTGGATGGCTCCGATGTTGGGCACGGACGCGATCTCTTCCGCGCTCGCTCCAACCAGCGCGTCCAGCGTCGGATACGCGTCGCCAAGCGCGCGAGCCGAAGCCTTGCCGACGCCGGGAATCCCGAGCGCCACGAGAAAGGCTGGGAGCTCGATGCGGCGCGCGCGCGCGATCGACTCCGCCAGCTTGGCCGCAGAGCGCGCGGCGAAGCCAGGAAGCGTACGGAACTCGGACGCGCCAACCGTGAAGAGATCGGGCAGGCGACGGACGAGCGATGCGTCTACCAGACGCTGCGCCACTTCGCCGCCGAGTCCCTGGATGCAGAAAGCGTCGTCGCTCGCCAGATGCACGATCGCAGCGACGAGCTGCGAGGGGCATTGCCAGCGATTGGTGCAGCGCAGGAACGGTCCGTCGCGCGTGAGCGCGGCACGGCACCCGGGGCATCGTCGCGGAATGGACGGCGCGCGGCGATGCGCTCCGCGCCGGCGCTCGACGATCTCCGGAATCACGTCGCCCGCGCGATGGACTCGCACGGAGTCGCCGATCTGCACATCGCGGCGGTGAAGCTCATCCAGGTTGTGCAGCGTGGCGCGCGCTACCGTGACGCCGCCGACGTCCACCGGCCGAAGCAGCGCGACGGGAGTGAGCACGCCCGTACGTCCCACCTGGAACACGATGTCTTCGACGGTGGTCGTTTCGCCGCGCGCCTCGAACTTGTAGGCGAGCGCCCAGCGTGGATGATGGCTCGTGGAACCGAGCCGCTCGCGCACGGCGAGCGAGCAGCCTTTGATGACGATGCCGTCGACCTCGTAGTCGAGCCCATCGCGCAGCCCAGCGATTCCACGATGATAGCGCTCGACCTGGTCGAGCGTGCGCGCGAACGTGACGCGCTCGGGGACGCTGAACCCCCAACGCCGCAAATCGCCGAGCACGTCGCGTTCAGACGACCAATCGGCGCCGCGACTGTCGAGTACTTCGTAGGCCACGTAGCGCAGCGGGCGGCTCGCGGTGACCGCGGGATCGAGCTGGCGCAACGAGCCCGCGGCGGCATTTCGCGGATTGGCGAATCCCTCGTCCCCGCGCGCGGCGAGCTCGCGATTCATGCGCGTGAACGCCGAGCGTGGCATGAGCATCTCGCCGCGTATCGAGAGGAACCGCGGTGCGCCGTTCCGGCCCGCGCGCAGCGACGACGGCACCGAGCGGATCGTGCGAACGTTGGCCAGCACGTCCTCGCCCTCGATGCCATCGCCGCGCGTCGAGGCCGCGACGAGCTTCCCGTTGGTGTACGCGACCTCCACCGAGAGGCCATCGAGCTTCGGCTCGAGCACGAGGTCCGAGTCGCCGCCAGGGCCGCTCATGCGTCTGACGAACGCGGCGACGTCGGCCGGCGCGCGCGTCGCCTCGAGACTGAGCATCGGCGCCGCGTGTCGGACTGACGCGAACGCTCCGGCGACGCGGCCGGCGACTCGGCGAGTCGGCGAATCGGGCGTGACCAGATCGGGATGCCGCGCCTCGATGCGCCGCAGCTCCGCGACCAGGCGGTCGTATGCGTCGTCGGAGATCGCCGGCCGATTCTCGACGTAGTAGTGCTCGTCGTGTCGGCGAATCTCTTCGCGAAGTTGGGTCGCGCGATCGGCGGTGTCGCGCGGTACGCGCCGCCTACGCGTGCTCGATGCAGTTCGCTGACGCTTTCGGATCGCAGGCATGGAATGGGTCACGGATCGACGGGGCAGAAACGGCGAATCCCCGCAGGAGGTAGTGATACCTCCTGCAGGGATTCTAACCGCTGGCGATCGTCAGCTTCCGGTTCGGTTCCACTCGCTCGACAGCTGTTGAGAACTACCAAGCTCATGACCGGCTGGCGATCTTGCCCGAGTTGGACGAGCCCGACTCAGGTGCCCTGAGATCTCAGGACCTCGATTGTGGCCAGCGACCTCACAACCCGCGTTTCAGCACCGAAGAGCTGCACGCTGCCTTCCGACGACGTCTCGCGAGAAGGCTCCGTTCGCGGGATACTCGTCCGCGAACGCACACTGAATATCGGCTGTTCGCAAAAGCGCAACCATACGCAACAACCCTGAATGTTTGTCGGGGATCGCCACCGCGCGCTCGGGGGCTCCCCGACGCAATGCGCGCGCGCCTCGCGGTAGTTTTGCCCCATGCTGCGATCGTCCATCCACGCCGCCGCTCACACGCGTCCCGGCCCCCGCGTGGCACGCCGGATCTGGGTGGACTTGCTGCTCTACCCGACGCACACCTTTCCGACGGCGGCAGCTCCCATACTCGTAGCGGTGGGTCTCGCGGTGCACGATCGCGTTGCCGCTCCCGTCGCGGCGATGCTTGCGTTCGTCGCCAGCTGGGCGATTCACGTGGGTGGAGTGTTCGCAGACAACTACGCGCTGATCACGGAGCACCGCGACATTCCCGAGCATCCCGAGCTCCTCTCCGCGCTGAAGGATGGATCGCTGACGCTGCGCGGACTCCGGTTCGCGATCGCCGCCTGCTTCGCGCTCGCGCTACTCACGGCGCCGCTGCTCGCCGCCTCAGTGGGTTGGCCCGCGGTCATTGTGCTGGGAGTGATCGGCGCGCTCGCGAGCCTCGGCTACGGCGGCGGACCACTGCCATATGCCAAGCTCGGCGTCGCCGATCCGGTCTTCTTCGCGATGTTCGGCTTGATCGCGGTGCCCGCGACGTACATCGCGCAGGCGGGAATCGCCGACCAACGCCCGCTCACGGCGCTTCTCGACGCGTTCGGATCGCTGTCGCCAAACGTGTACGTCGCGGCGCTGCCCGTGGCCGCGCTCGTGACGAACGTGCTGCTGATCGACGAGATTCGCGACGCCGATTTCGATCGTGCCAAAGACTGGCGCTCGGGCGCGGTGCGCTGGGGGCGCGGATTCAGCCGTGTGGAATTGTGGACGCTGACGATGTTCGCGTACCTGATTCCCTTCTGGCTCTGGCTGGGCGGCGGTTACAGGATCTCCGCGCTGCTGCCGCTCGCCACGCTGCCGACGGCGATCGACGTCGCGCGGCGCGTACGGTGCGCGCGGCAGTTCGAGGAACTGTTCCCGCTCACCCCGCGGGCGTCGCGGTTGGCGATGGTGTACGGGCTGCTTTCGGGGATCGGGCTGGCGATTCGATAGCTCCGCCGCGGCTTGCGGCTATCGGCGCTCGGCTTGTCGCGCGGCTGACGGCTGGCGGCTCGAGCTGACGGCTGACCGCTGACCGCTGACCGCTGACGGACAACGCTGCCGGCCGACGGCCGCGCCGTCGGCTTACGGCCGCTTGGTGTCTGTGCCCCAAGGCAGCAGGTTCAGACGCCGGCGAGCTCCATCGCCTCCGCTGGTATCGCGCCGGTTGCCTCGATCGCTTCGACCACGTCGTTGACCGTCGTGACGTTTGCGAACATGAATCCCAGCGTCGCGAGACTCGCCTCTTCCATCTCCTTCGTGTAGGACGCCGTCGCGTCGCGCGGCAGGATCACGTTCACGTCGCGAATGAAGGCCTCGCGGATCGTCGATTCCACGCAGACGTTCGTGGCCACCCCGGCCACGATCAGCGTGTCCACGCCGAGCGAGCGAAGCACGAGCTCGAGGCTCGTACCGTAGAAAGCGTTGAACCGGCTCTTGGCGATGACGTATTCGCCCTCGCGCGGCAGCAGGCGATCGATGATTTGCGCGTCCCAGGTGCCGGCCATGATGTGGCCCAAAGGCTGGAGCGCGGGAAAGCGCTGGCCGACGAGGCCGGCGTCCGCATAGTCCGGCCGGAAGGTCGTCAGCGTGTGAATCACGGGCAGGCCTCGCTTGCGACATGCGTCGATGAGCCGGCGCACGGGTTCGATGATGTCATGGCCGCGCGCGGTGCTGAGGCCGAGCCGCGCCATCGAACCGCCGGGCATCACGAAGGCATTCTGCATGTCGATCACCAGCAGCGCCGTGCGCGCGGGATCGAGAGTCAGTCGTTGGGTCATGGGAATCTCCAGATACTAATGACAAT
>DATISA010000135.1:0-29993 GCA_035469245.1 Gemmatimonadaceae bacterium
GGTGTTCTTCAATCGGCGAAAGTTGTGCGCGTGCACCATGCCGCGGCCGTTGAGACCCATGACGGCGACGACCACCTGTTCGTTCGGCGAGCGCACGGAGAGAATGGCTGGTGCGCTCACCCGGCCGCCCATCGCGATCCCCAGCCCCGCCGCAGACGAGCTGCGAAGAAACTCGCGGCGATCGATCGTCGAGTCGTTTGACATGTGAGCTCTCTCTTGTTGTCAGCGTGGCGAGGGGCGCAGCTCACGGATCCTGATGTTGCGGTAGTACGCCTCGTCGCCGTGATCCTGGAGCACGATGTGGCCGGCCCGACGGTCGGCGAATCCGGGAATCGGGTGATACTTGCTCGCCGCGAGGAGCGAGTCCATGCGCGCCGTGCCGAAGTCGAAGTCGACGATCTTCGCGCCATTGAGCCAGTGCTCACCGTGATTGCCGCGGAGCACGATGCGCGCGTCGTTCCATTGGCCTACCGGCCGAAGGTGCTTTGCCGCATTGGGCGCGACGAGATCGTACAGCGAACCGGCCCGATGCGTCGGCACTTTGTTGTCGTCGTTGAGTGAATCATCGAGCACCTGATACTCGAAGCCGAGCGCAGCATGGTTCGTCGCTTTCGCGAGCGAGAGCTCCTCCGAAACGTTGTACTTGACGCCACTGTTCGAGCCCGGCACCACCTTCCATTGAAACGCGAGCTCGAAATCGCGGAAGGTGTCCGCGGTCACGAGGTCGCCGCCGGCGGCGGGCTGGCCGTCGGCCATTCGCGGTACGTTGCCGCTCGCGATCTTCTCGATGGCACCGTCGACGATGCGCCAGTGCGCGGTCGGTACACTGTCGTATCCCAGACCACGCCAACCGGCGAATGTCTTCCCGTCAAAGAGGAGTCGCCATCCGGCGGTGCGCTCGGCGGCGGTGAGATGATTGGGCGTCTGTGCCGGCGCGGCCGCCGCAGACAGCACGATCGCGGCGCAAGTGCACACGCAGGCTCTGAGCAGTGACGGTTTCGGCATGGCCAGATTCTACCGCGCGCGGGCTGCGCAGGCGAGTTTAGAGCTCGAGGCCTGCACGTTTCCAGGAGGACCCGCGCATGACGACACGTCGAGAGTTCGTGAGGCAGATCAGCGGCGCGGCCGTCTCCGCGGCTTTGCCGTTGCCGGCTGCGCTCGATCGCCCTCATTCCGCGGGCTCGATTCGAATCGGGTACGCGTCGATCACCTGGAACGAGAAGGATCGGCAGGCGATCGACGACATCAGCGCCTTGGGGTACGCCGGGATCCAGCTCCGCGCCAACGTGCTCGCGAGTATCGGCCGGGATCCCGCCGCGCTCCGCCGAGTCCTGGCGGACCATCATCTGACGTTCGTGGCGCTCTCCAGCGGCAACGTGTCCATCGCGCCCGAGGAGGAATCTCGGACAATCGACGAGCACGTGGCGCACGCGCAGTGGCTCAAGGACGCCGGCGGTTTGTACCTGCAGCTCATCGCTGACTCTCGGCACGGCCGCCGCGCCACGCCGTCCGAGTGCGAGCGGCTCGGACATCTCCTCACGGAAATCGGAAAGCGCACGGCGGAATTCGGAATCCCGGTCGTCTTTCACCCGCACGTCGGGAGCTTGAGCGAAGCACCCGCCGACACGAATCGCGTGCTGCGGGCGACTGACCCGCGGTACGTTCGCCTGCTGCTCGACGTGGCGCATTGGCAGCAGGGCGGCGGCGATCCCGTGGCGGCGATTCGCCAGTATCGTGACAGGCTGCAGATGCTGCACATCAAGGACGTGCGGCCGGATTCCGGCGGCGGGGGGTATCAGTTCGTGGAGCTCGGCCGCGGCACGGTGAACCTGCGCGGCGTGTTCCGCGCACTGCGCGCCATCCAGTTCGACGGCTGGGCAGTAGTCGAGTTGGACAGCGTGCCGGATCCGTCGCGCACACCGGCGCAGTCGGCGGCGATCAGCAAGGAATACCTGGAGCGCGTGATCGGCGTGAGGATCGCGTGACTCGACGGCGCGTCCGCCGTCACGTCACCGCTGGCACGCCGCTCTGCTGAATCAACTTCGCGACGAGCGCCGTCCATCCCGTCTGATGCGACGCACCGAGGCCCGCGCCCGTGTCACCGTCGAAGTACTCGTGGAAGAGCAGCAGATCGCGCCACGCCGGCTCGCGCTGCAGCCGTTCCCAGCCGCCGAACACCGGGCGTCGTCCCTCGTGGCGCACGAACAGGCCGATCAACCGCCGCGACAACTCGACCGAGACCTCCCATAGTGTGAGCATTCGACCCGAGCCGCTCGGATGTTCGACGCGGAACGTCGACCCGTAGTACCAATCGAACTTCTGCAGCGCCTCGATGATCAGGTAGTTGAGCGGGAACCAGACGGGCCCACGCCAGTTTGAGTTGCCGCCAAACAATCCGCTCCTCGATTCCGCCGGCTCGTAGCGCACCTCGCCCAGGTCTCGCCCGTCGATATGCAGTTGGTACGGATGATCGGCGTGCCAGCGCGACACTGAGCGCACGCCGTGGGGTGAGAGAAACTCGGACTCGTCGAGCATCCGCCGCAGGATCGCGCGGAGCCGCGGCTCGCTGACGATCGCAAACAGCCGCCGGTCCGCCTCGCCGGCACGCGTGACGGACGCCGCGTCGCCGACCATGTCAGCCCGGTAGCGCAGGAACCATTCGAGCCGCTCGCGGAATCCGGAGAGGCGCTGCAGCAGCTGTGGATCCAGCGTCTCGACGGCGAGCAGCGGGATGAGCCCGACCAGCGAGCGCACGCGGATGAAGCGGGTCGATCCATCGGGGAGGCGAAGGAGGTCGTAGTAGAACTCATCCTGTTCGTCCCACAGGTCCTCGGATTCCCCCGTCGGCCCGATGCGCGAGTTGGCGGCGTGCGCGATGTAGAAGAAATGCTCGAGGAACTTGGTGGCCACGTCCTCGTAGGCGTCGTCCTGCCGCGCCAGCTCGAGCGCAATGGCGAGCATGTTGAGGCAGAACATCGCCATCCAGCTCGTACCGTCGCTCTGATCCAACCGGGCGCCACCGGGCAGTCCCTCGCTCCGGTTGAACACGCCGATATTGTCCAGTCCCAGGAACCCGCCCTGAAAGACGTTCCGATCCTGCACGTCTTTCCGGTTCACCCACCATGTGAAGTTGATGAGCAGTTTGTGAAAAACCCGCTCCAGAAACTTCGTATCCCCGGAGCCGGTGATGCGGCGCTCGATTTGGTAGACGCGCATCGCCGCCCAGGCGTGCACGGGCGGGTTGACGTCAGCGAACTGCCATTCGTACGCGGGGAGCTGGCCGTTGGGATGCATGAACCACTCGCGCAGCAGCAGCACGAGCTGCTCCTTGGCGAATGACGGGTCGACCATGGCGAGTGTGACGGCGTGAAATGCGAGATCCCACCCGGCATACCACGGATACTCCCAGGTATCGGGCATCGAGATCACGTCGCGGTTGTTGAGGTGCGCCCACTCGTGATTGCGCCCGCCAAGCCGCTCGGCTGGCGGCGGCGGGAACGCCGGATCGCCCGTGAGCCACCGTTCCACGTCGTAGTGGTAGAACTGCTTGTTCCAGAGCAGGCCCGCGAGCGCCTGACGCTGGATCAGCCGCTCGTCGGCCGAGACCTCAGGCGCCACCAGAGACGCGTGGAACTCGTCCGCTTCCGCGATGCGCTGCTCGAGTGTCGCGTCGAAGGCCGGTCCGATCACGTCGGCGCCCGCGTCTGTGGAGAGCCTGAGCCGTATCACGTGCTCGGCGCCGGCCGCGAGTGTCGTCCGATACCGGGCGGCGGCTTTGGTGCCCTGCCGCGCCGGATTCACCGCATCGGCACGCCCATTCACCACGTAATCGTGGAAAGCGTCTTTGACGTACGGCGTCGTGTTCGTCGCTTCGAACAGTCGAGCGGCGTTGGTGTCGTTCTCCGTGAAGAGAAGCTCGGGCTTCCCCTCGCACGTGAGGTGATACCGCCCGAGCGCTTCGTGCTCGGCCAGTACCTGTACCGGCGCGTCCGGCGCCCGCAATTCGCTGAGCGAGGGCCGGTACCCGCTCCAGCCCCACGACCAGGTGTTGCGAAACCAGATCGTCGGCAGCACGTCGATCGTCGCCGGATCGGGACCACGGTTCGCGACGGTTACCCGGACGAGGATATCGGTGGGCGATGCTTTGGCGTACTCGACGCCGACGTCGAAGTAGCGCTCGCCGTCGAATACGCCCGTATCGAGCAGCTCGTACTCCGGATCGTTCGACCCGCGCTGGCGGTTCCGCTCGCGGAGATCGTCATACGGGAATGCGGCATGAGGATACTTGTACAGCGCCCGCATGTAGGCGTGCGACGGCACGTTGTCCAGATAGTACCAGTATTCCTTGACGTCCTCGCCGTGGTTGCCTTCGCGGCCAGTCAGGCCGAACAGCCGCTCCTTGAGGATCGCGTCGTTGCCGTTCCAGAGCGCGATCGCGAAGCAAAGATGCTGGCTGTCGTCGCAGATCCCGAGCAGACCGTCTTCGTTCCAGCGGTAGGCGCGGCTGCGCGCCTGCTCGTGGGTGAAGTATCCCCAGACGTCGCCGTTCGGACTGTAGTCTTCACGCACCGTGCCCCACGCGCGCTCCGCGAGGTACGGCCCCCACAGTCGCCACGGCGCGGTGCCAGCGTCCGCCGCCGCGATGCGACCCTGTTCCGCGCTCAGGTGCGGCACCCCTATTACGGCCACGCGCGCATACGACCTTCGGACGTCATCGGCATGGGCCGGATTCTACCGCGGCCAGGGACGGCAAGCGAGCGTGCGAGAGAAGATCGCGCCAGCAGGAGTCCGAGCGCCTCCCGGACCATGGTTCGAACTCACTGTCCCGCCCGGCTCGCCAGCATTGCGCAGTTGTTGCAGTCGATGGGACTCATGCTGCACCGCTTCGCATTCGCGATCTTGATCGTCGTCCACGGCGCGATCGGCGGCGCTCAGCCGTCGATGACGCCCGGAACACGCGTTCGGATCTCCACGGCACCGCCGTCCGCGGTTGCCGCGCCGACGCTCGCGCGGCACGCGGGCAACTTCGTCTCGAGCACGCCCGCGACCATCGTCATCGACACGGGAGACGCGCGACAGCCGATGGAAATCACCATCGGGTCGATTCGGAAAATCGACGTGAGCCGCGGCCGTCCCAGCCGCAAATGGACCGGCGCGCTGGTCGGCGGCCTTGTCTCAGGCGGCGCGTTCGTCGGCCTCGCATGCGCGTTCAGCAATGGTTCGTGCAACGTCGGCGACAACGTCGGTGGGTTTCTGGCATACTACGCGGTCGGCGCCATTCCCGGTACGATCGTTGGCAGCGCCATCGGGTCGCGGCACCGCGGCGCGGAGCGATGGCAGCAGATCTGGGCGCCATCGAGGCCGGGCCCGCCTTTGCAGTGACGTCTCTTCCGGACCCGACCATCGCAGCGCATTGTTGGGCCGTCGGCGACACCGTGACAACGAGGAATGAGAGGTTCCATGCAATCCAGGAACTACGACGCGATCGTGGTAGGCTCCGGGATCTCCGGCGGTTGGGCCGCCAAGGAGCTCACCGAGAAGGGCCTGCGCGTACTCATGCTCGAGCGAGGCCAGAACGTCGAGCACATCAAAGATTACGTGAACGCGACCAAGGCACCGTGGCAGTACGCCCACCGCGGCGGCCGCACCAAGTCGATGGAAGAGCTGTATCCGGTGCTCAAGCGCGACTATCCGCTGAACGAAAAGAACCTTTCGTGGTGGGCGTCCGACAAGGACAGTCCGTACACCGAGATCAAGCGCTTCGACTGGTTCCGTGGATACCACGTCGGCGGCCGTTCCTTGATGTGGGGCCGGCAGAGCTACCGCTGGAGCGATTTCGACTTCGAGGCCAACGCGCGCGACGGAATCGCGATCGACTGGCCGATTCGTTACGCCGATGTCGCGCCCTGGTACGATCACGTCGAACGCCACGCCGGGATCTCTGGCTCGCGCGAAGGAATGCCTCAGCTTCCCGATGGCCAGTTTCAGCCGGCCATGCCGCTCAACTGCGGCGAGGAGCTGGTCGCGAACAAGCTTCGCAAGCTCTTCGACGGCAGGCGGCGGATCATTCCCGGCCGCACGGCCAACGCGACGAAGCAGCTTCCGAATCGCTTCCCTTGCCAGTATCGCGACGCGTGCTGGCTCGGCTGCCCCTACGGCGGATATTTCAGTACGCAGTCCTCCACGCTGCCGCCGGCGACGGCGACCAAACGCCTCACGCTCAAGCCGTGGTCGATCGTCACCGAGGTTCTGTACGATCGCGACAAGAAGCGCGCAACCGGCGTACGCGTGCTCGATGCCGTCACCGAGAAGGTCACCGACTACAACGCGAAGATCATCTTCGTGTGCGCGTCGACGATCAACACCGCGTGGCTCCTCATGCGCTCCGCCACAGACGTCTGGCCGGGCGGACTCGGAAGCAGCTCGGGTGAGCTGGGCCACAACCTGATGGACCACCACTTCCGGGTCGGCGCCGAAGGACGCATCGACGGGCTGCTGGACAAGTACTACTTCGGGCGCCGGCCGACTGGATTCTACATTCCGCGCTACCGCAATCTGTTCGGTGACAAGCGCGAGTACTTGCGCGGCTTTGGCTATCAGGGCGGCGCGGGCCGGGACGGATGGGCGCGCGCGGTCAAGGAGCTTGGCGTGGGCGGCGCGTTCAAGGATTCCATGGCGCAGCCCGGCGACTGGACGATCGGCGGCACCGCGTTCGGCGAGATGCTTCCCAACCACGCCAACAAGGTCACGATCGACAACACGAAAAAGGACAAGTGGGGTCTCCCCGTGATCGCGATCGACTGCGCGACGGGCGAGAACGAAGCCAAGATGCGAAAGGACATGATGGCCGACATGGCGGACTTGCTCGAGCAGTGCGGCGTCAAGGACGTACACACGAACGACGACGGCTATTTCCCGGGGATGGGCATTCACGAGATGGGCACGGCGCGCATGGGACGCGACCCCAAGACGTCGGTGCTCAACTCGCACAATCAGGTGTGGGACGCGCCCAACGTGTTCGTCACCGACGGCTCGTGCATGGTGTCCACCGCCTGCCAGAATCCGTCGCTCACCTACATGGCGCTCACGGCTCGCGCGGCGGACTTCGCCGTGAACGAGCTCAAGCGCCGCAACATCTAGCCGAGCGCCGAGCGATGACCATGGAAAAGGATTCGATCGATCGCCGCGAGGCGTTGCGCCGCGTGACGGCGCTCCTCGGCGGCATCGCCTTCGTCGGTGGCCCACGGCTCCTCCACGCGACGGAGCACGATGCGCACCCGCGCGCCGCGCTTCTCGCCGAGTCGGCTCGAGGCGTGGGGCCATTCACCGCGGCGGACGTCGCATTTCTCAACGAGGTCGCCGAGACGATGCTCCCGGCCACGAGCACTCCGGGCGCCAAGGCGGCGAAAGTCGGCCCGTTCATGGCGCTCATGGTCAACGACACCTACGATGCGGGGGAACAGCAGATCTTTCGCGACGGCATGAAGGCGATCGACGAAGCCTCCCAGACGGCGTATGGCGTACGGTTCATGCGAGCGCGCCCGCGGCAGCGACTCCAGTTGCTCGAGCGACTCGATCGCGAGCAGAAGAAGTACATGGATGCGCGCGACGTCGCCCAGAAGGCCCGTGGCGCTGAGATCGGCAAGAAATCCGATGCGTTCGTTCCGGGTCAACGCAAGGAGATGGCGCCTGCGCCGGGGGCGAATCCAGCGGCGGCGATCACGGCCGACTCGCCGACCCACTACTTCCGGATGATGAAGGAGCTCGCGCTGCTCGGCTACTTCACCTCGGAGATCGGCTACACACAGGCGCAGCGGTACGTCGAATCGCCCGGGAAGTTCGAGCCGTGCGTTCCGTACAAGCGCGGCGAGCGCGCCTGGGCACCCCACGCGTAGAATTGGTTAATTAGGGTCAGAGTCGAATTAGCGGGTCAGTTAGGGTCAGACCCCAATTAGCAGACGCTAATTGGGGTCTGACCCCATTTTGGCTAATTCGACTCTGACCCTAATTGAGTTTTACTTTGCGGGCGTGAGCCGAATATTGCGATACTCGATCGGCAGGTGGTCGCCCTGCAGCAGGAGCGGCCCCGGTGCGCCCTCGTCGCTGTCGATCGCGCCGCCGGTGATGCCGGGGATGATCTGATCGGCGATGATCGTGTGGCCGTTCAATACGACCGTGACGCGGCGTCCCACCAGCGTAATGTCGTACACCTGCCACTTGCCTGGCCCGGTCACGGCGATCTCGTTCGGCGGAAGAAATCCGTAGACGCCGCCCACGTCCACCGACAGCGGGAAATCGCGTTGCGGCGTGTCTTCGATCTGCACCTCGTGCCGGCCGTGCAAGTACACGCCGCTGTTGCCGCCTTTGGGATAGCGGAACTCGACGTGAAGCTTGAAGTCGCCGAAGGTCCTCGTGCTCACGAGATTCGCGCCGCTCGCCGTGCTCGTCAGCACGCCGTTCACCACCGTCCAGTGGCTCTGGCCGCCCTCGGTCTTCCAGCCGGTGAGGTCCTTGCCGTTGAACAGCTCGACCGCGGTACCCCACGCCGGCGCGGCGTGCAACAGGCTCGGCGCTCGCGCGCCGGTGAACGAATTTTTCTCGCCTGACGGCAGGGTGATCGTGCCGGTCAGGCGGTCGGCGGCGAGCGCTCCCTCGAGTTGCAGATCCGCCGTTTCGCGGTCCCACTGCGGCGGGATCGAGAAGCGCAGCTTGCCGTTCGCGTACTCCACGCGGCTGATCGGTCGCGCACTGCCAACGCGGCCGACGAACCGTCCAACCAGGACGCGATAGCCCGACGTCGTGACCTCGAGCCACGACGGGTAGACGCCGTCCCTGCCCTGCACGCGCAGATCCCAGCGTCCGACGATTCGCGGCACACTGTCGGGTTGTGCGCTCGCGACTGCCGGCAAGACCATCGCGAATAACAGGGCCGTCGCGACGAGCGGTCCAGAGAGCGACGTGCGCCCACTTCGAGCCTGCCGAACAATTCGAGAACTCATAAGCCCGGTCCGGGTCACTTGAGTGAAAGTCCGACGATTGTCTCAACGAAAGAGGTCGAGCGACTTCTGGAACACCTGCCACACACCCCACGCCAACGGGATTCCTACCAACGCCCAGGCACCGGCGAGCCGGAGGGCCAAGCCGACCGACAGCCCGGACTGGCCGGAGCTTGGCACGCGCGCGCTCATGCGATGGCCGCGGTCGATGCCGCGGGATGCTCGGTCGTGAGATGCCGCTCGTGCACCGGCCGTACGAGCAGATTGCAGATGAATCCGACGATGAGCAAACCGGCCATGATGTGCATCGTGGTCGTGTACGCATCGGCCTTGGCCACGCCGTGCGCGATCTGATACTCGCGGATGTAGTTCACGAGTACGGGCCCGAGAATTCCGGCCGTCGACCACGCGGTGAGCAGGCGACCGTGAATCGCGCCGACCTGGGTCGTGCCGAACATGTCACGCAGGTATGCCGGAATGGTCGCGAATCCGCCGCCGTACATACTGATGATCACGACGTAACCCGCGACAAACAGCGCCACGTTCCCCGCTCTGCCGGTCGACGGCACGACCGCGTACAGCGCCGCACCCAGCAGAAAGAACGTCGCATACACCGCTTTGCGCCCGATGTAGTCCGAGAGTGACGACCACGCGAATCGGCCGCCCATGTTTGCGAGGCTCAACAGTCCGACGAACCCGGCGGCGGCACTCGCCGAAATCGATCCTGAGAACATCTCCTGGATCATGGGCGACGCCTGCCCGAGCACACCGATGCCGGCCGTGACGTTGAGACAGAGCACGGCCCAGAGCAGCCAGAACTGCGGTGTGGTGATCGCGCGATCGGCGGTGACGTTTCCGGTGGTCACGAGCCGGCTCGGGCGCTCACGCGGCGTCCAGCCGCGCGGCTGCCAGCCCGCCCGCGGCACGCGCACGGTGAATACGCCGAACATCATGAAGATGAAGTACAGCAGCCCCATCGTCGCGAACGACTGCGCAACTCCCGTCGTCGCGGGCGATCGGTAGCGCGCCATGAGCATCGTGGAAAGTGGCGATGCGATCATCGCGCCGCCGCCAAAGCCCATGATCGCGAGCCCGGTCGCCATTCCCGGGCGATCGGGGAACCACTTGATGAGGGTCGACACGGGCGAGATGTAACCGACGCCAAGTCCGATGCCGCCGAGGACTCCGTACCCGAGCAGCAGCAGCCAGAACTGATGCGTGGCGACGCCCAGTGACCCGATCTCGAATCCGCCGCCAAAGCACATCGCCGAAACGAACATCGCCTTTCGCGGCCCTGCGTTCTCGAGCCACCGGCCGAACACGGCAGCGGACAATCCCAGAAACACGATCGCGATGCTGAATACCCAGCCGATCGTGCTCAGCTTCCAGTCGCCGGGCGCCGACTGCGTGATGCCGATCGCGCGCGATAGCGGAAGGTTGAAGACGCTGAAGGCATATGCCTGGCCAATCGACAGATGGATGGCGAGCGCCGCCGGCGGGACGAGCCAGCGCGAGTAGTGCTCACCGGCGATCGAATGCTCGCGGTCGAGAATGGAGAGAGCGTTCATGGTCGCGACATGATCGCTCGGAACGCGACTGGCGTCCAGATCCGCCGTCGAGCGCGCGCACGACCCCGCACCCACTCAGGAGATCGCCGCGCCCTCTTCGAGAACGGGGATCGCGATCGAGAAGCGGCTGCCGCCACCGGCGACCGCGTCCACCCAAGCGCGCCCGTTGTGTGCGCCGGCAATTCCCTTCACGATCGCAAGGCCGAGTCCCGTGCCGCGCGCTTTCGCCGTGCGCCGGGCATGCCAGTACCGATCGAAGATGAACGGGACGTCTCCGGGTGGTACGCCCGGACCGGTGTCGGCCACTGACAGGACGACGTGCGTCCCGTCCGACGAACCCTGAATCCGCACATGCCCGCCCGACGGCGTGAACTTGAGCGCGTTGCCAAGGAGGTTGCCAAGGGCCTGCAACAGGCGCTCCGAGTCCGCGTGTATCCGAGGCAGATACTCCGGGAGATCGAGGCTCAGCGCGATGCCTTGTTCCTCCGCCATCGGCTCGAAGAGCTGCATTGCTTGCGCGGCGACGAGCACCGGGTCGACCGAGCGACGCTCCAGCGAGAGGCGGCCCGCTTCGATCGCGGACACGTCGAGCAGGTCCTCGATCATGCGGTTCGCCCAGTCCGCGGAATCGTGCACGATCCGCAGCAGCTCGACTCGGCGAGCCGGCTCGGTGTCGTCGCGCTCGAGCAATGCGTGCACGCACATCGAGATCGCGCTGAGCGGATTGCGCAGGTCGTGCGACACGATCCCCAGCATATCGTCACGCGCCTGCGCCGATCGCCGTGCCTGGTCGTACAAGCGCGCGTTGTCGAGCGCCAGCGCCGCGCGGTGCGCCAGATCCTCGGCCATTCTGAGATCCGCCTCGTCGTACGGCGGCGCGGTCTCGTCGCGACACAGGGCAATCGCGCCGAGGATCCGACCGCGCGCAATGAGCGGCGCCACGATGTACGACGCCGGCGCGAGGGCGCGCAACACGGACAAGTGCTCCGCATTCTCGGCGATCATGCCGAGCGATGCACCGTCCACGCGTGACATCAGCCGCGACTTGCCGCGGTGGATCGCGTCGCTCGTCAGATACACGCGCTGTCTCTCGCGCGGATAGTCGGCGAGCCGCCTCGCCGCCGCACGCATCTCCGCGCGCTCGTGCACGACCTGAACCCGCTGCGGCGCACCGTGCTCATCGACGATGTCGATGATGCAGAATGTCGCGATCGCCGGGACGATGAGCGTGGCGAGCCGCTCGAACGTCGCGTCGTATTCGAGCGACGAGTTGAGAAACTCGCCGGCCCTGGCGAGAAACTGGGCGCGGTGTTCCGCCGCCTCGGCTGCTCGGCGCGCGACGAGTGCCTGGGAGAGCAACGTCTGCCGCTCCTCCTCGACGCGCATGCGATCCGTCAGGTCGCGCCCTTCGGCGAGGAGCACGCAGATCTCGCCGTTGTCGTCCGGGACGGGTACGAGTGAGAAGTCGACGAAGATGCGCCGTCCATCGGGCGCGGTGTGCTCGACTTCCGCGCGGACGAGTGAGCCCCCCGCCGCTTCTCTGACCGCCCGCCGGAGCCAGGCGCGCTGCTCGGATTGCGTCCACCACGGGGTGTCCCAGAACGGCCGCCCCACGACGTCGGCGAGCCGAACGCCGGCGAACGCCAGCGCACTGCGGTTGGCGTCGATCAGTGTGCCGTCGGGGGCCAGCGTACCAATGAACTGAAACGCCCAGTCGGCCGCCACCGCCAATGGACGCTCGGTACTCGGTGATGCGGACCTCGAGTACTGCGAACTCGAAATAGCGTAATCAGCCGCATCACGGGTCACGCAGGATCCTTTCCTCGGACTGGACCCCGGACGTACGCAAATCAAGCCTTACAGGGCAAGCAGGATTTCGATGACGCCCTGTCGGGCTTTATCCGATGCCATGCGAGACCTGTAAACGGTCGAGTAGTCGCGTCGTTTCCTCCGCCGGATCCGCGCCGAGCTCGTGACGCAGGTGTCCCGCGAATCGCTGGTACGCGCGAATGGCCTGCGATCGCTCGCCGGATTCCGTCAGCGCGCGGATGAGGGCGCGCAGCGCTTCCTCGTGCAGCTCGTCACGTGCGAGTACTCGCCAGAACGTCTCCGCTGCCTTGACGTGACGCGCCTGCTCCGCGTACCGTGCGCCCAGCTCCATCAACGCGTCGACGCAGACGCGCTGCAGTCGCGCGCGATGCTCGAGGTGCCAGTCACCCACCGGCTCGCCATCGAGGAACGCGCCGCGATACCGCGCGAGCGCGCGCTCGAGTCGAGACGTCGCCTCGGCCGCGGTCGCGTTCTGCCGTAGCGCGCGACGCAAGTCGACGACGTCGCGCTCGAAGGCCGTCACGTCGAATTCGTCGATGAGCGAACTCTCGATGCGATACCGCTCACCGGCGAGTGCGACCCGGTCCGTGCCGCCGAGTGCTTTGCGCAAGCGGTGCAGTGTCACGTGGAAATTGTTCCGGACCTGCGCCGTGCTCGCGTCCGGCCAAAAGGCCAGTCCGACCTGCTCCTTCGTGCGACCTTCGGGATGCATGAGCAGGTAAACGAGCAGCTCGCGCGGACGCGCCGAGCCCCACGCGGCGGTGTCGATCGGCTGGCCGCCGACGAACACCTGAAGCGGCCCGAGTGCGAGGACGCGCAATCCCGCCGCCGACTTCGCGGCGCCCCGCAGCGCGCTCGCTGGCACACCTTGAGGAGGCACGCGAAACTCGGACGTGTGCAGAACGGTTTCGTCGGTCGCGAGACGAACGACGTCGTCCATCGACAGCGCGTGTCCATCGGCGTACAGCCGATCGAATGCGTCACCGAGCTTTTCGCGGGCCAGCGCGATGCGCCGGGCGCGGTCCGCGGCGTCGGAGGCCGGCAGCGCGACGGCACTTCGTTCGCGCAGTGCGTCGACTGCTCCCATCAGGCGTGCCGCATCCGCGTGCCGGCGCCGGAGCGCCGCGCATGCCGCCAGTCCTTCGAGATCGAGCGCGAGTCCCCACCCGTCACCCAGGTCGAGATGGTACGGGAGGGCCTCGCAGAAGTTGGCGAAGGCGTCGTCGACTGACCCCTCGGATAGCTGCACCGCGGCGAGGAAGGAATGGCCGTGTCCCAGCACCGTCCGATGCTTCAGCGATCGCCCCACCCGGAGGTTGCCCTCGTGCATGCGTCTCGCTTCGGCGAAGTCTCCCCGCGCGCGTGCGATCGCGCCGCGCCAGGAGTAGACGAACGAGTGCAGCATCGAGTCGGGACGGATCGGCTCGATCGCCTCGTATGCCTCGCTCGCCATGCTCCACGCAGCGTCGAGATCGTCGAGCATGAGACGGGTCGCCGCGTACTTGGAAAGCACGAACGTGACGTCATCACGCTCCCCGTGTGCGCGCAGCAGCGACAGCGCCTCGTCGAACGCAGTGCTCGCGTCGTGATAATCGCCCTGCGCCAATCCAATCAGGCCGAGCGACACGAGCGCGCGCCCCCGGAGCGCCGGTTCGCAGCCGACCGCGCGGGCGCGACCCAACGCTTCCGTGATGAATCGCCGGCCTTCGCGGAACAGTCCCGCGCCAAAATGCATCGTCGAGCCGTACCAGAACCAGAACAACGCGTCGGCGAAGCGGAGCGCGATCCTCGCGCGGCCATCGGCGTGCACCGACCATGCCGCTGCCGCGCGCAGATTGTCGTTGTCCGCGCCGAGCCGCGCGAGAAGCCCGGGCACGTGTTCTCCGCCGAACAACTCCGGCGCCGCCTGCTCGACGAGGGCCAGAAAGTACTCGGCGTGCCGCGCTTCGGTCGCCTCTCGCTCGCCGGCGTCGCACAGGCGTTCCATACCATACTGGCGAAGCGTCTCGAGGAGCCGGTAGCGCGCCACACCCTCCGATGCGACCATCGTGACCAGAGACTTGTCGACGAGCGCCGTCACCCCGTCGAGAATGTCTTCGGTGTCGAGCGGATCGCCGGCGCACACCGCTTCCGCCGCCTCGAGCGTCAAGCTGCCGGCGAACACGGAGAGCCGCCGCAGCAACACCTGCTCGCGAAGACCGAGCAGACCAAAGCTCCACTCCATCGTTGCGCGCAGCGTGCGATGGCGAGGCAGCGCGGTGCGGCTCCCGCTGGTCAGCAGTCTGAAGGCGTCGTCCAGCCGCTGCGCGATCTGCGCCGGTGACAGCACGCGCACACGCGCCGCCGCCAGTTCGATCGCGAGCGGCATTCCGTCGAGCCGCCGGCAAATCTCGGAGACCGCCTCGACGTTTGCGTTCGACAATGTGAACGTCGGCAGTGCCGCCTGGGCGCGATCCACGAATAGCTGCGTCGCTTCCGCGCCAGCCAACGGCGGTACGAGCCACGCCAGCTCGCTCGTAACGCCGAGCGCCTCGCGGCTCGTCGTGAGGATGGTGAGACGTGGACATGCGCGGAGCAGCTCTTCGGCCAACTCGGCGCAGGCTTCGACCAGGTGCTCGCAGTTGTCGAGCACGAGCAGCGTGCGGATCTCGCAGATCGCTCCGACCACGATCTCGCGCGGCGTGGCGTCGGCGCGCTCGGGCAGGTGCAGCGCCGTTCCAACCTGTTCGGCGATCAGGTCCGCGTCGGCGATCGAAGCGAGATCAGCCCAGGCGACTCGCCCGAAGGCATGCGCCACGCGAAGCACGGCTTCGCGCGCCAGCCGTGTCTTTCCGCTTCCGCCAGGCCCGGTGAGCGTGATGAAACGCGCCGATGGAATGAGGCGGGCAAGCTCGTCGAGCTCCTGGCCCCGACCAACGAATGGGGTCAGGTGCACCGGGAGCTCCGGGGCACTGCTCGTGCCGGCGGATTCCAGCTGCGTCACGACGAAGTGTCTGTTGGACGGTGTGGGGGGGAGTCGCGGAGAATACGTGCGGAACCGTGTCGATTCAAGCGCGCGGCGGCGAGCCGGCGCGCTCGAGGAAGCTGGTCACCAGCGGCAACACCTCGGCGGCAGGCCGGTCGTGCCGCAGCACCAACAGCGAGACCGATGCGAGCCGCGGAATCGAGTCGATCGATCCGTCGACCACCGCTTCACTGCCCCGGCCGCGAACGACCATGACCACGCGCGCCACTCGATCAGGCTCGAGGAGCGCGCGCTCGAGCGCCGCAATGCAGAACTGGTCCGACGCTACGACGGTCACTCCCGATAAGCCTAGTCCGTCCAACAGGGCCGAGAGCCACATCTCGGCCTCGGTTCCGCGCGGCGGCGGATCCGGTACGACCAACCGAAACCCCGAGTGGAGCAGTTCCAGCACCTCTGGCCACAATCGCGGCGAGTCCTGGGGCGAATGCAGCAGCAGCAGCGGGCGTCCCGTGCCCGATCGACGGTACCGCACGACCTGGCCTCGCGCTCGAATTTCACCCAGTGACTCCGGCGGGGACGGGACATCCATCAACGACGGGTTTGGCATGGATGCAGGCTAGGCCTTGGCGCTTACCAGCCGCTTAACGGAATGTCTGCCTCGCAAGCGCCAGTTCCGCGTGCGCTGTAAGTAGGAGGATCCCCGACGTTATGCGCCGGTTAAGCGGGGCTCGTGATCATTGGTGCCATCACACTGCACCTTCACGAGAGGAACCCCGCATGACGCGCAACCACGCGTTGCACATTCTGAGTTCAGCGGTCGCGATGTTCGTTGGGGCCGGCGCAGTGGGCGCGCAGGTCGCGCTGACGGCCAGCACCAGCGTCAAGTCCATCGCCCCGTCAGCGACCCGTCAGTACGGCCCGGCGGTAACGCTTGGCGACGGACGCGCCCGCTCCTACGTGTTGCTCGACGCCCAGAGCGGCAAGCCGCGCGAGATCGGCGTCGCGCTCGATGAGCGGGCGCTCGACGGCCTGCCGAGCGCCGGCAGCGGACATCACGGCGCCGGCCCGATGACGCACGAGTACATCCTCGCGCTGCCCGACGGCAACGCGACGCCGTTCAGGCTCGTGGAGCTCAACTGGAACCCGGCCGGCCACGAGCCCGAGGGCGTGTACCAGGATTTCCCCCACTTCGACTTCCACTTCTACGTGATCTCCAAGGCCGAACGCGACGCGATCGTTCCGACCGATTCGGCCTTCGAGACCAAGGCGAACAACATCCCGACCGGCGACTACGTTCCGCCGTTCAACGTTGCACTCGGACCACCCGGCGCCCCGCCCGCCAAGGTCGCGGTACCGATGATGGGCGTGCACTGGCTGGACGTTCGCTCACCCGAGCTGCAGCGTCTGCTCGGCAAGCCCGACGCCTACAAGCCCTTTACGGCCACCTTCATCTACGGTTCGTGGGACGGACGGTTCACCTTCTTGGAGCCGATGATCACGCGCGCGCACATCCTCGAGAAGAAGACCACGACGGATGCCGCAGTGCGCGATCAGATCATTCCGATCTCCACGCCCGCGAAATACAAGACCGCCGGCTACTACCCGAGCGCGTACCGCATCACCTGGGACGCCGACGCAAAGGAGTATCGCATCGCGTTGACGGATCTGAGCTGGCGCAACTGACGAAAGACCTGCGGTCGCCTGCTCCGTTCGCGGGCGGCCGTTCCACCATTGCACGATTGGAAGAAAAGGGATTCTATATGCGAGACATCAACGACGAACCATGGACTGAGACGAGCGAGCCCGAGATCGCGTACGTCTATGGAGACACGCCACCTGACTTTGCGGCGATCGCGGCGAGCGGCTTCGACATCGTGGTCATGGACAATACGGCGGCCTGGTACAACGCCAACACGATCGCCGAAGCAAGGTCCCACGGGCTGAAGGCGCTCGCCTTCCGGATGTCGTATCCAGGACTTCGCCCAACGACTTATCTCTGAGCGGAACGCCTTACCGACATGGCATCGGCCGAGTAGCATAGGCGCGATGCCCACCCATCGCCGTACCGAAACCGCACCCATGCCGTGGACCGCGTCGCTGCTGCTCGGCGCCGGGACCTTCGTCGTGGGCGCGGTCTCACCGCTGTATGACTCGTACGTTCCGCCGCTCCTGCAACGGCACTTGACCAGCAGCGCTTCGGTAGGAGCGGCGATGGGCATCGACAACGTCCTCGCGCTCTTTCTCGTCCCGCTGATTGGCGCGATGTCCGACGCCACGCACACCCGCCTTGGACGCCGCGTGCCATTCGTGTTGGCGGCGCTGCCGCTGACGGCCGTCGCGCTCGCGGCGATCCCATTCGCCGAACGATTCGGATTGCTGCCGCTGCTGCTGGCGATGATCGTGGTCGACGTCGCGATCGCCGTATGGCGAGCGCCGTTCTCGGCTCTCCTCGCCGAGCTGGTGCCGTCGATTCATCGGTCGAAGACCGAAGGCATCCTCGGCGTCGCGATGTGTCTTGGCGCAATGATGGTGCTCGGATCGGCGCGCAGCCTGAGCGCTCGACACTCCGAACTACCCTTCGTGCTCGCCGCCGCGCTGGTCGTGGTCGTGTGGTTGATTCATGGCGCGTGGCTCCGCGAGCCGCCACACGAAACTCCGAGCGATTCCCGAACGAGCGCGGGTCGCGCCGCCATCGCGCCGTTCCGGTCGCTCCGCGACGCGTTCACCGCGGGAGGCGGCCAGGCGCCGCGATTCTTCGCTGCGTGTCTCCTGTTCCAGATGGCGTTCCAGTCGTTCTCGAGCTGGTTCACGCTTCATGGGTCGGAGCGGTTTCACACGACCGTCGCCAACGTCTCGATCGGTTTCATCGCGGTCGCGATCTCGACGCTCCTCGGCTCGATTCCCGCCGGTTGGCTTGGCGCGCGCTACGGCCGCCGCCGCATGTCGCTCGTCGGCATCGCCGGAATGACCGTCGCATGCGTCGTGATGCACCTCGCGCCGACCCTCACCGTTGCCGTCAGCGTGCTGTTCCTGTTCGGAATCTCGTGGTCGTTCCCGGTTGCCAACCTCACGCCGATGGCACTCGAGCTTGGAACCGCGGCGCGCGCCGGCTCGCTTGCCGGCGCCTTTCTGCTCGTGCAGAGCCTGGCCGGCGTGCTCGGTCCTTCGATCGTCGGGTACTGGTTCGACGTAGCCGGATCGAAGCGCGCGCTGTTCGTGCTGCTCGCGGTGTTCCTGGCCGGCGCGTTCGGGTTGTTCGCTACGCTTGCACCCGGATTCGGCGAAGCCAACGTGCGGAGCTCGCCCGCGCGACGCGACGACGCCGTTGGTAACGTGCCTTCGCCGCTATTCGGAACGGAGTGACTCGACCGGATCGATCTTCGTGGCGCGCCATGCGGGCCACAACGCCGACAGAAACGCCACCGCGAACAGGACCAGCGCGACCGCCGCGAACACCGGCGCGTTGTACTCGTCGTCCTCGAAGATGAACGCGTGCAGCCAGCCGGCGGTGTTCTTCGTCAGATACAGCCCGACGGCGACGCCGGCCAGCGCCATCACGTTGCCCTCGCGCAGTACGGCGTGAAGGATGTCCCGCGCACTCGCGCCGAGTGCGAGTCTCACGCCCAACTCACGCGTTCGCTCGGCCACGGAATGCGCGACGATTCCGTAAATGCCAAGCGCGGCCAGTCCCACCCCGAGCGCGGCGAACGTGAGGAATACCGATGCCACGAAGTCGTGACTCTGGCGCTCGTCACGAATGCCCATCGCCTCGTCCATAGCCGCGACGCTCGTGCCAAAAACGATGGGGCCCGCCGGCAGGAAGTGACGCAGCGTGACGACCAGCCGGTCCGGATCGGACTTGGCGCGAGCGACCAGTCGAATGAGCGCGAACCGATTGGGGGCGTGCGAACGAATGCTGTCGCCGTCGCCGACGACGCGGTAGATGGCGCCCAGTCTGCTCGGCTTGACCTCGCGCCGATACATCAGGACCTGGCGGTAGCTGCTGACCTCCGACACCACCCCGACGATGCGAAGCCACGGCGCGTCCGACTTGAATTCACCGAGCTTGATCTCCTGCCCGATCGGATCGACGCCGGGGAAAAGTCCGCGCGCCGTGTGCTCGTCGATGACGACTTCGGGAATCGCCGCCGTGCCATCGAGAAACTCGCGGCCACGCAGCACGCGGATTCCCATCGTGCGAAAGTAGTTCGGCGTCACGAGCGAATAGCCGAGCATCGGCGCGAGCACTTCGTGTGGCGTCCCGTCGCGCTCGTCGACGGTGACCGTGTTGTGGACCGGCGCCACGTTCGCCACGATGGCGGCATCCGCCACGTCGGGGATGTTTCGGACGCGCGCGAGCAGCTCGTTGCCGTAGGCAATGCGGCTCATCGTGGTGTCATGCTGCGGACGCAGATACACCATCGCCTCGACGAGCGGGCGCGTATCGAAACCGACATCCAGCGTGCGCACCTCGATGGCGGTGCGCGCGACGAGCGTTGCGCCGCTGAGCAGGGCGAGCGACAGCCCGATCTGCGCCGCGACCATGATGCCGTACTGTCGCCGGTTGCGCCGGAGCGCGCCCGTACCCGCGCCGGCCTTGAGCAACGAGTTGGGGTCGACGCGGGACACGCGAATCGCCGGGTACAATCCGACGAGCATCACGCACACGATTGCCGCTGCGACGGCGAACGCGAACACGCGCCAGCTGATCTGCGGCTCGATGACGTACCGCGCCACACTCGGTGGGATTCGCGACTGGAGCAGGTGCACGCCCCAGAACGTCATCACGATTCCCGCGCCGAGTCCGGCCGACGCGAGCAACGCGCTCTCGAGCAGCAGTTGCGTGATGACGTCGGCGCGCGACGCGCCGAGCGCGGTGCGCAGCGCCAGCTCCCGCGACCTCCCGATGCCGCGCGCGAATTGCAGGTTGGCGAGGTTGGCGCACGCCACGAGCAGCACGGCGATCACGGCGGCAGCGAGCGCGAAGTGAAAGCGCTGTGGTGAGAACTGTGAGACGGCGACCGGCTTGAGCTGGAATCGCGTGGCATTGAGCGCAACGCGGGCGAGCACCGCGAGTCGCTGGGCCTGCACCTCGAGCGCTTCTTCGGCCGCCGCGCCGCTCACGCCGTGACGGACACGAACCAGGTTCATCGGCCGGGCCGCGCCCGGGGCCACGGGCATCACGATATCAACGTGGCCCGACGTAGGGATGAGGAACCCCCGGCCGAACACGCCGATGACCGGCGCCCGCACACCATTGACGAGAATCGTCGCGCCAAGCGGAAAGTCGCCGTCCGGGCTGAGCGTGGCGGCGAGGCGGTCGCTGATCATGACCGGGCGCATGTCGGCGCGCGAATCGTCGTCCATGAACGCGCGGCCGCGCAGCGGATGCACGCCGAGCATCTGAAAGAGATTCGGCTCGACGAGGCCGTCGACGACCTGCGCGTACCTGGTGCCGTACTCGATCGAGGCGCCGCCCCAGCTGGACCCCTCGTAGCTCACCGCTTCGATCACGGGCGACGAGAGCACGAGCGCGCGGACCGTGGCATCGTCGACGTGATGCTTGGGGTCGCCCCACGTGATGATCTGGTAGATCTGGCCTGGGTCGCGCGCGTCGAACTTGGGGCGGATCATCGCGTCGAGCACGCTGTACATCGTCGTGTTGAGCGCGATCGCCAGCGCGAGCGACAGAATGGCTACCGCCGTGAAGCCGCGGTGGCGCGCGAACGAGCGGACAGCGAGACGGAGGTCCTGGCGGGAGAGGCGCACGGAGAATGACGGGCGAACCCTCCGGCCGGTGACATAAGCCGGATCCCCACCCCGGGCGGGCGCACGTCGCCCGCACCCCCGAGAGCATTCGCTCGGGTGCATTCTGCAATTTCACTTTCCTCACTCAGATCGCGATGAGCGCCTCGTGCGACGGCGTGAACGTCGCCGTGAAATGGCGAAGCACCTCCGGCGCCTCGACGATGCGGACGCCTCGAATGCGCGAGGCGAGCGAGTTCACGTACAACAACACCTCGGCCACGTAATCCACATGGCTCTGCGTGTACACGCGCCGAGGAAATGCCAGTCGCACGAGCTCGAGGTCCGCCGGACGCTCCGTGCCGTCGGGTTGACGCCCGAACATCACCGAGCCGATCTCCGCGGCACGAATGCCCCCTTCGACGTACAGCACACACGACAGCGCCCACGCCGGGAACTCGCTCTGCGGGATGTGCGGCAGCCAGCGTTTGGCGTCCAGATAGAGCGCGTGGCCGCCAGTCGGCGTGATGATCGGAATGCCCGCGGCCACGAGCTTGTCGCCCAGGTACTCGATTGAACGAATACGGTAGCGCAGGTAATCCTCGTCCAGCGCCTCGCGCAGCCCCACGGCGATCGCCTCCAGGTCGTAGCCGGCGAGGCCACCGTACGTCGGGAAGCCCTCTGTCAACACGAGCCTCGTGCGGCACTGTCGGGCGAGCGCACCGTCGTTCATCGCCAGGAACCCGCCGATGTTCGACATGCCGTCCTTCTTCGCGCTCATCGTGCAACCGTCGGCGAGCGCGAACAGCTCGCGGGCGATCGCGAGCGGCGTGTGATCCGCGTAGCCCTCCTCACGCGTCTTGATGAACCACGCGTTCTCGGCGAATCGGCAAGCGTCGATGAACAGCGGCACGCCAAAGCGATTGCAGACTTCCCGCACCGCGCGCACGTTGCCGAGGCTCACCGGCTGGCCGCCTTCGGAGTTGTTCGTGATGGTCAGCATCACGAGCGGCACGCGGCCACGATTGTCGGCGAGCGTACGCTCGAGCGCCGCGACGTCCATGTTCCCCTTGAAGGGGTGCGCCGACTGCGGTTGATGCCCTTCGGCGATGGGAAGGTCGAGGGCCACGCCGCCACGGTCCTGCACGTTGGCGCGCGTAGTATCGAAGTGCGTGTTGTTCGGCACCACGTCGCCCGGACGCACGACCGTCGAGAACAGAATGTGCTCGGCCGCGCGGCCCTGGTGTGTGGGAACGACGTGGGCGAATCCGGTGATGTCGCGCACCGTACGCTCGAAGACGGCATACGACCGTCCGCCGGCGTACGACTCGTCGCCCTTCATCATCCCCGACCACTGATAGACCGACATCGCGCCGGTGCCCGAGTCGGTGAGCAGGTCGATGAGCACGTCTTCGGCCTGAAGCAGAAAGACGTTGTAGCGCGCCTCCGCAAGTGCGGAGGCGCGCTCGGCGCGGGTCGTTTGCCGGATCGGCTCGACCGTCTTGATCCGGAACGGCTCGATGATCGTTCGGAAGGTCACGGCGCTGTAGCAACACCCGCGTTCAGGATTCGAACCAATCGACCAGTGCGGGTCTCATACCGCGCGATGCGTGCCCAGGCGATCGCGCCGTTCATCTCCCGCGGAGCCCAGAAGTCGAAGTCTCCGAATTTACGGTCCCCGGCCGCGTTGAGCACGGTCCACCCTGTGGCGCCGTAGCCGGTCGACGCGGCGGTGGTGAATGCCCGCTTCAGCTTGACGATGTCGGTCGGGGCGCCCGAGGCGATGTACGCGCGCGCCACCGCCCACACGGCATCGTACACCGCAAGGGCGAACCCGCCAGCCTCATGGCCACCGCGCTTCTGAACGCGGTCTACGAGGGGCATCCAGATGTCGTGCGCCCCTTCCTCCAGGCCGAAGATCGCGTTGGGAAAGCCGACACGAACCGCGAACGCGGCGGCCTTTGGATTGGCAACGAGCACTTCGCTTCTCGCCGAGGCATCCGTCCCGTACCAGCGCACGGAACCGAGCGCTGGCCGCGCGCTCGCGGCCGCGAGCACCGAGGTTACCTCGTCCATCCCGGAGAGGAGGATGGCGACCTTGCCGCTTCCGTATTGCGCCACCGCCTGCTCCACCTGCTCGTTCGCGCTCGCCACGGTCGACGCGAAGTCGGTGGTCGTCGGCGTGTACTTCGCGCCGTTCATCACTGTGCCGCCGCGCGCCGCGAAGGCGGCATCGGTCGTCATCTTCAGTCCGGCCATGCCGGCGTCGTCACGCCACACCGGGATGACGACACGCATGCCGTCGGCCCACATCAGTGCCGCGATCGCGGCACCTTCGAGGCTGTCGGAGGGACAAAAGCGGAAGACGTTGTCGTCGGCGATTGCCAGAGAGCCCGCGGTGCTCGAGGGGCTTACCAGGAGCATCGCGTTGGCATCCACGAACGGTTTCAGCCGCTCGACTTCCGCGCTCGACTGCGCTCCAATCAGTAGCTGCGCGCCACGCGCACGAAGCTCACGCGCCTTTTCGAGCGCGAGCTCCGGCTCGAGCTTCGTGTCCTCGATCCGGGCGACGAAACGTACGTGCGCCGCGTTCCCCGTCAGGTACTTGTTCACGTCATCGACGGCGAGCTCCATCGCCGCGCGGCCCGCCAGCCCAAGCCCGGACCAGTTGCCCGTGAGCGAGAACAGGCCGCCGATGAATACTTCGCGATCCGCTGGCGCCGCGGCCGTACGGCTCCAGGAGCTGCCCATCGAAGCCGACAGGGCGACCATCGTGACGAGGGTGATCGCTGCCTTTCGTCGATTGACGCGCCGGCTCTCCTTTTGGCGCATGATTCACCTCCGGTTGGGTCAAGGTACGGGCGACCCGAACCGGGCGGTGTAAGGCAAATCGACTCACCAAGTCCGGAGGCTGACTACACTGGGCTCGCGCTCCAGACTTGGTGGCGCTAACAGCGTGTATCCCGGGCTGTTCGGAGCAGCTACTGGAACAGGCCGGCGGCGCAGCGCCAGTGTGGGTCGCCCATCGCGGCGATGCTGACGTACCCCAGTCTCGGCAGCACCTCGGCAGCGACAAGCGCGAGTCCCGTGAACACGAATGCCAGCGCAACTGTGTGGCTCGCCACCAGCCGGTTGCGCCATGCGAACACGGCGCCCCACAGCCCGCCGACGACGATCATGACTTTGGCGGCGAGGAACGCGGCGAGACCGAAGCCGCAGCCGTTCGCGTACGGCCACCACCACAGCGCGCCGAGGAGCAAGCCGACGAGGAGGAGGCGAGCGCTCGCGCCAACGGCCGTGATTTGCCTCTCGGCGTGCTCGCGCTCGCGAATGTTCGCCAATTTTTGGGTCCGGATTTCAGTCGGTGGTGGCTCCGGCGGCAGTCCGTCGAACTGACGCTCGATCTTGCGAAGCTCGGCCTTCCAATCGATCTGGTCGGTCTGGTCCATCTGGTCTCCATGGCTCCAGTGCACCCGGGTGGAGACGGCGGCGTGTGCGCGCGAGTAACGCCGCGCGCGTCCCCGTGAGGCAAAGCACAGTTCCCTGGTGAGGCAGGTGTTTGCGAAACGCGTGGAGGTCCTATCGCGTCGCGAACTGCTGCATCGCGCTCGTGTGACCTGCCTCGCTGTGCTGGCCTCTACGGCTCGAACGGTTTCTCCGTCTCGACTGCCTGCCAGGCGAGGGCCGCGCGTTTGGTCGGCAGCCATGCCGTCGGGTAGTTGGGCTGCTGTCCCTCGCCCATCCCGCGAATCTCCTTCGTGTGCGGATCGCCGATGAAACCCGCCGCTTCCGAGAGCGGCACGAGCGCGCCCGATCCCGCGAGCCGCATCGGCAGCACGTCCTCGAAGAAGACAATCGACAGGTCGCGCGAACGGCCCACGACGTGCGCGGCTCCGGGCTCGCTCACCAGTGCCCACAGCGCCCCACCCCGGCGGTTCAACGCGAACAGCCCGGTGATCGTCTCGACGCGCGATTCCAGATCCTTGTCGCCCACGAAGAGGAGCGCGGGAATGCTTCGCGTCGCGCGTGGCGTGAGGGCCGTGTAGTAGATGCCGCCCTTGTTGACGACGAACGCGATCACGCGTTCCGGCTTCCATGCGGCGAATTCGTAGTCGAACTGGCCGCCCGCCGACATGCCCCAGAGCAGGATGGGTGCGCTCGCCAACTCGGCATGCCCGCTACGGGTCGCGAACCGATTGATGATCTCGAGCAGCGCGTCGCCCGACCCGCGCGACACGTTCACATAATCCTCAATGAAGCCCTGCTCATGGGGTTTGTCGGTGAACCGGCAGGCCACGATCGCAAGCTGGTTGCGCGTCGCGAACGCCTGCCAGACGGAATCCTGGGCCATCGCCCGACCGTCACCGTTCGAACCCGGCACGAGCACGAGTATCGCGCGGAGACGCTGCGCGCCTCGAGGGGTCCAGAGCCGGAACTGCGCCTTGTCGAAATTGGCACCGGGCGGAATCGAGTCGTCGACCGTCTGGGCATGACCCGCGGCGGTGGCGAGGAGGAGTGCCGAGGCGGCAAGGTGCAGGGCTTTCATGTGGAGAGCTCGGCTGAGGGGCGATGAAGGTGGATCGGAATATCACACCCCTCACGCCGAACGTCCAATTGCCTCCTACCGCGCAGCAGCCCCCCGGTTCGGAATGCGTTTTGTCCGGTTCGCGATCTCGAATGCGTTAACTCGAATTATTCGGCTCCCGTTCCCTCCCTTGCCCGCCCCTCCCGCTGTACGAGCCGATGCGCGCCCGATGCAGGGCGTCGATACGTGATTCGGCATTGCCAACCTCTCACCGAGACCGCAAATGAAGCGAATCGCATCATCCGCACGCGCCTTTGGCGCCGCCCTGCTCTCCGGCTTGCTCCTCGCCTCCTGCACCGAGCCGGCGAACGCACCGCGACCGGATCGGTCGCCGGGACCCGCCGCGCGGACATCCGCGTCGGGGTCCGTCGCGTTCGTGCAGTCCACTGCCAACGGCTTTGGCGCGCGAACGCTCTCCGTCCTGCTTCCCTCGACGACCGCCGGCAACTTGATCGTCGTGGGCTTCGACTACACCGGCACCACCGTCGATTCGGTCACTGACTCGCGGGGGAATGCGTACGTGCAGGCGGGCTCAGAGGTCACGAGTCCCGGAGGCGCCACTGCTCGACTCTATTACGCAAAGAACATCGCGGGCGGAACCGATACGATCACGGTCAGCCTCGCCGACAGCACCTCGTCCCTCGAGGTGTACGCCGCCGAATACACCGGCGCGGACACAACGTCTCCACTCGACGGCTCGGCTCAAGCGGCCGGCTCGAGCAGCAGCGTGAGCAGCGGCGCTCTCACGACGACGAGCGCCAACGACGTGCTCGTGGCGTTTTGTGTGGGTGACACCTCCTGCAACGCGGGCGCGGGATTCACCGCGCGCGAAACGCTACACAGTAACCTGCTCGAGGACCAGACGACGGGTGCGGCAGGCTCGTATACGGCGACCGCGACCGCGGGCTCTGGATGGGCAATCGTCGCCGCCGCGTTCAAGCCGTTGAACGTCGCGCCGCCGCCGGACTCTGTCGCGACCGTCACCGTCTCACCGTCTGCCGCATCGCTCTCCGTCGGCGGCACGCAGCAATTCACGGCGACTACCAAGGACGCGAATGGCAATGTGCTCACGGGCCACGTCATCACGTGGTCCACGAGCGACCCGGCCATCGCGACAGTGGATACCACTGGGCGGGTGACGGCCCTTGCGGTCGGTTCCGCGACGATCACCGCCACCTCCGAAGGTCATAGCGGCAGCGCGAGCGTGACCGTCAGCGCTCCGCCAGCGCCGGTGACCTTCGTGCAGGCTGGGGCCAAGGCGGCGCGAAAGCGGTCGCTGTCGCTGTCGTTCGGCGCCCCGACGACGGCCGGCAATCTGGTTATCGTGAGCTTCGATTTCAGCGGTACGACCTTCAGCTCGATCACCGACTCGCAGGGGAACGCCTTCACGCAAGTCGGCTCCGAGGTGACGAGCCCCGGTGGCGCAAAGACGCGTATGTACTACGCGAAGAGCATCAAAGGCGGCGCCGAAACCGTCACCGTGAACCTTGCCGGCACCTCGCCCGCGCTCGAGGTCTACATCGCCGAGTACAGCGGCGCGGACCCGACGTCGCCGCTCGACGCGAGCTCACAAGCGGCCGGCTCGTCGAGCGCCGTGAGTAGTGGCGCATTCACGACGACCACCGCCAATGACGTGCTCGTCGCCTTCTGCGTGGGCGATACCTCGTGCAATGCCGGATCAGGATTCGCCGCGCGCTCGACCTTCCACAACAACCTGCTCGAGGACGCAACGATCGGAGCGCCCGGCTCGTACGCTGCGACCGCGACCGCCGGTGCGGGATGGGCCATGGTCGCCGCGGCATTCCGACCGCAGACCGGCGGTACGGTCCCGCCTCCGACTCCCGTCGCGGCCGTGGCCGTGACGCCGACGTCGTCGCGAGTCGCGCTCAGATTCCCTGCGGCGCTGGCCGCCACGCTCACCGACGCGAACGGGAACGTGCTGACTGGTCGCACAATCAGCTGGTCGTCGAGCGACGCCGCCATCGCGACCGTCAGCGCGACCGGTATCGTCACCGGCGTCGCTCCGGGGACTGCGACCATCACAGCGACATCCGAAGGAGTGACCGGAAGCGCCTCCGTTACTGTACCCTCGCACGCGATCTCGGGACCGTTGCGCGTGAGCACCGCCAACCCGCGTTACTTCGCCGATCCGACCGGACGCCCAGTCCTCCTCGCCGGTTCGCACACGTGGACCAACTTCCAGGACGCGGGCCCAACGGATCCGCCGCCGGTATTCGACTGGAGCCAGTACCTCGAGTTCCTCGCGTCGCACGGCTTCAACTTCACGGAGTTGTGGCGCTGGGAGCAGGTGAAGTTCAACACGGAAACGAGCACCATCTACTTCTACGGCCAGACGCCGTACCTGCGCACCGGTCCAGGCACGGCGCTCGACGGCAAGCCCAAGTTCGACCTCAGACAGTTCGATACCACGTACTTCAACCGGATGCGGCAGCGCGTGATCGATCTGAGGCAGCGCGGCATTTACGTCTCGATCATGCTCTTCGACGGCTGGTCGATCAGCAACAAGGGTGGATTGAACAACGCGTGGCCCGGCCACCCGTACAACAAGGCGAACAACGTCAACGGCATCGACGGCGACACGAACGGCGACAACCTCGGCGAAGAAACGCAGACGCTCGTGGACTCGGCCGTGACAGTGATGCAGGACTCGTACGTGCGTCACGTGATCGACGCGGTGAACGATCTGGACAATGTGATGTACGAGGTCAGCAACGAGAGCACGGGCGGGAGCGCCGAGGTGGCCTGGGAGCAGCACATCATCACGGTCATCAAGGACTACGAGGCAACCAAGCCGAAGCAGCACCCGGTCGGCATGACCGCACTCTTCCCGAACGGAAATGACGCGGACCTGTTCGCGAGCACGGCGGACTTCATCTCGCCGGCGGCGCCCGGCAACATCGACGACGTGCCGGCGGCGACAGGCGCCAAGGTGATCATCCACGACACAGATCACATCTGCGGCAGCTGTGGCGGCAGCGGCCCGTGGGTGTGGAAGAGCTTCACCCGCGGTGTGAGCCCCGCACTGATGGACGTCTACGACGGCAAGTACGCGGTGCTCAGCAACCCGGACCCGAACAACCCGGTGTTCGAGGAGACGCGCGTGAACATGGCGTCCGTGCTCGCCTACGCGAGCCGACTCAACCTGGCCGTGATGCCGCCGCACGGCGAGTTGGCGTCCACCGGCTACTGCCTCGCCAACCCGGCCGCGCAGGGCGGCGAGTACCTCGTGTATCTGCCGAATGGCGGATCGGCGACGGTCGACCTGCGCGGGTCTAGCGGTACGTTCGCGCTCGAGTGGTTCAACCCAACGACCCGCACAGTGGTGAGCGGCGGCACGACGAGCGGCGGCGCTCAGCGCACCTTCACTGCACCGGCCGGGTCGGCGGTGCTGTATATCCACTGAAGCTCGGCTCGGCTTGCGGCTGACGGCTCACAGCTTGGCTCACGGCTGACGGCCGACGGCTTTGGCTGACGGCTCATAGCCGACAGCCAAGCCGTCAGCCGACAGCTTGGCCATCAGCTCACAGCCGTCAGCTCGAGCCGACGACCGTGAGCTGTGAGCCCAGCCGATCGCCGTCAGCCGCAGGCCGAGCCGTCAGCCGAAGGCCACGGGTGAACCGAGACGCTCACCTCTCCACCACCGCCCGTGCCGCCATCACCCCTCGATACTGCGCCTCCTCGAACAACGACAGCCCGCTCAAATCCGAGTGTGCGAAATACAATCCCGGTAGCGTGAGCTTCGCCGCCTCGCTCGTGGCGCCGAGAAACCCGACTGCTGGTCGAATCATCGCATGCCCGAGCCGCATGACGTCGACCCGCGACACGCATTCTCGAATGTCCGGATGCGCGCGCTCCAGATCCGTGAGAATCTTGTCCACGCAATCGCGCCACTTCCACCGCAGCAACGCCCGCCTCCCCTCCTCCGGCGACAGTTCGGCGAGCGACCAGTAATACGTCCACACGGCCCGCTCCGAGTGCGTGCGCAGCGACTGGTGTGTCGCGTCCACGTAGCCGAGCGACGGCGACCCGTAGATCACGTTGTCCCACGAGAGCGGCGCGCCCTGTCCACGGTCGCGCGGCAGCCGATCGAGCGTAAGGTTGGCCGTAAACCAGGGGGAGTAGACGAGCGCCGGCCGCCTCGTCGAGAGTTCGGGCACGATGTGCGACGCCAGGAAAGTCGGCGCGGCGAAGATCACCGAATCTGCCAGGTATACCGCGCGCGGAGTCAGCACGCGCCAACGCTTCCCTTCCCGCTCCGCGCGAATCACCGGCTCGCCGGTCCG
>DATISA010000136.1:0-4484 GCA_035469245.1 Gemmatimonadaceae bacterium
CGCAAGGGATCATCACCGACGGGATCATGTACTCGTGCGTGAAGCGCGACATCCCGTTCGTGCTCACCGGCTCGATCCGCGACGATGGTCCGCTCCCCGGTGTGATCACCGACATGCTCCAGGCGCAGGACGCGATGCGCGCGCACACGATCAAGGCGACGATGGCGATCATGATCGCCACGGCGCTCCACGCCATCGCCACGGGCAACATGCTCCCGGCCTTCGTGCAGCTTCCCGACGGCTCGATGCGCGAGCTGCCGACGATCTGTGTCGACTCATCGGAGTTCGTGGTCAGCAAGCTCAAGGACCGCGGAACGCATCAGGCGTTCGGCGTCGTCACCAACGCGCAGGACTTCATGCACATTCTGCGGATCTACGTCGAGCGAGAGCTCGAGTCGCGCGCCGCCACTACGCAGCACGCCGCGTCGGGGGCGGCCACGCCATGATCCTGTCGACGGAAACGAGCGAGCGCTTCCTGCGCGCGATCACGGCGCAGGTCCCCGCCGAGCGCATCGCCGAGATCCACTTCTTCGCGCCGATTCGCCAGGGCGGCGTCGAGAGCGGTGTCGCTGTCGTCGCCGCCTGGCCCGATCAGCCGAGCGAAAGGCCCACCGCGGACACGCAGCACGAACGCGAGCTCCGTCCCGTGGTCTACACTGCGCGCTACCGGCTCGCGCTCAAGGGCCCCGACCGTGGCAAGTGGGAGTGCTCGGTGACGGCGGAAGCCGAGGCCCCCCTCGGCACGGTCGATACGGTGGTCCGCGGCGTCCAGCGCCGCGCCGGCGACGCCGATGACGCGACGCGTCTGGATGGCGACGAGATCCGCGCTTACCTCGACACCCACCACTCCAGCGCGACCCCAGCGGACTGAGCGAAGCACCGCCGCTCACAGCTCCGCCGTCTGCAGTTGCGCCGTTTGGCATTCCCGCCTTTGACGTCGTTTGGCACCTGCGTCGTCTGCGCCCGCACTTCGCAGTTCACTGCTTGGCAAACACGACTGCGCCTCCTCGTCGACCGTACGTCCCCGTGATCGTCGCCCCGTCGAACACCCCGGTGAACACGTCGACCGTATCCCCTTCCAGCTGATTCGCCAGCAGCGCGAAGCTGACGTTCGTCCCATTCAACTTTCCTAAAATTCCGTCCGCGCGCCCCGTTGGGCCGCCCGTGACGTACCGGCCGCTCAACGCCGCCGGCACTCCGTTCTTGGCCGCGGGCGATTCGACATACAGCGTGATGCTCACTGGCGTCGTCGGATCGGTGACCGGCGACGTGACGCGATACCGCCCTTCGATCGGTTCCGTCTGATCCGCCGTTACCGTCAACGTGCCGCTGGACAGTGCGACGATCGATCCGAACAGCCCCAGCCCGCCGTTCACGCGGCTGATGATCCCAGTGCCCGTGAACGGGTCGTTCGTGGTGCGATAGTAGTCGAAGAAATTCGAATCGACCGCGGCCACCAGAATGTCCTGCCGAAACCCGGGGATGAAGACGCGCCGCAGGTCGCCGGCGAACAGGTTTCTGACGTCGCCCGTCAGTCGAAAATGCAGGCTGTCGGTGAACAGGAAGAACGGCCCGAATGGACTCTCCACACGGAGCGCGTACGCGCGAGTGGCCCCGGCCGCGTTCCACTTCACGAGCACGGTATCGTGGTCGCGATTGAACGTCCGCGTCAGTCCGCCGCTCGAGGTCACCTCGGGCCGCGGCACTCGGGTGACGGCGGTGACGTCGTCACCCTCGGCGGTCCGAATGCGCAGCCGGTAACGCTGGCCGCGTTGAAGCACCGCCCCGCTGAGTGAAACGCGATATACGCCCGCGCCTTGACCATTCGCCAGCACGACCTTGTCCTCGACCGCGCTGAACACCGTGCCTGCCGAGTCGACGATGTCCACCGTCGCGCCGGTCACCGGAATTCCGCCCGCACTCGCGATCGGGTCATTCGGGTTGAACGTCGTGTCGGGAACGGTGATCGTGCCGGTCAGCGTGCGTTCCACCAGGACCACCTGCGTGGGAGCGCTCGCATTGAGCACCGCGTGCACGACGATCCTGGGCGCCGTCTTAGGCACCGTGATCGTGCCCAGGTCGCAGGCCGCCGCGGCTGCTGCCGTAGCGACGGCGAGCGAGAGCAACGCGCGCCGGTCAAAAACGAATCGTGACACCGGCCGACGGCAAAAAGGGGAACTGTGAGATCGCCTGTCGCGTCGGCGGATTCTTCGTGTAGTCGAACACGTAGAGAAACACGTTCTTGGCAGCGTAGGCGTTCACGACGCTGAGATACGGCGCGACGATCGTTCCACGCACCTGGAACGCGCGCGTCACGTCGACATCGAGGCGCTGCGTGGTCGGCATGCGCGCGGCGTTGCGCGGTCCGCCAACGAACTGCAATTGCGAACCGCCGCCGCGCGTCCCGTAGGTGTTGACTGCCGGGTCGTACACTCTGCGCACGAGCTGGCCCACGATGTCGGTGTACGGCGTCCCGGTCGCATACCCTAATCGCGCGCCGAGTACGTACTTGGCAAGCCGCCAGCTCCCGACGATGTTGAGGTTGTGCCGGCGGTCGTGTCCCGGAAAGTAGTGCAGGCTGTCGCGGACGCGCGTTGCGACGGCGTACGTGTACGAGATCCAGCCGCTCGTCGGACCGCGCTCGACCTGTCGCAGCAGGACGTCGAATCCGTACGAGTCGCCCGTCACCGGAAAAAACTCGTCGCCGCGGATGCCCGGATCCTCCTGGGGATTGGCGTCGAGCAACCGGTCATAGCGCTTGTAGAAACCTTCCACGCGCGCGTACCGCGCGGGACCGAACCATCGCTCCGCGCCGCCCACGTAGTGCCAGGCGCGCGAGACGGGCGTCACGGAGTCACTCGATATCCAGAAATCGAATAAACGAACCGGTATGTCCTCGCGCGCCAGCGAGTGCGTCCACTGCGAGAAGCGCCCGACCGCGGCGGTGAGCGCGAAGTCCGGCGTCAGAAAATGTTTCGCCGAGATCCGCGGCGAGAGACCGAGCCAGCCCTGGCCGGTGATCGCCTCGCCACGCAGCCCCGCCTCGACAATCCACCCCGGCGCGATGCGCCACAGGTCGTCCACGTAGCCGGCCGCCGACGTGGGGCGCTGATGCAGATCGTACAACCGCGTATCGCCGCTCAGCGCGGTCGCCACGTAGGTGATTCCGTACGACGCGACGTCGTAGCCGTAGCTGCGATCGTGCGCGCCGGTGTGCGTCGTCACGCTCCCGGCGAGCCGCCGGTCGGCGACGCTGTTGCGCAGCACGAGCGAACCCTCGCCAAGATCGAGCATCGTCGAGAAGGTCGAGATCGATGCGTGCTGTTCGAGTATCGTGCTGTCGCCGAGCAGCGCGCGCGCGAGCGCCGGGCGGCCGTGCCCGGCCACGCTTTTTGTGAGCGTCGCGCCGGCCACGGTGTTCCCCCAGCCAAAGCGGAACGTGCCGGCGCTCGCGTTGGCATCGGTCGAATCGCCAAAGCTCGCGATGTTCGCGTCCAGCGCGTCTCGACCGTCGTACACGGTGAGCGACAGCCTGGTGGTGGGCGTGAACGCGTACGACGCGCGCGCCTCTTCGTCGCGAAAATGATAGGGTAGCTCGTTGCTGCTGATCAGCGCCACGAACTTGTCGGCGTAGGTCCGCCTGCCCGCGACCGACCAGCTCCCCTTGGCGCTGGCGAACGAGCCACCGAGTTGGGCGGTCGTCGCGAGCAGCGACACCTCCGCGGTGCCGTGCACACCCGAGCGAGCCTCGTCCACCGAGTGGACGTCGAGCACGCTCGAGAGCCGCCCGCCGTAGCGCGCGGGAAATCCGCCGGTCATGAGCGTGAGATCGCGCACCGTCGGGTCGATGAAGGTGCTGAACAGTCCACCGAGGTGAAACGGATTGTAGATCGGATAGCCGTCGAGCAGAATCAAATTCTGATCGGCCTCGCCGCCGCGCACGTTCAAACCAGTTGAAAAGTCGTTGCGCGCTTCGACGCCCGGCAGCAATTGCACCACGCGGATGATGTCCGCCTCGCCGAACCTGGGCACGCCTTCGCGTGCTCGCGAGGTGAGCTGAACGGTTCCGACGTTCGGCCGTGCCTCGAACAGCTCGCGCTCGACCGGTCGAGCCTCCGTGCGGACCGCGCCGAGGACGGTCGCTTCAGTCTCGAGCAGCAGTTCGACGCGCGCGGTGTCGTTCGCGCGCACGGTCACCGTACGGTCGACCGTGCGATAGCCGAGCAGCCGCGCCCGAAGCGTCACGACGCCGCGCGGCACGTTCGCAATCACGAACCGGCCCGCCGAATCCGCGATCGCGCCACGCGTCGTTCCCACGATCGCCACGCCCGTCCCAGGCCGCGCCTCGCGCGTCGACGCATCGATCACCCGTCCGGCCACGACTCCCACCGAATCACGCGCGGGCACTTGCGCCTCCAGCCCCCCAACCGTTAGCCGAGAGCCGAAGCCGAGCAGACAGCCGACCAGCAGATAGCCGAGCGCCG
>DATISA010000137.1:0-5253 GCA_035469245.1 Gemmatimonadaceae bacterium
CCCGCCGGGCCTTGGACAGGTCGCGGACCGGTCGTTTCCCTCCGCATTTCAGTTCCCGTTACTCTCGAGCCGTATGTCCTGGTGGAGCCGCCTGCTAGGCGGAAAGTCCGGCGGCGACTTGAAGCCGAAGCGCCTCGATTATTTGAGCGAGGCGATGGCTTTGGAGCGCCAGGGTGACTACGATGCCGCGCTGACATCGTACCGGCTTGCGCTGCGCGATCGTCCCAACGACACGAAGATTCTGCAGAACATGGCGATCGCCTTCACCAAGACGAATCGCCCGGATGAAGCGATCCGCTGCTACCGATCGGCGCTCGAGCTCGCGCCGCAGCTCTCCGGCGCTCACTACGGCCTGGCGTTCCTGCTGCTCAAGCGTGGCGACCGCGAAGGCGCGGAGAAGCATCTCGGCGCGTTTCTCGAAACGCCGCCGTCCGGCGCCGAGGCCGAGCGCTGGATTCGACATGCGAAAGACACGCTGGAGACGCTTCGCGCGGGCGAAACGACGACCGGCGACTCTGAGCCATAACGTGGGCCAAGTACTTTCGGTCGTCAGCCAGAAAGGTGGTGTCGGCAAGACTACGACGGCGATCAACCTCGCGGCTGCACTTGCCCGCCGTGGCGTGAAGACGCTTCTCGTCGACTCCGACCCCCAGGGATCGGTTCGGCACGGACTCGGCCTGCCAGCGGCGACGACGAAGTTCGGACTCTCCGATTTTCTCGCCGGCACACACGATCTGCACCAGGTCGTTCGCACGACCAACCTGCCGTGGCTGCGCATCGTCTCGGCGGGCACGGTGACCGACCGCCCGTCGCACGAGAGCTATCAGCAGCAGCTGTCGCAGTCGCCCCGCACGTCGGAGCTCTTCGCGCGAGCGCGCGAGCGTGGCTACACGGTGATCGTCGACACGCCGCCCGGACTCGGGCCGGTCGTGCATCGGGTGCTCGCCTGCAGTCAGCACGTGCTCATCCCGCTCCAGTGCGAGCCGCTGGCATTGCAGACGACGACGCAGATTCTGCGAGGCATTCGTGCCTCGCTGGGCGAAAACCCGGGACTGACACTCGACGGGATCCTGCTCACCATGGTCGAGCCCGGGAACCCGTCGTCGGAGCGCGTTGCGAGGTACGTGCGGGAACAGCTGCCCGCCGGCCTGGTACTGGATATCGTCGTGCCGCGCACCCCCGCGTCAGTCGAGGCCTTTGCGGCGGGACAACCGGTGGTGCTGCGGACGCCAGAGGATCCGGCGGCGCAGGCCTATCGCGCGCTGGCGGCATACTACGCGGGAACACTGGAGTGATTCGACGCACCACGACAATCTTGCTGGTCGCGCTCGCCACGCTTGCCGGGGCCTGCCTCGACATGTCAGCGCCCAAAGGACCAGCATCGATTTCGCTTCTGCGATTGCCATCCGGCTACGTCGTGCGCGGCGACGTGATGCGGGACAGCGCTGGGGCCGCCGCCAAACTCGGCGTGCTGGCGTTCGACGGTGACGGACAACCGATCGCGGATGTGACGCCGGAGTTCTTCATCATCGACAGCAACCCCGCCGCGCATTTCGACGCCAGTGGCACGTTGGTCGGCGACCGGCTTGGCAGCATCCGCGTGATCGGCCAGATCGGAAACCTCCAGACGCCGCTGACGAGCATTCCGATCACGCTTGCGCCAACCACCATCGTGCGAGGCCAGGGCACCGACACGATTCGGGCGCCGCTCGGGGCTGATTCGGCCAGCTCGATCGGCAGCACGCCGCTGTCGGTGATCGTGCGCGGCCTCGGCGACACAACAGTACAGGGCGTCGTCGTGCACTACACGATCACGCGCACGCTCGAGAGCTCGTCGCAGCAGCCGGCGGTGTACATCGGTGACGCCAGCAACAAGCCAGCCTCCGCCGACACGACCGACGGCTCCGGCAACGCGAGCAAGAAAAGACTGGTCGTCCTCACACGGCGGTTGGCCGATCAGGCGCTGGTGAGCGGTCAGAAGGTGGACAGCGCGGTCGTCGAAGCCTCGGCCACGTACAAGGGCGCGCCACTGGCGAACTCGCCGCTTCGCATCGTCGTGCCGGTGCGCGTCACGATCTCGATCAAGTAGCCCTCAACGGCCTCGCGCCGCGTCGTGGTTACCAGTCGCCGCGGGCAACCGTATACTGGGAGCCTGGTCTTCTCACGAGGACGTCGATGATCGAATCGGGTGGCCCGCGCAATTCCACTCCAGGAACACTCAACCGACTTTTCTTCGACGCCGTCGAGCGGTACGCCAAGCCGGACGCGCTTCAAGTCAAGAGAGGCGGCCGCTACGAGCCGATCTCGCACGCCACACTCCGCGATCGCGTTCGGCGCGCTTCGCTCGGCCTCGAGCAGAGTGCAGTGCAACCGGGCGACCGCGTCGCGATCCTCTCCGAGAATCGGGCCGAATGGGCGATCGCCGACTACGCGTGCCTGATGCTCGGCGCCGCCGACGTGCCACTGTACCCCAATCTCCCCGCCGAACAGATCGCCTACATCCTCCGTGATTCGGGCAGCTCGGCGATCTTCGTCTCGAACTCCACGCAGGCCGCAAAGATCGCGGAGATTCGCGGGGAATGCCCCGCCCTGCGAATCGTGATCTCGTTCGACCAGGCCATCGACGGCGCCGATCTGACGATCGCCGAGCTCGAGACGCGCGGCGCCGCGGTGGACGACGATTCACGCCGGCGCGGTTATCGCGAGCGCGCGCTGGCGGTGCGTCCCGACGACGTGGCGACGATCATCTACACGTCGGGCACCACGGGCGATCCCAAGGGCGTGATGCTCACGCACGACAACATCTACTCGAACGTCGTAGCGGGCGCCGCGGTGATTCCGTTCGCTGGGCGGGACACGTGCCTGAGCTTCCTGCCGCTGTCGCACATCTTCGAGCGGATGGCCGGGCACTATCTCATGCTGCACACCGGGACGAGCATCGCCTACGCCGAGTCGATGGACACGGTGCCCGTGAACCTCACGGAAGTACGCCCGACGCTCGTCCTCTCGGTGCCGCGACTGTACGAGAAGATGTACGCGCGGGTGTTCGAGAACGCGCTCGCCGGCGGCGCGGTGAAGAAGCGCGTCTTTTTCTGGGCGCGCTCGGTAGCGGAGCACTGGGCCGACGTGAAGCTCGCCGGCGGCACGCCGCGCGGGCTCCTCGCCGCGCAGTACGCGTTGGCGCAGCGGTTGGTGTTCTCCAAGCTGAAAGCGCGCACCGGCGGTCGCCTCCGCTACTTCGTGTCGGGCGGCGCGCCGCTTGCGCCGGACATCAACAAGTTCTTCTACGCCGCCGGTCTCGTGATTCTCGAGGGCTACGGACTCACCGAGACGTCACCGGTGATTGCGGTCAACTCGCCGGAAAACTTCCGCATTGGCACTGTCGGAAAGCCAGTGCCCGGGGTCGAGGTGTCGATCGCGGAAGATGGCGAGATTCTCACCCGCGGTCCGCACGTCATGAAGGGCTACTTCAACAAACCCGCGGCCACGGCGGAGGCGATCGACACCGCCGGCTGGTTCCACACGGGCGACATCGGCGAGCTGCGCGACGGGTTCTTGGCCATCACCGACCGCAAGAAGGACATCATCGTGACGGCCGGCGGCAAGAACATCGCGCCGCAGCCGATCGAGAACCGCATCAAGGGCAACAAGTACGTGAGTCAGGCCGTGATGATCGGCGACAAGCGAAAGTTCTCCGTGGTGCTCGTCGTCCCAAATTGGGACTCGCTGGAGAAGTGGGCCAAGCTGCAGAACCTCCTGTGGATGAACCGCGCGCAGCTCCTCGAGATGCCCACGATCCGCGCGAAGATGGACCGCGAGATCATGGGAGAACTGAATGGCCTGGCGCGATTCGAGATTCCCAAGAAGGTCGGTCTGCTCGAGCACGACTTCTCGATCGAGCGCGGCGAGCTCACGCCGACGCTCAAAGTGAGACGGCGGATCGTGGAGAAGGTGTACAAGTCGGTGATTGATTCGTTGTACGCGACGAGTGAGGATGTGGAGGCGCTCCACACGGTGTAGGGACGGTGCGGGCGCGGTAGAAGGTGGTGGGGAGCGCGGCCCTGCGGGCCGCGCGGTGGGAAGCATCGGGGGCTTTGCCCCCTCGCGTCGGGAGCGCCTTCGGCGCGAGAACTTCAAACTGCGAACGCCGTTGTCGCGGGCCGCAGGCCCGCTCCCAACAGCGAGCGGCTTTAGCCCGCGATGCGCCCCACCAGGGAGCGCGAAGCGCGACCACCCCACCGCCGCGCCCAGCGCGGCTCCCCACCCGCTCTACTTCGTCATCTCGCGAATCACCGCCCCCCACGCGTCCCGGGCGCACGGCGCCGCCGGCCGCCAATCCGTCACCTCGCGAAGCTTCTTGTTCGACAGCCGCTGTGAGCGCGACAGCAGCTCCGACGTCGACCCGCCGAGCTTCGCCAGCCACCACGGAATCGGCCGCGGCGTGCCCACGCCGATCGCCTTGGCGAGCGATGCGATCCACTCGCCGCGCTTGAGCGGCTCGTCATCGCCGACGTTGTAGATGCCGGCTGGCGCGTGCAGCGCTTCGACCACCGCGCTGGCCGCGTCGTCGTGCGAGACCGACGAGAAATACGCGTCGGGCGAACCGATCAGCGGATTCACACCCTTTCGCACCATCCCGATCATCTCACGCGTCGCGAAACCGTCCGGGCCGTAGAAGTTGGCGAATCGCAGCACGACGCCGCGGCCACCGAGCTTCGTGAACTGCGCGGCAGCATTCTCGGCATCGAGCACCGTGCGGTTGTAGCGCGCGGGCCGCACGGCCCATTTCTCGTCAATCCACTTGTCGCCGGCGTCCTCGTAAATCCCCGCGTACGATTCCTGGATCACGCAGTCCGCGCCGCCTGAGCGCGCGGCGATCACGATGTTGTTCGATCCGAGCCGGCGCACCTGGTCGTTCTCACGCCAGGACGACGGCAGCAGCATCTTCGTCGAGCCCGACGGCATGTGAGTCGCAAGATTGATCACCACATCCTGCTTCCCCACGGCCCGGCAAACGTCCTGCTCGTCGAACATGTTCATCGCGACGACTTCGGCGCCCTGCGCCGCGAGCCGTGCCCGCCCTTCGTGTGAGCGCGACGCGGCCGTGACGTGGTGACCGGCTCCGACGAGCGCCGGCACGACGCGTCGTCCGATCACACCCGTTCCGCCCGCGACGAAGATGCGTAGCATCGAGTTCCTCCCGCGGAGAATATTATCGGGGACGGAGAACGTTAATGGGACCGGCGCGTCAAT
>DATISA010000138.1:0-12246 GCA_035469245.1 Gemmatimonadaceae bacterium
GGACTGCTCCCGTCCGCCGAGCCGCTCCATTTCACGCTCCGGGTCGAACAGTTCGGCGCAAGCTGGTTCCGTCGCACGGCCGAACGGCTGCATCTCGCCGATCCGACGTCCGGCCTCCGCTTGCAGTGGGATGAAGTCCCCGAGCAGGTCGACGGGAGGGCCGCACGAGGGCTCCGGCTCGATCTCTCGAGGCTCAGGGCTGGCCGCTACCGGGTATCGCTCACGGCCAGGGCACGCGACGGCACGGCGACCACGATTCGCGAGATCGAGGTGCGCTGACCGGGGCTTGCCTGACCGCCTAGTCCGGGCTTCTCCCCTTGTACCAATGGTGTCCAAGACGTTACGTTGGGTCCATCATGGGCACCAATCCGACGACACAGACCGCGGCCGAAGCCGACACCATTGGGCGTTCGATGAACGCGGTCCGCAGCATCGTGCGCGCGTTGCGCATAAACACTCGCGCGATCGAGCTGAAGATGGGCATCAGCCTCGCACAATTGTTTGTGCTCCAGCAATTGGCGGAAAAGCCCGCCGACTCTCTGAACGAGCTGGCGGACCGCACCGCTACACACCAGAGCTCGGTTTCCGTGGTGGTGCGCCGGCTGGTCGAGCGGGGGTACGTGACGCGGACGGCGTCACCGGCGGACAAGCGCCGCATCGAGATCGCGGTGACGCAGTCCGGGCGAGATCTGCTCGCCGGCGCGCCGCCGACCATCCAGAACCAGCTCATGATGGCGTTGCGCGAGATGAATCGCGACGACCAGGTGACGCTGGCCGAGCTGCTCGAGCGCTGGCTCGTGGGCGCCAAGATCGACTTCGCCTCTCCACCGATGCTCGGCGAGGACGAATCGGAGAACCGATCGAAGAGTGCATGACGGCGCGCCAACGCCGTTGAGTGCGTCAGATGGTCTGCCCGTCGCGCCGTCGATGCAGGATGCGCTCGCGACCGTGCAGGCCCCGCCGGAGTACATGCCGGTCGATCGTCGCGTCGTCACCATCTGTGGCATCGCGATCGGAATAGGCGCGGGCGGCGCGCTCATCGCGCAGCTGCTCTCGCATCTGATCGGCTTCATTACAAATCTCGCATACTACGGCCGGATCTCCGGCGAGTTCAGCGCGCCCTCCACCGAGCGGCTCGGCGTGTGGTCGCTGTTCGTGCCGGTGATTGGCGCGGTCGTGGTCGGGTTGATGGCGCGGTTCGGTGCGGCGGCAATCCGCGGGCACGGCATTCCGGAAGTCATGGAACGCGTGCTCTTCAACCGGAGCCGCATCTCGCCCAAGATCATGTTCCTCAAACCGCTGTCGGCCGCGGTAGCGATTGGAACCGGTGGCCCGTTCGGCGCCGAAGGGCCGATCATCGCGACGGGCGGCGCATTGGGCTCGCTCGTCGGCCAGCTCATCCACGTCACCGCCGACGAGCGCAAGACGCTGCTTGCGGCCGGCGCCGCCGCTGGCATGGCGGCGACGTTCGGGAGCCCGGTGTCGGCTGTGCTGCTCGCGGTCGAGCTGCTCCTGTTCGAGTATCGGCCGCGCTCGGTAATTCCGGTCGCGCTCGCGTCGGCCGTCGCCACCGGCGTGCGCGCGATCTTCGCCGGAACGGCGCCCGTGTTCGCGATTCCGACGCTGACGCAGCCGACGCTCACGGCGTTGCTCGTCTACGTGGTGCTCGGGGCGATCGTCGGACTGTTCGCCGCGTTCACGACGCGTGTCGTCTATCGCATCGAAGACGCGTACGACGAGCTGCCGATTCACTGGATGTGGTGGCCGGTGCTCGGCGCCATCGTCGTCGGCGTGATTGGACTCGCGGACGAACGAACGCTCGGCGTGGGCTACGTCAACATCGACCATATCCTGAGCGGCGATCTGATTGGCAGCGCGCTGCTCATGCTCGTCGTCCTCAAGTTCGTCTCGTGGTCCGTGTACCTGGGGAGCGGCACCTCGGGCGGAACGCTGGCCCCGTTGTTCACGATCGGCGGCGGACTGGGTGCGCTGCTCGGCAGCCTGACGGTGTCCATTGCACCGGGCCTGGGCGTCGACACGCACGTGGCGGCACTCGTCGGGATGGCGGCGATCTTTGCCGGCGCCTCACACGCGCTGCTCGCCTCGGTGGTGTTTGCGTTCGAGACGACGCGGCAGCCGATGGGTCTTCTTCCGCTCCTTGCAGGATGCAGCGCCGCGTATCTCGTCGCGCTGCTGCTGCAGCGGAGCTCGATCATGACCGAGAAGCTGGTGCGCCGCGGGACACAGGTTCGGACGGAGTACACCGCGGACTTTCTGGATCGGGTGCTCGTGCGCGACGCGGCGTCGCGTGACGTGGTGATACTCGAGGCGGGCAAAACGGTCGGCGAGGTACGCGCCTGGTTCCTGACGCGAGGCCGCGACACGACGCACCAGGGCTTCCCCATCGTCGCCGGCGACGGCACGCTGCTCGGCGTGCTCACGCGGCGGAACCTGCTCGAGCCGACGATCGACGAACGGACCATCATCCGCGAGCTCCTCACGCGTCCGCCGGCGGTGGTGTTCGAGGAGAACACCCTGCGCGAGGCCGCGGACCACATGGTGCGCGAGCGGGTCGGCCGCCTGCCGGTGGTAACGCGTGACGCACCGCGTCAGGTCGTCGGGATCATCTCACGCAGCGACCTGCTCGCGGCGCACCAGGATCGGCTGGATGCGGCGATGGTGACGGAGACGCCGCCGATCGCTCGAGGCTGGATCAGGAGACAGGCGGCGAAGACGCGGAGAGCGGCGAGGAAAGCGGTCGGGTAGAAACGGCGAACGGCTGAGTGTGTCGTGGGGGTTGATGTGTCGCGCCGGTCAGGGAGTGCTTAGGCGGTGAGATGGTGAGTGCGGGAGACTCGAGACACGGGCCGAGGTGGCTCCTGCGCGCCGCGGACTGCGAACGGCAAACTGCGGCAGGTCGTTCGCAGTCCGCGGCGCGAGTCAGCTACCTCGGCCCGTCTCTCATAGCTCCCGCACTCGAGGTCTCAGGCCTATGCACTCCCTGGCCGGCGCAGTGATCCCGCTGGGTCGCGCTCCGTAGCGCCGTTTCCCGCCGTCATCGTCACCTCACGGCTGAAGCACGAACTCCCGCCCGATGTCATCAACCGTCCGACACCCCGCCAGCGCCATCGCCAAATCAATCTCGAGCCTCAAATGCTGGATCACCGCGCGCACCCCGTCCGCGCCGTCGAGCGTGAGCCCCCACAGCACGGGCCGACCGACGAGCACCGCGCGCGCTCCGAGCGCGAGCGCCTTGATTACGTCGGTGCCGCGACGAATCCCGCCATCGACCAGGACTTCGGCGCGACCGCCGACGGCGTCAGCAACGGCGCGGAGCATCGTGGCCGGGGCGGGCGCCGTGTCCAGTTGACGCCCGCCGTGGTTGGACACGATCACGGCCGATGCGCCGTGCTCGATCGCCAACACCGCATCGTCGGGCGCGAGGACGCCCTTCACGACCACCGGTACGGGCGAGACCGAGCGGAGCCAGGACACGTCGTCCCAGGTGAGTCCGGGGTCCCACCACGCGGCGATGTACTGCGCGAGCGACGATCCGGCGCCGCGGCCGTGGTGATGCTCCGCCGTGTGCTCCACGGGAAAGTTGCCGAGCGCGAGATGGGTCGGCATGCGCAACGAGTTCCGGCGGTCGCGTTCGCGCGCGCCGGCGAGCGGCGTATCGACGGTGAGGCAGAGCGCTGAATATCCCGCCGCCACCGCGCGGTCGACGAGATCGCGTGTAATCGACTTGTCGCGGTAGACGTACAGCTGGAACCAGCGCGGCCCGTCGCACGATTGCGCGATCGATTCCAGGCTTTCGTTCGATACCGTACTCGCGCAGAAGATGGTGCCCTCGGCCGCGGTCCCGCGCGCCGTCGCTTGCTCGGCTTCGGGGTGACAGAGTCCCTGAAAGCCCATTGGCGGCACGAGCACCGGGAGCGAGATCGGCTGGCCTAGCACGGTCGTGGCCAGCGAGCGGTCGCTGACGCCGCGGAGCATGCGCGGGAGAAGTTGAAAACGCGACCAGGCGGCCCTGCTCTCGTTCAGTGTCCACTCGTCGCCCGAGCCGCCGGCGATGTAGTCGTAGAGCATTGGGTCGAGGCGATCGCGGGCGCGCGCCTCGAGGCTGTCGAGATTCAGAATGTCGAGCATCGATCGTCAGGAATAGGTGGTCTAAGCTTCGTACAGCCGTGTGCGAGACGGTAGGCCGCTTGTGGGGTGGGTGCGATCCGTCGAGCTTTCGCCTTCCACTGCACCGCCCCGTTTTCCCGCCCGAATTCGCGCTTGCCTGATGCTGGACATCGTCAGCCAGTGGGTCGCCCACTACGGCTACGTGCTGGTCGCCGTGTTTCTGCTCGTCGAGGGGATGGGACTACCCATCCCGGGCGAGACGGCGCTGGTCACCGCGGCCGCGCTCGCCGGTCGCGGGACACTGTCCATTGTCGGAGTAGCGATCGCAGGCGCCATCGGCACGATCGCTGGCGGGCACGCGGGCTACTGGATCGGGCTGCGCGGTGGAACGCGGGTCGTCGCGCGGTATGGCCGCTTGTTCCGTCTCAACGACGCCAAGCTCGATCGCACGCACCGCTTCTTCGTGCAACACGGCGCCAAGACCGTGCTGCTCGGCCGCTTCGTGGCGTTTCTGCGGAGCTTCGTCGGCATCTTCGCCGGAGTATCCGAGATGCCCGGCCACACGTTCGCGCTGTACAACGCCGCGGGCGGCGCCGTGTGGGTGCTCACGTTCAGCCTGCTCGGCTACGAGTTCGGGCACAACCTGCCCAAGCTCGTGCACTACATCGGCCGCGTCAGCCTGGTGCTCGCGGTCCTCGTTGCCGTCGTTGCGGGCGTGGTCCTGCTGTGGAGATGGTTCGAGCGGAATCGAACCCAGGTGGCAGCGTCGATCGACGAAAGTTGGGGTCGCGTCACGGCGTCGCAGCGAATCACCGACCTGGGTGCGCGGCATCCGATCGTGCGGCGTGTCACCGGGCCGCGTTTCGCTACCGGCGAGTATCTCGCCCTGCACCTCGCGGTCGGATTCCTCGTGAGTCTCGCCGTGATCGGCATCTTCGCGACGATCACGGAAGGCCTCGTCGACAGCTCGCCGCTCACGCGCTTCGACGTCACACTCGCCGCACGCCTCCAGGCTTCAGCCGCGGCGTCGGCGCTGCGCCTGTTCGCGGTGATGAGCAGTCTTGGCGGCCGCGGCGCGATGACGCTGCTGCTTTTCGCCGGTGCGGCCGTCTACGCCATTCGCCGCTGTGGGATGGAACTCGCGGCGTGGTGCGCCGCATTCATCGGCGGCTCGGTGCTCGATGCGACGCTGCGGTTCGTGGTGCGCCGGTCCGAGCTGCCGTTCGCCGACGTCGTGCTGATCGATTGGGGCACTGGGCTGGCGAGTGGACATGCGCTCGGAGTCGTGCTCGGATTCGGGATGCTGGCCTACCTCGTGTCGACCGCGTTTCGCCGCGCGGCGGGACGGGTCGTCGTGGTGACGCTGGCGATCGTGATGATCGCGGGAATCACGATCAGCCGGTTGTATCTCGGACAGCACTACCTCAGCGACGCGAGCGCGGGAATCGCGGCGGGGATGGTGTGGCTGGCGACGTGTGTGTCGGGGATAGAGGTAGCGCAGGCGGGAAAGGGCGGACGGCTAGGACTGTCTCGGCGGTGAGTGCGGTGCGCCGGTCAGGGAGGGCATAGGCGGTGAGATGGTGAGTGCGGGAGGCACTTGAACGGCGAACTGAAAGGGCATAGGCGGTGAGATGGTGAGTGCGGGAGAGGCGAGAGACGGGCCGAGGTGGCATTGGTGCGCCGGGAACTGCGGCATTGATTTTCACCCCTGGGAAGCATCATCCCGGATTTCGCTGCGGTCCACGCTCTGAGGGATGGGATCACGCTGCTTCCGCGGAGGTCGGTTCAGGACTGACTTGCGGAGACCGAAGAGCATTCGGCGGATCTCGACGGTTTCTCCAGCCAGTTGCCGCCACACGGCATCGGCGAGGATCTCGTAGCCCCGAGCCATCTCGAGCTGGCCCTCGAGCTCGATGGCCGATTTGATGCTCATCGACAGGAACCGCGCGAATTCCGGATCCGTGGCCGCGCCGCAGCCCTCGACAATGTTGTTGACGATGGACTCGGCCGACCGGTGGATTTGATCCTTCAACTCGGCGAAGCCACGGCGTGGGAACCGACTGGTCGCCCGGCGTACGGCGATCGTGTGAGCGTTTGCTCGAGTCCAAACCTGGAGGCGGCGGAAATCCTGCATGCGCCGAAAGTAGCTCCGCCCTCAGCATCTCTTATCAGCCTTTCATCCCCACTCAGCCCATCTCATCTCCCTCCGCAGTCCGCGGCGCGCGGATGCCACCTCGGCCCGTGTCTCGCCTCTCCCGCACTCACCATCTCACCGCCTATGCCCTTTCAGTTCGCCGTTCAAGTGCCTCCCGCACTCACCCTCTCACCGCCTAAGCACTCCCTGACCGGCGCACCCCACTCCCCCCCGAGACAGCCCCAGCCTTCCTCCCCTCTCGTCCACGAATCGCCACGAGCAACGTCGGCACCACGAACAGCGTAATCGGCGTCGACAACGCCAATCCGCCTATCACCGCCAGCGCCAGCGGCCGTTGCATATCGCTCCCCGATCCGATCCCGAGCGCCAACGGCAGCAATCCGAACAGAGTGCACAGCGTCGTCATGAGGATCGGCCGCAGGCGGATCCTCGCCGCTTCGCGCAGCGCTCCCTCGAGCGGCGTTCCCTCGTCCCGCATCAGACGGCGCGCCAGGTCGAGGAGGATGATTCCGTTCTTTACGATGAGGCCCACGAGCAGGATCAGCCCCATGAACGACGACACGTTGAGCGGCGTGTTGGTGATGAGCAGTAATCCCATGGCGCCAACGAACGAGAGCGGGGCGGCGAGGAGGATGACGAGCGGTTCGATGAACGACTCGAACTGGATCACCATTACGGCGATCACGCTCGCGGCGGCGAGTGCCAGTACCAGCAACAGCGCGCGAAACGCCTGCTGCTGCCCCGCGTAGTGTCCGCCCAGCTCGAGGCGGATTCCAGGTGGCGGAGGCGTCTCGGCGAGCGCTGCTTTCACGTCCTTCATCACCGCACCGAGCGAGCGGTCGGCGAGGTCCGAGGTCGCCATGATCATCTGTTGTTGGTTCTCCCGCAGCAGCTCGGCGCGAGTCTCGACCGGATGGAATGTGGCGAGCGTGCCGAGTGGGACGGCAGACTTGGTCTGCGGCGAGAGGATGGGGATCGACGACAACAGCCGCGGATTGAACCGCACCGAGTCCGGCGCGCGCACGCGGACGCCGATCGCGCGGTCTTCGAGGCGAACTTCGCCCGCCGGTTCGCCGAGCAGGGCGCCGCTCGCTTCGTCGGCCACCTGCGCGGGAGTCAGCGCGATGCGGTTCGCCTCGGCCTGGTTGATCACCATGTCCATTTCCGCGCTCGGTTCCGCGACGCCGTTGAAGTAGTCCTCGATGCCGTCGATCTTCGAGATCTTCGGTTCGAGCTTCCGTGCGTACGTCTCGAGCGCGTTCAGGTCCGGACCGAACATCTTGATCTCGACCGGATGCGCATTGCCCGCGAGATCGTTGATGACGTCCGACAAGATCTGCACGAACTCGATGCGCATACGCGGCACCGCTGCCTGGATCTTCCCGCGCACGTCGTCGATCACCTCGAAGGTCGACCGGTTTCTCTGACTCGCCGGCGTGAGCCGCGCGTTGATGTCTCCGCGATTCTGCAGCGTGGCAAAGAGACCCAGTTCGGCTCCCGTGCGGCGTGACGTCGCCACGATCTCAGGCGTGGATCCGAGAATTCGTTCGATGATGTGCAACTGGCGGTCGGTCTCGGCGAGCGCGGTGCCGCCGGGACTCCAGTAGTCGAGCACGAACGCCCCTTCGTCGATCTCCGGCAGGAAGCCCGTTGGCACGAAGCGCTGGACCAGCACGCCCGCCGCTACGAGGACGATCGCCACCGGGACGATCCACCGCGCGTGCCGCAGCGCACCGCCCAGCGCCTGCTCGTACCGGTCGGACAGCGAGTCGATCGCCGCGCCGACCCGCGCGAGAGGGCCTGGCTTTCGCTCAGCAGCGCCTGCAGCCAGTTCGCTCTCCACGTCGCGCGCCGTGAGAAACTGCTCGCTCAACAGCGGAATGATCGTGAGGGCTACGGCCAACGACACGAGCACGGCGATCGTGAGCGTGATGGAGAGCGCGTGAAAGAACTGCCCTTCAACGCCCGTGAGAAGTCCGAGTGGCAGGAACACCACGACGGTCGTGATGGTCGACGTCGTGACCGGCCAGATGAGCTCCTGCACCGCGTCGCGGATCGCGAGCTGACGGTCGGCATTCAGGTGCGCGTGCCGCACGATGTTCTCGGTGATTACAACCGCGTCGTCGATCACGAGGCCGATCGCGATCGCCATTGCACCCAGCGTCATCAAGTTGAAGGTCTGGCCGATGAGCGACATGACGAACACGGTGATCGTCATCGTGATCGGGATCGACGCCGCGCTGATGGCCGTGACTCGCCCGTGCCGCAGGAAGAGGAGCAGCACGATGACCGCGAGCACCGCGCCGACGATCATCGCGTCGCGCACCGACGACACGGCCTCCCGCACGAGGGCCGCCTGATCGTAGACGGGCCGAAGCGTGACGCCCGGTGGAAGGCTGGGCCGGATCGCGGCCGCGATGCTCGCGACACTGTCGACGATCTGGAGCGTGTTGCCGCCGATCTGCCGAGTGATGTTGATGAGCGCGGCCGGGCGACCGTCGCCTTCGATGATGCGGACGTGGTCCTCGGTCCCCGCTGTCACCGTGGCCAGGTCGCCGACACGGAAGCCGTGTCCCACTACGATGTTGGCGATGTCCTGCGCCGTGTGCGCTTCGGTCGTCGTCACGATCAGGTACTGGCGGTAGTCCTCCGGGAGCCGCCCCACCGCCGTGACGTCGGTGGCCGACTGAATCGCCGCGGCGAGGTCCGCGTAGGTCATCTGCTGCTGCGCGAGCTTGGCTGGATCGGCGACGACCTCGATCTCCCGCACGTCGCTGCCCATCACGTCGACGCGCCCCACACCCGGCACGCGCGAGATCAACGGACGAATCTGATAGCGGGCTACATCGTACAATGTCGCCGGATCGCCGCCCTCCACGTTGTATGAGACAATTGGAAAGAGCGACGGAGTGAGACGCTCGACCTCGATGTCGAGGCCCGCCGGCAGTGAGCCGCGCACCTGATTCACGCGCGCCTGTACCTGCTGGAGCACGTAGATCATGTCGGTCTTGGGCGCGAACGTGACGTTCGTCTCGCTCCCGCCGCGAATCGACCGCGACTGCACGCGCGTCACGCCCGGCACGACGCTCACCGCTTCCTCGATCGGCCGCGTGATGCTGAACATCACCTGCCGCGCGCCGAGCGCACTGCCCTCCGCCACGACCGTGATCCGCGAGAACGTCAGCTCGGGATAGATCGCAGACGGCAGTGAGAACGCCGCCCAGATCCCCGCCCCGCTCAGTACTGCGATCGTGAGATAGACGAATCGCCGCTGCTCCGCGAGCACGGCAAAGAGCGATCGTTTCGCCATCAGGGCGTCGCCGGCTTTTTGGGCTGCGAAGGCGCGGCCGTGGGCGGTCCTGCCGCCGGCGCGGCCGGCGCGATCCTGGCGCTGTCCGATACGCCGTACGCCCCGTAGGTCACGATCCGCTCGCCAGGTTTCAGCCCTTCGACAATCTCGACGCCGGCGGCGCTTCGCCCGCCGACTTTGACGTCCCGCTCGTGGGCGATGGATTGTGCGTCGACCACGAACACCTTGAACTCGTCGCCCTCGGGCACGAGCGCGTCCGCGGGAATCACGATCGCCGCCGCGCGGGTACCCGTCCCGATCTGGCCGAAGACAGTCTCACCAATCCGGAGCGGACGCCGTGTCGTCGGCGCTCGGACGCGCACGGCGACGCTTCGCGTCGAGGTGTCCACGGTGCCGGAGATATCGATGACGCTGCCCACGCCGAGTGGCTCGCCGCTCGCGCTCTGGCCAGCGCTCAGCGCCACTTTGGCGCCGGGGCGGATGCGCGCCGCGTCGGTTGGCGTGACGCCGAGCAGCACATCGAGCGCCGATGGATCGGCGATCTCGACCAGCGGCTGGGCTGGATCGACCGACGCGCCGATCGTCGCCGACATACGCGTGACCACGCCGCTGATCGGCGCGCGCAATACCGACAACTCTTGCGCGCGACGCGCCGCCTCGGCGTCGGATCGAGCGCGGGCCAGCTCCGCCGCGGCCTGCTCCGCGTCCTTGCGCGGCACAATCCCTTCCTGCGCCAGCCGCTGCTGGCGCTCGTTGGCGCGCTCCGCGGCCGACAATGCCGCCTCGGCGCTCGCGAGCGCCGCGCGGAACGGCGCCTGATCCAGCTCGACCAGAGTCCGGCCGCGCGTCACGTGCTCTCCCGTGGTGACGAACACCTGGCCGACCCGTCCCGCGGCCGGCGCGCTCAGAGTCGCCTCGTGTCCCGCGCGCACGACCACGGTTCCAATGGCGCCGACCGTCTCCGTGAACGCCTGCGCCTGGACGATCGTCGTCTGCGCGTTCACGACGGCCTTGGCCTCGCTGTCCTCATCGGCCGCTTCTTTGCGGCCGCATCCGACGCCGACGATGAGCACAAGCACGGCGCCCGCAGTCACGCGTGCAGGCGCTCCTTTCAGATTTCTCATTGAGCAGAACTGATGGAAGGAGTGAGCGCGAGCACGCGGAGCTCCGCGGTCGCGATCCAGACTGCGCTCAGATCGTTGATGTACTGCGCACGGACGTCGCGCGCGCTGCGCTGGGCCTCGAGCACGTTGGCGAGCGCCGATGCGCCCTCGCGATACGCCGTCAGTGACATGGCTGCGACACGGTCGGCGCTCGTCACGAGCGCGCGGTCGCGATCGACGCGCGCCATGGCGTTCGCTCGCAGCCGCGTGGCATGCGCGAGCTGGTTGCGCGACTCCACTTGCGCCAGGGCAAGCTCCGCCTGCGCGCGCGCCCGCTCCGCCTCCGCCTGTGCGATGCCGCCTCGGTTCCGGTCGAATAGCGGCAGCCCGATGCCGAGCCCGAATGTCGGCAGCAGCCCGTGCTGATCGGGATCGCGCTGCTCGAACCCGAGCGAGATGCCTGGCGTCGACCAGAGCGAGCGATGTTGCAGCCGCGCGGAAAAGGTCGCCGACTCGAGCGAGAGACTGGCCGCCGCCTCATGCAATGTGAGGCCCCCGAGCGGCGCTCGTCCTGCAGGGCCCATCACCGGTACGAGGAGCGGCGCGGGCGTGCCGAGTGAATCGACCGCCGCGATCTCCAGCGTATCGCTCGGTACGCCGAGCACCGCCTGCAGATCGAGCAGCGCCGAGACGAGCGTCAGTGAGTCCGCGGCGGCGACGTTTGCCTGCTGGCCGGCGTTCACGCGCGCGAGCTCGACGTCCATGTCGCTTGCGTCCCCTGCGTCGCGACGGCGCTCGACCATGTGCAGCAGGCTGTCGGAGTCGAGGGCGTTTCGCCGCGACAGGGCCAGCCGCTCGCGCGCCGCGACCGCTTGCGTGTAGGTAGTGTCGGCATCGAGCGCGATGAGCGCGCGCGCGAGTGTGTACCGAAGGTTGGCCGCCTCGAGCCCGAGCCGCGCGGCACGCACTCGAAGCTGCCTGAGCATCGGCAGGTCGAGCGGGATGTCGGCGATGACGTGATAGTTCGGAACAGACTTGCTGTAGCTCGCGCTGAGCGACGGGTTGGGCCGCGCGCGGGCGACGAGGAGCTGGGCACCGGCAACGGCTGTGTCGGCGCGCGCGACAGCCAGGCGCGCCCCGCGCGAGACGGCGGACTCCAGCGCCTGGGCGCGGGTGAGCGGCGCCTGCGCGCGCACGGGCGGAGCGTGTACGGCTCCCAGCATGCACACCACGAGTATGGAGACGCGAATGCGCATGACCTCTAGCGGGGGGGTTCGTGAATTCTGGAGCTTGGCGAGCAGGGGTGTACCGGAGGATGATACCGCGCTCATGCCCGGTCCGCTGGCTTCGCCACATCAAGAGACCTCAGCGATCGGCCTCGGCGGTGCAACGCGATGCCCGACACGCCAATGCAGACCGCCAGCCAGGCGACGCCGAACGCGAACCCGCCCAAGACATCGCTCGGGTAGTGCGCGCCCAGATACACGCGACTGATCCCCACCGACAGAACGAATGAGGCCGCCAAACCAATGAGAACACCTCTCCAGGGC
>DATISA010000139.1:0-11749 GCA_035469245.1 Gemmatimonadaceae bacterium
CTTGTTGGTGCGAACGGCGACGAACCTGGAGCCTTTCGAGAATTTGAACGTGGCGCCGTCCGGCACCTGATACTTGGCGCCAGTCGAGAGGTCGAGCAGTTCGAATCGGCGCGACGGCCCGGCCGGTGTGGCGCCTTCGGCCTGTCCTCCGCGACCGCGACCGCCTCCGGCACCGCCGCGCCCTGTTCGGCCGCCACGTCCTTCCGGCGGGCTCACGAAGTAGCCGACGAAGCGCGAATCGCCGGAGAACTGCGGCGCCGAGCCGCCGGGAATCGTGTGAACAGTGCTGCCCGAGAGTTGGCGCACGAACAGCGTGTCGTCGCCGTCGTTGGGCGCGTACACGTACGTCATCCAGGCGCCGTCGGGTGAGAGATCGGCGTTGTTGATCCGCTTCCAGCGACCGATGTCGGCGAGGCCGAGGACTTTCTTCGCGCCCGGGTCGGACCGGGTCGAGGATCCCGCTGGGCTCGGCCGGCCATTCTGCTGTGCGAGCGCGGGTACCGATAGCAGCAGCGGGATCGCGCACACAAGCGCGAATCGATTGACGGACAATTGTCGCATTCGTTCTCCCCTCGGCAGCGTTGAGGCAGCTTGCCGAATATACGGGCCGTGTCGCGGGACTGTTCGCAATGTTGGCGAGAGCATCGCTCGGTTCGCGCGACGAGGAGAGACCGGCCCGGCGCACGCATACCGCGCAGGCGGCCATTTCGTCCCATCGACGGTCGCCCGATCGAAGAATGATCCTTGCGGAGGCGAGCGCTGTACCGGCCTCTCCCGCATGTCCGGCGGTGGCCAGAACCCAGCTCTCGGAGAGGCTAGATAGCAGCCGTGGCGGAATCGATCTCAACGAGGCAGGCTGAGGAGAGCCTGGGTCGGAGTGCCCTCTTCTCCACGCGCCTGCTAGCGAGCAACGCCGCCTGGAATTTTTTCGGGCAGGCGGCTCCGATGGTCGCGGCACTCTTCTGCATTCCGCGGCTGATCCACGGCTTGGGAGTTGACCGCTTTGGCGTGCTCACCCTCGCCTGGATGGTCACGGGTTACTTCGGCCTGTTCGACTTTGGGCTTGGGCGAGCGCTGACGAAGCTCGTCGCCGAAAAGCTCGGCACACCCGACGAGACCGCAATACCGGGACTCGTTTGGACCGGGCTCGTCCTCATGCTGTTTCTCGGACTTGCCGGTGCCGGCCTGCTCGCGCTGTGCACGCCGGCCCTGGTGACATCGGTGTTGAAGATCCCGGCACACCTGCAGGCCGAAACGCGGACAGTGTTCTACCTGCTGGACCTTTCGATCCCGATCGTCATCAGCACGACCAGTTTGCGGGGCGTCATCGAAGCGCAGCAACGTTTCGCGCTGTTGAGCTACGTCCGAGTGCCCACCGGCATCTTCAGCTTCGCGGGCCCGGCTTTCGCCCTGGCATTCTCGAACAGCCTCGTCGTCATCGTCGCCGTGCTGGTAGCTGGCCGCACAGTGGCGTGGGTCGCGCATCTCGTGCTCTGCCTCCACACGACGCCATCGATGCGATCACACGTCCGCTGGGAACGTTCAGCAGTCCGGCCGCTGTTGAGTTTCGGAGGCTGGATGACGGTGAGTAACGTGATCAGTCCGATCATGGTTTATCTGGATCGATTCATGATTGGCGCTCTGATCTCGGTGTCGGCCGTCGCCTATTACGCAACGCCGCTGGAGATGGTCACGAAACTGCTGATCATCGCGTGGGCCGTGAGTGGGGTGTTGTTCCCCGCTTTTTCGTCGAGCTTCGCGCAGGATCGCTCTCGCACAGTGTGGCTCTATGAGCGAGGCGTCTTCAGCACTTTCGCGCCGCTGTTGGTCATCGCCGCGGTGCTCATCGGCTTTTCCCGCGAAATTCTCAGCCTCTGGCTCGGTGCTGATTTTGCGAATCACAGCGCGGCAGTGTTGCGGTTGCTGGCCGTCGGGATCTTCATTTTCAGTCTGGCTCACATACCGTTTGCTCTCGTGCAAGGCGCGGGACGTCCCGATCTCACCGCGAAACTGCACCTGGCAGAGATGCCGTTCTACGTTATCGGGGCGTGGTGGCTCATTACGCGCTACGGCGTGACCGGCGCAGCCATTGCGTGGGTGACACGCGTCGGCGCCGATGCAGTTGCTCTATTCTGGATGGCCGAGCGGCTCAATCCGGATTGTGCTCGATGTCACCGGCAGCTGCTGGCTGCGTCGGTCGTGGCGCTGGCGTTTTTTGGAGTCAGCACGGTGGATGCGAGCGTATTGCTGAAGGCATCCGTGCTGCTGACCGGACTGGCTCTGTTCTCCGCCGCCGGCTGGTTGCTCATCGGTCGATCGCGGGAGGCGCAAGCTCGCCTTGGGGTAGGCGATTGAACCGCGGGCTTGGCGGCATCCCTGACGGATGGGTGGTGTTTCTGTTCTGCAAACCGTGGCTCAACGCTGCGGCCCGGACCGCGACGTGGAGTTGACCCTGCATTCATCACAACAGCCTACGCAGACACCGGTCGACCTGTACGACCGTTACGCGTCCACTTCGTCATTGGTCGGCGTCGATGTGGAGCGCACCATTGCGTGGACCTTTGGCTACTTCACCGAGCATTTTCGGCGCTATCTGCCACGCGAGCGTGACGCCGCGATACTGGACTTCGGCTGCGGGTACGGTAAGAACCTCGTCGTCTTGCGACAGCTCGGATACTCGAATTGCCACGGTGTGGACCTCAGCCGAGAACAGGTGGCCTTCGCACGGCAGCGCCTTGGGCTGACGCAAGTGGAATGCGCGGACGGATTGCAGTGGCTCCAGGGCAAGGATGACACCTTCGACGTCATTCTGGTGATGGACGTGCTCGAGCATCTGCCGCTCGCCGCATTACTGGATCTGGGAAGCAAGATGCGCGCGGCACTCAAGCCTGGGGGCATGCTGATCGTGCAGACCCCGAACGGGATGTCGCCGCTCAATCCGTTCGCCTATGGCGATCTGACGCACGTGCGGGCGTTCACCGCGCAAAGCTTACGGCAGTTCTTCCTCCATGCCGGTCTGGAGCCCGTCGAGTATCTCGAGGCGCTCGAGCACTCGCACGATGTGCGGAGCCTCGCGAAGAGACTGATGTGGAAGAGTGTGCTGCGTCCGGCTGTGCATCTGTTCGTACGGTTGGCCCACGGCAGCATGCTCGGCGGCGCAATCTACACGGCGAACATTATCGGGATCGCCCGAAAACCAGTGCGCACGTAGCATGAGGCACATTCGATGAGGGTGGGCATCGATGGCCGCGCGTTGCAGGGCAGAAGAGCCGGAGTGGCGCGCTATGTGTACGAACTGTGCAGGGCTCTGGACACGGCGCTGCCGGAAGCGGTTTTTTTCGTCTACAGCCAGTCGGCGGTGACGCTACCCACCGCGTCGGAGCGCTGGATTTCGCGAGTCGATCCGCTCGGGCATCTCGTGAAGAATGTGGCATGGTTGAAATTCCGCTGCGGCGCATTGTGCCGACACGACGATCTGGAGGTCTTCTGGGGGACGGGGACCCTGTTGCCACGACTGCCGAAGCGGGTTCGCACGGTCTCAACCGTCCACGATCTGAATCACAAGCTCGTCCCCGACACGATGCCGATCGTCACGCTCTGCGCGCATCGACTCTTCTTCAGCGCCGACGTTCGCCGGGCAGACAATGTCGTCGCCGTCTCGCACGGGACATCTGACCGTTTGCGGCACCTCATTGGCCGCCCGGCGGACGTCGTCGTGCCTCCCAGCGTGGACGAGTGCTTCGCGCCAGCCTCGACGCAAGCAGTGCGCGAATGCCGACTGAGATACGGGATTGCACAGCCATTTCTCCTCGCGGTGGCCACGCTCGAACCCCGCAAGAATATCGCAATGCTCATCGATGTGTTCATCAGCATGCGGGCGACAGGGGATCTGCCGCGAGGCATCGAGCTGGTGCTCGTGGGAGGCACTGGCTGGAAGGATTCTGCGGTTGCGCGTCGGATCCAGGCTGGCCAGGCGCATGGTGTCCGTACTCTGGGTTTTGTGCCGGACGAGGATCTGCCGGCGCTGTACACCGCTTCGGAGGCGTTTGTACTTCCGTCGAGGTATGAAGGGTTCGGCATCCCCGTACTGGAAGCGCGCGCATGTGGCACACGGGTACTGACCTCCGACATTCCCGAGCTGCGCGAGGCGGGAGGCGCCGATGCGACGTATTGCGAGCCCACTCCCGAAGGCCTGCGCAACGGACTGAGGACGGTTCTCTCGAGTCCCCGACCACAGACCGTACGAGTACGCGTCGGGTGGCAAGACGCCGCCGAACAATTCGCGTCTGTGCTGCGGGACGGGTCCTCGATACGCTCGCGCCTCGTTCTGTGAATTCAACGCCGGCAGCCGGCCGTGTAGTCGGAGCTTCGACGACCCTTTGAACTCCGCGCGGCCCGGGCGCGATATTGCTGGATGCGAATCCTACCCGTCGTCGTGCTTCTCGCCGGGAGCGTGGCGGGCTGCGCACGGTGGCCATTCCATCGCGCGGCGCCCGCGCCAGCTCCCACCGCCGCTCCGTCGCGACCGATTCCCTACCCCGTCTTCGAGACGCGTGCCTTCACGCGCGCCGTCGAACGCGGCGCGCGCACGCGGACCGGTGAGCCTGGCCCGAACTACTGGCAGCAGTTCGCCCGCTATCGGATCGACGCCGAGCTCGTGCCGGCGACGAGTCTCGTGAATGGGCGAGAGACGGTTCGCTACTTCAACCGATCGCCCGACACGCTGCGAGCGGTCTGGATCTACCTGAATCAGAATCTGTTCGCGCCGACCGCGGCGCGCGTGGAGTCAGTGCCGGTCACGGGAGGCATGGAGATCCTGCGCGTGGCGGCGTGGGGACAGGCGCTCAGCAAGCGTGATACGGGAGCAGGCTATTGGGTGAACGGCACGTTGATGCGCGTGTCGCTTCCACGCGCGCTGTCGCCGCGCGACTCGCTCGACCTCGACATCGCGTGGGCGTTCCAGGTGCCGCCCGACGGCGCGCCGCGCGAAGGCAGCACCGGGGACGCCTTCATGATCGCGTATTGGTATCCGCAACTCGCGGTCTACGACGATCTCACTGGCTGGCAGATCGATCCGTACCTCGGCAATGCCGAGTTCTACATGGGCTACGCCGACTACGAAGTGGGTCTGACGGTCCCGCAAGGTTGGCTCGTCGGCGCAACGGGCGAGCTCTCGAACGCGGCCGACGTGTTGTCACGCCAGACACGCGATCGACTCGCCGAAGCACGGCGCGGCGCCAACGTCGTGCACGTCGTGCGTGAGCAGGATCGCGGCGCTGGTCCGAACAAGGCGACGAACACCGGCTTCGACGGCGTCGTCACCTGGCGCTTTCGCGCCAACAACGTACGCGACTTCGATTGGGGCACGTCGTCGAAGTTCCTCTGGGACGCGACAGCCGCTGTCGTCGGCGATCGCGACGCCGATCACAAGCCCGACACGACGGTCGTCCACACGCTCTACCGTCCCGAAGCGCGGCGCTGGGCGTGGGACAAGTCCGCCGAGTACGAGCGCAACGTCGTCGAATTCCTGTCGAGTTATTTGTGGCCGTACCCGTGGCGGCAGATGACGGCGCTGGAAGGCCCGGTGTCGTGCAGCGGCATGGAGTACCCGATGCTCGCCTGCATCGGCGGGCCGCGCGACACGCTCTCGCTCTACTCGGTGCAGGTGCACGAGACGGCGCACATGTGGTTCCCGATGCAGGTCGGCTCGGACGAGCGACGCTACGCCTGGCAGGACGAGGGACTCACGCGATTCAACCAGGCGCAGGGAATGCAAGCCTACTTCAAGGGCTACGACCGCGAACGGATCTCACGCGACGCGTACCTCGCGCTCGCGCGCACCGACAGCGAAGTGCCGCTCATGCGTCCGGGCGATCAGTTTCCCGCCGGCACTCCGGCGTACGGAATCGCCTCGTACGACAAGATGTCGACCAACATGAGCGCGCTCCGCGCGCTGCTCGGCAACGACGGCTTCTCATCGGCCTATCGCACGTACGGACTGCGTTGGGCGGACAAGCATCCATCGCCGTACGATTTCTTCAACACCTTCAACACGATGAGCGGGCGTGATCTGTCCTGGTTCTGGCGCACGTGGTGGTACGAGACCTGGACGCTGGATCAGGCGATCGGCTCCGTGGCGGCCACTGGAGGCAAGCTCGCGGTGACGATCGAGGATCGCGGACTTGCTCCGATGCCGGTGCGACTGGCCATCACGCGTGGCAGCCGCGTCGAGCGGCGCGAGATTCCGGTCGACGTGTGGCTGTCCGGCGCTCGCCGCTACACGTTGACGCTGGACGATCCCGAGACGGTCACGGCGATCGAGATCGACCCCGATAACGCGTTTCCCGACATCGATCGGTCGAACAACCGCTGGGTCGCGCGTCCGGAGAAGTAGCGGCGCGGTTGCCTTGAAGCGGCGGCATCCGTCGAACACGCATGGACGCAAACCGTGCCGCGCGACTGGGATTCACGACCCTATTGGCATTCTACGGCTTCCGTCTGCTTCTCCGCCCGGGCGGCGGCTCGCTCATGGATTCGGTCGATCTGCCTATCCACGAGACGGGTCATCTCGTGTTCGCGCCGTTCGGCGAGTTCATGCAGTTCCTCGGCGGCACGCTCTTCCAATTGATCATGCCGGGTCTCTTCGTCGGGTATTTTCTCCGGCGAAAGGACCGTCATGCCGCGTCTTGCGTCGTGTGGTGGCTCGCGCAGAACTGCTGGAACATCTCCGTCTACGTGCGCGACGCGCGCGCGCAGGAGTTGCCGCTCGTCGGCGGCGGCGAGCACGATTGGGCGTACATGCTCGGGCGATTCGGCTGGCTACCCTACGACCAGTCGATCGGCCACGCGTTCTGGCGGCTGGGCGTGCTGCTGTACGTGCTCGCCATCGGCGGCGGGTTGCTCGTGCTGGTCAACTCGCCCGCCTCGGCGCAGGAGCCCGTCGAGCTCGCCGCGGACTAGCGAGCTTTAGCGCTTGGACTGCCGTCGCTGCGCGTCGCGGGTGCCGGCGTCGCGATCTTCCGTGCTGCTCCTCTCGCCGCCAGAATTCTCGCCTTCCTCGGGCTGATCCGGAAGCGTGTGGAACGTGCTCGAGCCACTCAGGTTGTGGTCCTCACCAACCTGATCCCTGAGCCACTCGTTGTTCTTCTGGTGCTTGGGGTCGAAGCGGGCGTCGCTGAGCTGATCGTCGGCCGGACGATCCGCGCGCTCCTTTCCCTGTTTCTCGTTGGCGTCGGCCATGGCGCGCTCCTTGTTGAAGGTGCGACCCAGGGGACGCACGGCGCATGCCCAATGCGGCGAGCCGTGCTTTGGACGTCCATTTCAAGTGAGGCTGGAGCGTGAAGTATTTCGACGACTCGAACTCTCCACGGGCGACGCGCGCGCTGAGCGTCCTGCGGATCGTCACCGGATCGCTGTTCTTCGAGCACGGCTTGCAGAAAGTCTTCGATCTCCCGCCGGCCGCAACGCCGATTCCCTACCACCCGATCTCGCTGCTCGGACTGGCCGGAATGCTCGAAACGATCGGTGGCTTGCTGATCATCGTCGGGCTGTTCACGCGGCCGGCGGCGTTTCTCGCCTCCGGCGAGATGGCCGTGGCCTACTTCAAAGTGCACATCGAGCGCTCGTTCTTCCCGATCAACAATCGCGGCGATAACGTCGTGTTGTTCTGTTTCGTGATGCTCTACCTGGCGTTCGCCGGCGGCGGCGTGTGGGCGCTCGATCATTGGATCGCGAGCCGGCGTCGAGCCGTCGATTCCGTGTCGCCAGCGGCTTCGCCGTCACGGTCACGACCTCCATCCCGATCCCCCGCCCCCGTTCACGCAACTGAATGACTGAACGTCCCTACGTGCTCGCCGAGTCGACGTGGCACACCGTCGACCCCACACCATACGCCGCCGCCGTCCTGCCGTGGGGCGCGACCGAACCACACAACTACCATCTCCCGTACGGCACGGACAACGTGCAGGCCGAGCAGGTCGCTATTCGCGCCGCGGAACGCGCGTGGTCGCGCGGCGCGCGCGTCGTCGTGCTACCCACCGTTCCATTCGGGGTGAACACCACTCAGCTCGATCTCAAACTCTGCGTGAACCTGAATCCGAGCACCCAGGCCGCGCTGCTGCGCGATGTGGTGTCATCGCTCGACGGCCAGGGGATACACAAGCTGCTGATTCTGAACGGCCACGGTGGAAACGACTTTCGACAGATCATCCGCGAGCTGCAGCCCTCGACGCGGGTCTTCTTGTCGATGATCAACTGGTGGTCGTGCGTGGACGTGACGCGATTCGTGGAAGAGGCTGGTGATCACGCTGGCGAAGCCGAGACGAGCGCGATGCTCCATCTCGCACCCGAGCTCGTGCGGCCGCTCGCCAGTGCCGGCCCGGGACGGGCACGGCCGTCGCGATTGCGGGGAGTGCGCGAGGGATGGGCGTGGGCACCGCGGCGATGGACGGAAGTGACGGCGGACACGGGCATTGGAGACCCGTCGAAGTCGACGGCGGAAAAAGGCAAGGCGTATGTGGGCGCGGCGGTGGAGAGGATCGGTGAGTATCTCGTGGAATTGGCGGCTTTGAGGCTGGATGAGTTGTACGAGTAGAGTTTCGGCTCGGCTGGCGGCTAACGGCGCTCGGCTTGGCGCTCCGCTGGCAGCTAACGGCTGTTGCTGACGGCTGACGGCTGACAGCCGAGCCGTCGGCTGTCAGCTCAAGCTGTCGGCCGATAGCTGTCAGCTTGGGCCGTCAGCTCACAGCCGTCAGCCACACCGAGCGCCGTTAGCCGCCAGCCGAGCCGACCGCCACTCTCCCTACACCCCGGACGGGTATGTCTCCGGGGCCTCGCCATCCACCTTTACAGGCATATGCAGCGGGTCCACGGCACGCGTCTCGTCCACGTACACGAAGGCGTCGTAGCGCCGCGGCAGGATCGTCGGGACGTAGTTTCCCCAGCGCTCGTAGCTCGGATCGTACACGACACCGATCGCGCGATGCCCGAGCGGCGCGTCGAGTCCGCGGACCCCGCCGTCGTCCGAGCCGTCGAACAGCAGCAAAGCATCGCCCACCGCGGCATCGTGCATCGCGTCCTCGAAGCTGCCGACGCGCGCCGATGGCACACGCATTCGTTCCATCGGCGCGCCCCACTCGTCGGCGGCGATGACGGTGCCGCGATGCGTGCCGAACCCCACCAGCACCACGCCTTCACGCGCGTGCGCCTCCCGCACCAGTTGGCCCACGTTGACCATGCCGGCGCGCGCCATGTCCGTGAACCGGGCGTCGCCGATGTGCGTGTTGTGCTCCCAGACGATCGCCCTCACGTCCGGACCGTGATGCTCCATCAAGCGGTCGAGCGTCTCGACCATGTGGTTGTCGCGAACGTTCCACGACGTCGGCCCGCCGTGCACCATCGTTCGGTAATACAGTTCGGCGTTCCTGGCGACGAGCGCGTTCTGTTCGGCGTTGAAGTAGCCTTCGCGTCCGTCCTCGCGGTACTGTGGCGCGTTGCGACGGAGCTCGCTCAGCACCGACACGGCCTCGTCCTCGCACGAAGTCGGGACGAGGGCTGTCGCGCGCGCGTACTCCTGCACGTCTTCGGCGTAGGGCTCGAAGCAGTTGTAGGCACGTCTCGCCGACGCGGCGAATCGCGGATCGATTCGCTCGAGGTACTCCGTCACCGACCGCATCGAATCCCAGAGCGAGTAGACGTCGAGTCCGTAGAACCCGACCTGTTGTTCGGGCGCGAGACCGCGATTGTGATCGTGCAGCCACTCGATGAGATCGACTACCTCGCGGTTGGCCCACATCCACGTCGGCCAACGCTCAAAGGCGTGCAGTACCTGTTCGGCATTGTCGCCCGATGACGGCAGTCGCTTGGCGTAGCGGTTCACGCGATAGCAGTCCGGCCAATCGCCCTCGACGGCGATGAACGAGAAGCCACGCTCCTCGATCAAGCGTTTGGAGAGCGCGGCCCGCCATGTGTAGAACTCGGAGGTTCCGTGCGATGCTTCGCCGAGCAGCACGAACCGGGCGTCTCCGATTCGGTCGACGAGCGGATCGAGATCGCGCGGCGACTCGAGCGGCCGAGCGGCCTTGCGCAGCGGATCGAGCAGCGCGGCCGTCCGGGCATCGGCGTGCTCGTCCCGTTCACCCTGCCGCGATCGTCCCCCTCCCCCTCTCCCTCCCCATGCCATGGTCCACCTCGGCCTCGGATCGGTTGGCTCAGTTCCAGGATTCACTGCAAGTTGAAGGCAACCATGAGTAACGCCGAGCCATTGACCGAACGAGAGCGCAGGGTTCTGCGCGCCGTCTGCGACGCATTCCATCCGTCGCTGCCGGCCGCCGGCGCGGACGACCCCGTGCTGTTCGGCGCGAGCGGGCCGGATCTCGACGTCCCACAGGCCGCCGAGCGTGCGATCGGCCTGCTCCCGGGCGCCGAGCGGGCCGAAATGCGCCAGCTGCTGAGATTGATGGACGCGCGGACGTTCGGCGCGCTGTTGTGCGGAGTGCCGCGCGGCATCGTCGACATGTCCGGCAGTGACCGCGAGCGGCTGTTCGTCGCCATGTCGACACGCCGCCTGCCGCAGCTTCGAAGCGGGTTTCAGGCGCTCAAGCGGCTGACGAGCTTCCTGTTCTACAGCGTCACCAACGACGGCGAGACGAATCGGCTTTGGCCGAGCATCGGCTACGCGCCGTCGCCGTTGCCACCGGCGCGCCCGCAACCGCTGCGGCTGACACGGATCGAGCAGAGAACCACGCTCGAGTGCGACGCATGCGTCATCGGCTCTGGGGCGGGCGGTGGAGTGGTCGCGGCGGAGCTCGCCGGCCGAGGGATGTCGGTGATCGTGCTCGAGGCCGGGCCGGCGGACCAGGCGGGAGACTTCGCGCAGCGCGAGCTGGAGGGGATTCAGCGGTTGTACCACGGCGCCGGCCTGACGTCGACGCGCGACGCATCGATCTCGATTCTCGCCGGCGCATGTATTGGCGGCGGCACGGCGGTGAACTGGCAGACGTCGCTCCGCACGCCGGACTTCGTTCGCGACGAGTGGAGCCAACGAGCGGGCTCCGAGTTGTTCCGCTCGGACGAGTTCACGGCGGCCCTGGACGACATCTCCGAGCGCATCAGCGTGTCGACCGACGAGAGCGTCGTGAACGGAAACAACGCATGCCTCGAGCGAGGCTGCGCGGCACTCGGATTCCATCACGCGCGCATCGAGCGAAATGCCCGTGACTGCGATCCGTCGCAATGCGGCTACTGCACGTTCGGCTGCCGGCGCGGTGGCAAGCAGTCGACCACGGTCACCTATCTGTGCGATGCGCAGCGGTTCGGCAACACAGCGATCGTGCCCGATTGCTGGGCTCAGCGAGTGATGATCGCGACCGGGCGAGTGACAGGCGTTCAAGCCAGGGTGCGCACCGCGTCGGGCCAGCATGTCGACCTCGTGGTGCGCGCGGCGCGTGTCGTCGTCTGTGCGGGCGGCATCGAGAGCCCGGCGCTGCTCCAGCGTTCTGGTCTGGACCTGTCTCAGCTCGGACGAAACTTGTACCTGCATCCCACGACTGCGGTCGCCGGAGTGTACGCCGATCCCGTCGAGCCGTGGGCCGGGCCGCCGCAAACCGTCATGAGCGGCGAGCTCGCGCGCGTCTCCGGCAACTATGGCGTGCGGCTGGAAACGGCGCCCGCGCATCCGGGCCTGCTCGCGTTCGGCGCGCCGTGGACGAGCGCGCGCGACCATCGGCGCATCATGCAGCGCGCATCGCAG
>DATISA010000140.1:0-50725 GCA_035469245.1 Gemmatimonadaceae bacterium
TGGCGTCAGCCCGGCAGCGACCAGCAACTCGAGCTCGCGGTGCAATGATTGACCGAAGGGTCCCATGTCCGTGCCCGCCATCACGCCAGCGCCGACCCGGACCAGCGCGCGAACGAGCGAGTCCTGCGCGCCGAAACCTGCCTTGGCCGCCACGAAGTCCGCTTGTGTGAAGTTGCTCATGAACGGCATCGCGCGCCGCTGCGCGAAGAAGCGGCTGACCTGTTCGGCGCTAGCGCCTTCGGATCGAATGAATGCCGCGGCATCCGAATCGGACTGGAACAACAAGCGCGTCGCGAGCGTCGGCACGTTCCAAACGCCGGCGTCGCGCGTGCGCTCGGCGACCGCGCGAATCTTCGACAGGTCGGCGTACTCCCACAACAGCATGCGCGAGCGCAAGTCGGGCCCGGACTGTTGCGGCGCGTCGGCAGGAGCGAGCCACCCTTCGTACGCGCGCAGGTGCTCGATCGAGACCTGGCCGGCGGACAGCGCGCCACCGAGACCGACAGACAATGGCACGTGTCCCGCGACAGGTATCCCGAGTCGCTTCGCCTCGACGACGATGCCGTGGTACGCGCTCGCCGAGAGGTTGTTGTAGATCTTGATGAAATCGTAGCCAGCCGCCGCCTGCTCGCGCACCACGCGCGCGCCTTCCACGCTGTCATGGACGACGATCTTGCCGCCCATCGCGATCACTTCCTCGAAGCCGGCTGGCGCGATGCCTTCGAGGATCGGGCCGGCCACGTACAGGTCAGGACCGCGCTGTTCGCCGCGCTTGATCCGCTCGCGGAATTGCAGGACTGCCGGCGAGCCTGCCATCACTCGCGCTCCGGTGACGCCGAACGCGATCAGCCATCGCATCGAGCGGTCGCCGTTCTGGCCATTCATGTGGATGTGCATGTCGCGCAGCCCCGGGATCAAATAGCGCCCAGTGCCGTCGATGCGCGTCGCGCCGGCAGGAATCTTCACGTCGCGCGCGGGGCCGACCGCGCGCACACGGCCGCTGTCGATCACGACGGTCATACCAGGACGCACACGGTTGCTTTCGGACGCGCCGTCCATGGCGATGACGGCAACGTTCTCGATCACGACCGGCGGCAGCTGTACGGATGTTCGGCCGGTCGCCTGCTGTGCGTGCGCCTTCGCGGTGACGTCCTGCGCGCAGAGTGCACGCGCGCACAGCGCTCCGGTGGTGAACGCGAGTCGTACGGATGTTCTGGCGAGCATGATCAGCCCTCCGCGGACAAGAGTCGTTGGTGGGATCGGATCGAATGCTGAGCTCGCGGTCGGGCGGGGAGCTTCGACACTTCAAGATGTCGAAGTGCGAAGGAAGAGTCCAGACGATTCCGGCGAGAAGGCGTCAACCTCGCCTAGCTCCAGGTGCGCTTCGGGCGTTAGCGTTTCGTAATCGGGCCGCGAATCGTCAGCGGCGCCCCGGACACGTCTGCTTCCGGCATCCGTCCGTTCTGCACGTCGGCCAGCGCGCGGCGCACGGCATCGACCTCCGGCTGCACCGGCGGTTCCGCTTCGCCGCGGATCACCAGATAGTGCGTCCAGGCGCGGATCGCCCTGGCGCGATCGCCGCTGAGCACGGCGAGGCGACCCTGCTCGCGCAGCTGTGACGCCAGGAACACCGGCGAGCCGACGTAACCGACGCGGCCCGCGGCGGTCAGCGCGCCGGCCAGATCGCCCTGCCGCTCGCGCAGCCAGGCGACGAGGAGGTTCCCCGGATCCTTCGCGAACCGGCCGACGAGCATTCCCGCGTCGGGACCGGTGCGCATGAGCGAGTCGAGGCGATCGGTAGCCCGCGCCGCGTCGGCGCGATGCTCGACGTACGCGATGAGCGCGTCGAGGAGATACGCGCAGCGCACCTCGACGCGCGCCCCATTGAGTGGGCTCGTGGAATTGGTCGCGGCGCGCATGCGCGCCACGGCGTCGGTTGCGCGGCGACTGTCGCCATGAAGCACTCGCCACTGCTCGACGACGCAACGGTCTTCGTTCTGCGCGGTACGCGCCTCGCCGGCCGCCACGGGCGCGTCGGCGAACCGCTCGAGCATTCGGACTGCATCGAGCGCGGCAACCGAATCGCCGGACCCGTAGAGTGCGCCGAGCACCCGCCAGCGCAGGTAGAGATTCGGGTCCGGCGAATAGGCCGACGCAGTCTCCGAGGCCATGAGGGCCGCTCGTGGCTGCCCGCGCTCGAGAGCAAAGTTCGCCACGGTCAGCGCATTCAACGCGCGCAAGACAGGATCGACGACAGAACCGGCCGCGGTGAGAGCACGCGCACCGTCATCGAGCCCGACCGCCTCGTGCAGCGCGAGATCGGTGATCCACCACATGCTGAAGATGTCGATCGGGCGTTCTTTGTCGGCGAAGCGAGCGCGAATGTCGGCGAGCATCGGCTCGTCTCGAAGCATCAGCGCTCGACGCCATCGCAGCGCCTGGGCGGTCTCGCCGGCGGAGTCAGTTGCGACGTACAGAGCACCGTGCTTGCGGACGATGGCCGTATCGCCGCGATGCGCGGCGAGCAGCACGTAATGGCCGAGCGCGGGCACGAACGTCGAGTCGAGCGCAAGTGCGCGTGTGTACGCGGCCATTGCGCGCGTCTCCCAGTCGGCGACGCCGACCAGACTGCCGCAGTGGAAGAGCCAATCGCCCAGGTTCGCCCACGCTTCGGGGTCGTCCGGCGCGGCGTCGACCAAGTGCTCGCCCGCTGATATGTAGTCCTGAGCGGTCGACATTTCTGGGAAGCGCGGCCCGGTCATGGCTCGAAGAAAGGCGCGATCGCGCTCGCTCAGCCGGGATGCGACTGCGGTGGCGCGGCGGGCCGCGTCCCAGATGTCGGGGGTGATCTCCCAATACGACGCCTCGAAGATGCCGAGATTGGCGAGGGCGAAGGTCGAGTCGAGTTCCAGCGCGCGCGCGAAGTGTTGACGCGCCGCGCCATACTGGCCATGCCGAAACAGCGCCTTGCCGTCGAGGTACTCGCGCAGCGCTGGCAGCGACGTGCTCGTGAGCGAGCCGAGGTGCTCGCGCTCGCCCGCGCTGACCGAGAGCAATCGCGCTGCGAGCGCATCGACGCGCGAGGCGAGGCTGTCGGGCGGTCCCTCGACCGATTCCTGGACGAGCGCCTTGCCGCTCGGAACGGCAAGCAGTCGGGCGTTGATGACGATGCGCGTCGGTGTTCCGACGATCTCGCCGAGCAGCAATCGTCCGGCACCGAGGCCCGCGGCGAGGCGCAGACCGTCGTCCTCCGATAGCTCGTTTCCTGAGCCCGATCGCTTGCCCCACGCGACGAGGACGGATCGAGGATTGATCGCGCGCGGCCCACCCTCGCCGGTGAGCTTGGCCGCGAGCAAGTCGAGCATACCCTCGCGCAGGTACGCGAGCGAGCCATCGGACACGGTCACGCGAAACGGCGCGACCACGACGAGCCGGTCGTCGACGCGGGCGGCCAGTGCTCGGGAACGCCACCAGCGAGGCCAGGCAAGTCCGACCACGACGATCAGGAGGGCAAACGCGGCAACGACCGCGATGCGGCGTGTCCCCCAACCAGCGTGTTTCGCCGACGTCGCGTGAGCACCAGACGTAATCGCCGATAGTTGCGCGAGCAGCTCTTCGGCCGAGCCGGTGCGAGCGTCGGGAGATTTCTCGAGTAGCCGCATGACGAGCGCGGCGAGTGCTGGGGGTGCGTCAGGTCGCTTCTCGCTCACCTCGACGGGTGCTTCGGTGAGGTGCGCGGTGAGCAGCGCCTGAACGGTGCTTCGATCGAAAGGCGGGGTGCCCGCGAGCATCTCGTAGGCCACGACGCCGAGCGCGTACAGGTCCGCCCGTTGGTCGATGGTCGGATCGGCGGCCGCCTGTTCCGGCGCCATGTATGCCGGCGTGCCGAGCGAGATGCCGGCGCGCGTGAGTGTGTGCAACGCGCCGTCGCCCTCGGTTCGCGCCGCCGTGATCGCTTTCGCGATCCCGAAGTCGAGAACGACGGCGACGTTGCCCGACAGCAGCACGTTCTCGGGCTTGATGTCGCGATGCACGACGCCAAACCGATGCGCGTAGGCCAACGCTTCACCGACGTCACGAAGTACCGACACGACCTCGTCGATCGGCAGCCGTGGCTCGCGGACGAGTCGTGCCCGCAAGGATTCGCCCTCGACGAACGGCATCGTGTAATAGAGCAGGCCGTCGGTCTCGGAGGCGGCAAAGACCGGCACGATGTGCGGGTGTTGGAGCCTGGCAGCGACCTGGATCTCGCGGCGGAAGCGATCGGCGGAGATCGATGCCGAAAGGTCTGGCGGGAGCACCTTCACCACGACGCGCCGGCCGAGCGATCGCTCTTCGGCAACGAAGACCTGGGACATTCCGCCGCCGTCAAGCTCGCGCTCGATCGCATAGGCGTCGCCGAGCGTGGCCTGCAGTCGATCGCGCAGCGTGGGTGTCACCAAACGGCGGGAGGAAGGAGGTGCGGCAAAGGACAAGCCGCAATTCAATGTTGGGTGCGCGCCGCGACGGGGCAAGAGAGGCGCCGCCAGCCGCCGCGAGACGAGCGCCGCCGAATTGGGGTGCGTGGCAGCCCTGCATCGGTCCTCCTGCTCGTTCTCGCTATCGATCGCCGTTTCGCTCCAACCGGCAACAAAGGCGATTTGCCATCAGTATTCTCGGACAACGGCACACGGGTTGTTGCGACGGAAGACTGGAAGCCGGCAAACGGCCTGGGTTCATCCGCGACTCGAAGCGGTATCTGACGCGCGAACGGCATAAGTTGTGGTCGGGCCGAATTGTCCCCATCGGCCGTTCACCCACCTGGAGACGACGTGCGTCTGTTCCACCGGCACCGCTACTTGATCTCGCTTCTCGCGGCGCTCGCCTCGCCGCTCTCCGCACAGGCCGTGTCGCAACCGGCCGCGGTACCGAGCTCCATCGACGTCTTCCTGGACTGCGGGTTTCGCTGCGACGAGGACTTTATCCACACCGAGATCGCCTACGTGAACTGGGTGCGCGACCGCGCCGTGGCCGACGTGCACATTCTCGTGACCACTCAGAACACCGGCGGTGGAGGCACCGAGTTCACGTTCGCGTTTCTTGGCCAGCGCACATTCGCCGGCATTGGCGATACGCTGCATTACGTGGGCGGCGCCTCGGCCACGCCTGATGAAACCCGACGCGGCGTGACACGCATGCTCGCGCAGGGACTCGTGAGGTTCCTCGCCCGGTCCGCGCTGGCCGAGCGCATCGAGATCTCCGTGAAGCAGCCCGCCGGCGGCGCCGCGGTCGTTACGCAGACGCGCCACGACCCGTGGAACTACTGGGTCTTCACCACGTCGCTCAACGGCAATGCTGACGGCGACCGGAACAACAAGTTCATGCGGCTGAATGGCCGGTTCGGCGCGAGCCGTACCACACAGCAATGGAAGATCCAGCTCTCGGCGAACGAGAACTACAACCAGAGCGATTTCAAGATCGACTCGGCGACGTCCACCTTCATCCGCCGGTCGTACTCGTTCAACCAGCTCGCCGTGAAGAGCATCGGTACTCGATGGGCCGTCGGCTGGCGCAGCTCCGTCGGCTCGTCGACGTTCGAGAACAAGCGGTTCAGCTACAACGCCATGCCGGCGGTCGAGTTCGACATCTTCCCGTACTCCGAGTCGACGCGCCGCATGCTCACCATGCAGTACGCCGTTGGCGTCGAGGGGTTCGAGTACCGGGAGGAAACGATCTACGGAACGTTCCACGAGACTCGGCCACTGCACACCCTGTCGTTCACGCTGTCGCAAAACCAGCCGTGGGGTTCGGTGGACCTGGGTCTCTCGAGCGGGCAATACCTCAACGCGACGACCAAGAATTACGCGTCGCTGTTCGGAAACATGAATGTGCGGCTCTTCAAGGGATTCAACTTGAACCTCGGCGGCAACTACTCGGCGGTTCACAATCAGTTGTACTTGTCGCGCCGCGGTGCCACCGAGCAGGAGATCCTGACCCAGCAGCGCCAGCTGGCGACCAATTACCAGTATTTTGTCTTTCTCGGCGTCAACTACACGTTCGGCTCGGTGTTCAACAACGTCGTGAACCCGCGGTTCGGGCGCGAAGGTGGAGGGACGTTCTTTTTCTTCTGAGGACTGCGCCGCGAAACGCCGTCTGGCAGGGTTCTGCGTCGTGCAACGTTGTCTCATTTCGACAGTGTGGTTTGGACATGATCACGTCGTTCGTGCGCGCCGCACGCCGCGCTGACATCCAGGAGATCGCTCGCCTGCATATCGCGAGCTGGCGTGCGGCGTATCGTCCGTTCGTCCCCGACGACCTCCTCGTGGCTCAGGACCTCGATGAGCGACGCGAGCTGTTCACGCGCCGGTTCGACGACGGCATGCGGTTCCTGGTGGACGACACCGGGGACGCACTACGCGCCTTCGTGTCGTTCGGCCCCGCCGTGGACGACGACCTCGATCCGGGGCGTGTTTGGACCGTTCACAATCTCCACGTCTCGCCCGAGCTGCGCGGCCAAAACCTTGGCGCGGCGCTGCTGGACGCGGCAACGAATGCCGCCGCGGAGGCCGGCGCCGAGGCGATCACACTATGGGTCATCGAGGGGAACGCCGCTGCCCGGCGTTTCTATGAGCGCCATGGGATGCGGTGCGACGGTCGCGTGAAGATCGATCGCCTGCTCGGCGCGGTCGACGTCGCGGAGGTTCGCTACACCAAGACGATCGGCGCGGGATGATGCGCGCCGATCCGGGCCGCGCATCCCTCCGGACTGAGACTCCCCGTGACTCTCACATTGCGCTTCCAGCTCCAAGGCCTGGTTCGACTGCAGGTACAGCCACGCCGACACAATTCTCGAGAGGTCCCGTCGCGCCATGAATCGCTATCCCGTGATGCGGACACGCATCCTTGCCTTGCTCGCGATCGGTGCCGCGGCGTGCCGTCCGCAGCAAACGACTGCGCCGAGTCCGGTGCCGACATCGTCGGCCCCGGCATGTCCGGCACTCACACAGCCGGCCAACGGTTGGCCCGTGATCGCGGACACGAGCGGGTTCACGATCACGCTTCCGCCGCGCTTCGAAGAACGTTCGAAGGGAACGGGAGCGCGTCACTTCGACATGGCGCCCGATTACGAAGAGTCGATCATTGTCGGTACGATCGTCGGCGATCTTGGGCTGACGGCGTATCGCCGGCCGTTTCAGGCGGAGCTGATGCTCGATTATTCCGAATGCACCGAGATGATCGGGGGCGATCCAGTATCGATTCAGGCGTGGCGCACGCCTAACGGCGTCTTCCGCAACGCTCAGCGCGCCGACCGCTACGACGTGTTCGCCATTCGACAGGTTCGTCCGGGAGTCTATCTGTACTTCACCGGCGGCACGTATCGGGCGTCGACGCAGGCTCTGATGCTGGCATCCATTCGCTCGTGGCGTCGCCTCCGCTGAGCGCGCGCTGGCCGGCTCTGTTGTCGGAGATTCGGCTCATCCGCATTCTTCGCCCTATCGGTTGCCGATGTTTCACGCACCGCGGCCCGGCACAGCGCGATTCGCCCGTGAGGTGCGCTCAGGGGCGCCGAGACTCCTGACCGAACATCAGAACGGCCTCGAGTCCGCCGAACCCATCGTCCCGATACGGGAGGCCCGGTGGCGCCTCCCATGGTCCGTCATCGCGCTGCACGGCGAGCGTATGCGGCCCGGCGCTTGTCCGAAGCGTCACCTCCCACAGGCCGCGCTCCACCTGCGCGAGCGCTACCGGCCGCCACGCACTGAAATCGCCGCGCACCGCAACCGCCGTTCGCGCGGCCGCACGCACGCGCACACGCCACACCGAGTCGCCGGAGACGGCAAGCGCCATGACCGACGCAGTCGACGCCCACACGCTTTCGGTTGATGTCGACTGCTCCGAGTCGCTCGCCCCGTCCCGCCGCAAGCTTTCCGCGTTGCCGAGTCGGAGACGGAATCCCGCCGCGAAACGGGTGTGGGGCGGGGTGCCTAGGACAATGTCGCTCGGCTGACGGACGGCGTCGGCCTCGAGCAGGACGTCGCGGGAGATGGGGAGGCCAAGGCGAACTCCGGCCCATCGCTCAGTCGGGGAATGGGCGGGTTCGAGCGCCTCGAGCCGAGCGCCCATCACCAGACGGACGTACGCCAATCCGATTTGGGTACCGCCGACGACCTCGACGTCGAGGCTCCTGAATCGCCGCAGACACGTCGACCGGTACTGCCGGTAGGTGCGCAACGCGTCGTAGTCCACGCGGCACGTGCCCGGAACCACGTTGCTGGAATCGGCCTCGATGACCGCGAGCCGTCCCGTGGTGACCGCGCGGAGCGATGCAACCGTGCTGCGCGCGCCGTCCGACCACCACGCACCGATGCGCGTGTCCGACGACGTCGGCGTACTTCGACTGGACCACGGCGCGCGCCGCGCCTGCTCGATCCACGTCCCCACGGGACCGCCGGCAACCCAGATCCGTGCTTCAGCCGCACGTTGCGCCCACCCAGCGCCGGCGTCGTATGCATCCCGTGTGAGGCCGACGGTCGCGTCCGCGCCGAAGCCGCCGATCCTGAGCGTCGGACTCCGCACTGCGAGGCGACCGTCGAGGATCCGCGGTCCCCGTCGAAGGCTTGCGGTTTGGGCGAGCGTATTCGCGGCAGCGGCCTCCGCCAGGAGCGTCCCCCATCGGGAAACCTCATTCACGCCCAAGCCGAGCGCGAGACCTTGCGCGTTCCCGGTCACCGTGGGCCAGCCGCGAACATCGATGCTGGCTTCGAGAGGCGACGACGTGCCACCGCGTACGAATGCCCAATCAGGCGTGGCGCGGCGTGCCGTGTCAGCCGACGTGCCGGAACCCGATTGTGCCAACAGCGGCGTGACGCCCGCGCAGGCGAGCGTCACGCCGACGAACGCGAAGCTGGCGACGCTCGCATACGAGCGTCGCCTGTAGCGCGTCCGCTGCCATCGGTGCCAGCGACTGATCATCGCCGCGGCACAACGAGTCCTTGTTGCGTTCACCGCGCCGTCACGGATTCATCTCGGGCGGAACGGTCGGCGATTCCGGCGACGGCGGGCGTTGCGAGACTGGCGGACGCGAGCCGGCGGTGTGCACGAACGCGTCGACGCGGCGGCTCACGGCGAGCCCAGGCTGCACGCCACCGGCGACGTCGCGTGCGACATCCGCGCGCAGTTTGTCGAGCATCTCGTCACCGCTCCCGAGCGCGAGCAGTCGCTGGAGCTCGCGCACGCCGTCGTCGACCGACACACCACGGCGGGTGAGATCCGTCAGCACGACGAACGTCTGTGTCGCGGAGCGCTCGGCGGGGAGACTGCGCCGGAGCTCGCGGAGTCGGTCGGGCGGAACCCCGGCCTGGACGGCGGCCCCGGCGGCGGTCAGTTCCGCATCGGCAACCGTCCCGGTGTACGCAGTCCGTGCGACTCGGAGACCGTCGGCAACGCCGCTCACCACGGCGACGATTCGGTCTGGTGCCGCGCGTTTAGCGACGCCCTCGATCACCTTCGACTGCAGCGGCGCGAGCGGCAAATGGGCGGCGCTCGCCGAGTCGAGAATCGCCCGCACTGTCTCTTGCGCAGTGGCCGGCAACGCCGCGAGCGCGGCCGGATAGGTCGTTGGAGTCTGAGACGCCTCGAGCGTCGTAGCGCTGGCGACCTTACCCGTGCCAGGCGGCGTGCCGGGCAGTGATTGCGCGCCGGCGGGTCCCACTGCGAGCAGTGTGAGGCTCATGAGAGTCAGCAGACCGACACGGCCGACCGCAATTGCACTGTGATCAGTCCAGCGGCGCGGGATATGAAAGTCCATCATTGGCGAACTCCGGGCGTGTACCGGGTGTTGACCACGAGTACCGAGTTTGGCCGCCCAAAGTCATCCTCGGGCGCGAGCGCCGCGTTTGGGTCGGGGAGCCAACGCGCTCCGTCGACGACGAACGCATAGACGTAGCGGCCATCCGGCAGCGGGATGGACACGGACCACGTGCCCGTCGCGCTATCGCGAGTCATAGGCGTCGAGCGCGCGTCCCAGCCATTGAAGTCTCCGACGACGGAAACGCGCGACCCGCTGGATGCCGCGAGAGCGAAGCGGATCGTCGTTGCGCCGACCTTTGCCGAGCTCGGATCGCCCGTCGTGGCGACGGTAGGCGACGCGGTGACCGGAATCGCGGATACCGCCGACGGCTGCGGACGGCGACCGACCGCGATTCCGACTGCAAGCCCGGCGGCGAAAAGTCCGGAGGCGGCGACGGTGCCAATTAGCCAACTCCGCGTCGACAGCCGGCGCGGTACGCGACGAGCGAGCGCCGGGTGAGCGACCGTAGATGCCTGAATCGTGTGTGCGCCGGGCTGGAGCCGGATCGCCTGCATGCAACGTTCAACTGCCTCGGATGTAGTCGGCTCCAGGGGACGCGCCATGCGCAACGCCTCCGCCACCGGGTCTGGCAGATCGGCGGATCGGCGCCACCAACGCGCCGGACCGTCAGACTCAGCGGGTGGTTGTCCGCTACGTGTGTTGGTGATCTTCATCGATCCTCCAGGAGCGCGCGCAAGCTGTCGCAGGCGCGCTTGACTCGCATCTTGAGTGCGGATATGCCGGCGCCCGTCGCCACCCGCATCTCCTCGTATGAGAGTTCTTCGACGTGCCGCAGGATGAATGCTTCCCTCAACGACGGCTCGAGACGACGAAGCGCGACGTCCAGTCGGTCGCCGTCATCTATGTCGCCGCTGGGCGCGGGCGCGACGGCCCGGTGCGTCGCGTTCTCGTCGAGCACTGTCAGTCGTGCCCGAGTGCCGCGTGCCCGCGCCGCCGCGCGACAGGCGTTGGCGACGATGGCGAAGAGCCACGCCGAGAAGCGGGCCCGCTCTTCATACCGTACGAGTCCACCGTACGCCAGCACCAACGCGTCTTGCACCGCGTCCTCCGCGTCCGGCCGGTCCCCGAGCATGCGCTCGGCGTAGCGAAGGCAGCGGGCGTGGTAGCGATGCACGATCCCGGCGAACGCCTCGACGTCGCCCGAGAGGACGCGCGCGACGATCTCCTCATCGGGAACGGCTGACAGGTCTCGGCGGGACGGAGTCACCGCGCTCCGGATCGGGACAGACGACGGCATGCATCTGAATAATGCCGGAAGTGGTGACGCGGTCACAAATCCGAACAGTGACACTCGCGCGACGCGGATTTGTGACCGGCCGACCCCGCGCCGACTTCCCTGAGAAAGTAGCGAGTCGACGTCGTGGGACGCCCATCACGACTCGGCCGCCGCGAGCCGTACCGATTGGGGTTCGGCCGTGTCAACCGAAGATCTGGAGGAGCCTCGTGATCTCGATGTCTTATCGATACGTGTCCGCTCGCACGGGCGTTCGCGCCGCCGCGCGCGTCATTGCCGCGACGCTCACTATTCTCAACGTCGCCGCGTGCTCGGACGCGGCGTCCGGCCTAACCGCGAGCGGTGCGCCCTCCGTACCACTGCGTGTTATCAATGGCGCCGCGGTGCCGGTCTCCGTCATCATCGACGGGGCGACCCGAGTGACCACGCTGGCGCCGGCGAGCATTTCAGAGGTCGTGCGCGTGCCCGAGGGGGCACGTCGGGTGGAGCTGCGGCCGATGAGCGGCGCGTCCGCAACGGCGACGCTGCAGGCGAGCGCCGGCGGAACAGAACCGGTGCTCGTGGCCGCCACCGCCGTGGGCAGCAGCAGCGTGGGCGTTCTGGTGCTGGCTGACACCGCACCCATTCCCGCACCGGGTACGTCGAAGCTCCGCGTCGTGCACATGGCGAGCAAGGCGCCTCCGATCGACGTATGGCGCAAGCAGCCGGACTTTCCGACGCCGGTACGAGTGGCGTTCCCATTCCTGTACGGATTCACCTCAGGGTACATCCAGAGCGCGCCCGGCACATGGGAGTTAACCGTGACCCCGACCGACTCGTTGAAAAAGGCGGGCGGCGCGGTCGGACTGCCCAGCGAGCTCGCGCGGCTCTCGCTCACGACGGCAGCCGACCGGGCGTACACCGTGGTTCTCCTCGATGCGCCGGATGGCGTGCGTTTGGAGGTAATCGACACGCCTTGATGGCACAGGGCCGAGAATACTGTCCGGCGGCGCGTTCGGCGTGCTTGAAAGCTATCCCCACCATCACCGGATCACGGGCTTACCGTGAACGGCCGCATCATGTCGTTGTCTTCGTGCTCGAGGATGTGGCAGTGGTACACGTACGTCTGCGGCGCCGTCACGCCCTCTGGCAGGTCGTACTTCGCGCGGACCGTTGTGAAGTAGCCGGGATTGACCTTCACGGTGTCCTTGAACCCCCGCTCCGTCGGCCCCGGGGGTTCCATCGGTCCGGTTGCGAACGGTGTGGGATCGATCCCGCCGGGCACACCGTATTGTCCGGCGTAGGTCTCCAGATAAGCAGCAACGTCGAACGGTGTCCGGCCTACCACCTGAACGGTGACCAGATGCGTGTGCATCGGGTGGGTGTCGCCGGTCAGGTTGATGTACACCCAATCCTCCGTCGTCCCGACGCGCGGCGTCTCGGTCGGCGTTTCCTCGAAATCAGCGGCGTTCAGCAACAGGACCCACTGGGCCGTTTCCGCGCCGATTTCGTTGAGCGTGATGAAGCGTGTTGCCTCAACCGGTCCCTGAAGTTCGGCCGCCCGCCCGGGCAGCACTGCGGGAATGCTGGTCGGCCCGCGTTGAGTCACGGTGTGCCCGACTCGAATCTGCATGACCTGCGTCAGCGGCGGGGCCGGAGTCGAGATCGGCTTCGGCGGATTGAGGTTCTTCACGGGTAGCATCGCGCCCGCGAGACGGCTGAAGTCGGCGATAACGTCAGCGCGTTCGGCCGGAGCGAGGACGAGCCGCGACACGGGTACCGGCACGTCCCACAGACCGCCTTCGGCGCCGATTTGCCACATCCGCGTCCCGGGAATGTCGAGGTTTAGAATTCGCGCATTGCAGCCGTTGAGAATGCGGAATCGGTACAGGCGCGGCTCGACATCGAGAAATGGCCACACTTTGCCGTTGACGAGCATCACGTCGCCGAAGTACTCGCCGATCCAGACCGACCCCTCGATGTCGCTGGTGGGATACAGGAACGTTCCGTCCTCGTTGAACATGCGGTCCTGAATGACGAGAGGAATCTCGTAAGGCCCACCGGGAATCCCGATCGGGTTTGGCTCGAGGCCCGTATCGAACTCGTCGCGCAGTATGTAGGCGGCAGCAAGCCCAGCGAGCACGTTGAGCCGCGTGGTGCCCAGTCCGTGGTCGTGGAACCAGAGCAGCGAGGCCGGCATCTGCGGTAACTGGTTTCCGTAGAAGACGGTCTGCGTCTCGCCTGGTCCGAATCCGTTCGGCGTCACCCATGGATTGCCATCGCTGTCGGCGGCGACGAACGCGCCATGTAGATGGGTCATCAGGCGCACCTGAGTGCCGAGCGGCGTCTCCCGCGTATCGACTGGAAGCCAACTCGGGTACGTCGCCGGCAGATCGTGCGTGAAGCTGATCTCGAGCGGCGTCCCGCTCTGCGCCACTACCGCCATGCCGAACGAGCCTGCCTGGCCAGCGAGTCCGGACCCGTCGTCGTATGCCCACAGCGGCGTCGGCGGCAGCTGAGGATGCAGCTGCCGCGCGATCTCGGTTTGGGTGAAGGCATAGTGGTTTGCGCTGGTCGGCGTCGCGACGACGATGCCGGCACCCGGCAAAGGGAGGGGCTCGACGTATTTCGCGAGGTTGTTCGCGAGCTTGCCCGTACCGGTGCTCGTCGCAGGCACGAGCCACGGTCGTCGCGCCCAGGGCAGAACCAACGCGGCGCCGGCTCCGACGCCGTGCTGCAGGAAGGACCGCCTCGTAATCGATGACATTGCCGTCACCCTCCGACGTCCTTATTCAGCGCCGTCGCGGCGCGCACGCTCGATCGCCCAACGGATCGCGATGAGCCGCTTGGAAGCACGCAGCTGATTAAGGGCTCGCGAATGAGTGCTTCAATCTATTTGGGCCGGGCCCTGCCGAAACGAGAGGGATTTCCCTTACGCGAAGAGAGGGGAATGCCCCCTGTCATCGCTGCCGCGCGGCCATCACGCCGGTCATGGCCAGGTGCCTCGCGGAGGATCACCGGTGCCAGTACGCGCGACGCGAGCGGCCGCGTGCCACCGCCACGTCTGTGCGTAGAGACTCATTAAGGGATGCTAACGTTATGGCGCATTCGCGTATAACTGCCGCCATCGCGCGTGGCGCCGAGCACGCCTGACGAGACGGACCCGAGCGGCGAACCATTGAGCCTGCCAGCGCGTCGACTCCCGTTCGGTTCGCATGCTCGCGCAGAATGAAGCCGTAATGTGTTCGAGATGTGTTCGAGATTGGCGGGTTTGGAAGTGCCGTGCATCGACCTTGCATCACGACAACCTTCTCCACGATGTCGTGGCATCTCACCTGAAGGGAGGTCAACATGGCGAAAGCAAAGCACCCGATTCCGGATGGTCACCACACCGTTACGCCGCAGCTCTCGCTCGACAACGCCACGAAAGCGATCGCCTGGTACACCAAGGCACTGGGCGCCACGGAAGTGTCTCGCGCCGTCGGCCCCGACGGGAAGGTTCTTCACGCGGAAATCCGCATCGGCGATTCGCCGATCATGCTCAACGACGCCATGGGCGCGAAGGGCCCAAAAGCCTTTGGCGGCTCGCCGGCGGCACTCTGGCTCTACGTGAAGGATTGCGACGCACTGTACAACCAGGCCAAGGGCGCCGGCGCCAAAGTCGCCGACGGACCCATGGGCCAAATGCAGGACCAGTTCTGGGGTGACCGCTGCGGCAGCATCGTCGATCCGGAAGGTTACACGTGGACGATCGCGACCCGCAAAGAAGACCTCACGCCTGACGAAATGCAAAAGCGCCAGAACGAGTGGATGGAGTCATTCGCGGCGACTTCGACGCGCTAGCTGACGTTCGCGAATAACCGGCGGCAACGGCAACAGCAACAGCAACGGCAACAGCAACGGCAACAGCAACGGCAACAGCCCAACGCAGAGGCGCAGAGGACACAGAGTGACGCAGAGGTGCTCCAATTGGCGCGATGACGCCGCTCGCCATGAGCCCTGACGAACTCATTTCGAAACGGCCGCTCGGGACGGTCACCAGAGGCGTCCAGAGCGGCAGTCCGCAAAGAAAGGATCGTCCGGGCTCGTCGCCAGCAACACGGTCGTGCCACGCGAAGTCCCTCTGTGGCCCTCCGTGTCCTCTGCGCCTCTGCGTTAAGCAGTTGCCGTTGACCTTGCAGTTATGCTGCCGGCCGAGCTACTGCCACCCGAACCGCGCGACGCCCCTTGCCGCCGCCCCGACCGTCACGGTTTGGCCGTACGCATCTGTCTCAGGACCGCGCCGAGCTGGTCGATCTCCCGACCATACGCGGCCCAATCGCCGGCGCGCTGTGCCGCGATCGCGCGATCGTAATGCTCCTGCGCCTGACGCAGCAGGCCGACCGGCACGGCGGGCACCGCGGTTGCGCTCGGCGCTGCTCGCGTCGTACCGGTCGTATCCGCCGCGGCAATGGTCGCGCGCGGTGGCGCCGCGGCGCCAAATATGAGCGCGAGACCTTCCTCGAGCGTCTCGGCCATCGCCACGCGATTCTCGAGCGCGACGACCACGCGCTTGAGCTCCGGTATCGTCCCGCCCTCGGCGCGCAGGTACAACGGCTGCACGTAGATCAGCGTCCCTCTGATCGGGATGACGAGCAGTTCGCCACGAATGACCTGCGAACCCTTCTGATCCCAGAGCGTGAGCTGCTGCGAGATGCTCGTTTCCTGATTGATCCGGTTGACGATCTGCTTCGGACCGTATACGAGGCTCTGTTTGGGGAACCGGTACACGACGAGCTTGCCGTAATTCGCGCCGTCCATCCGCGCCGCCATCCACGCGGCAAGATTGTCCTTTCCGCGCGGCGTGAATGGCGTCATGTAGATGAATTCCGGACTCGCTTCGCCCGGCAGGCGCAGAATGATGTGCCGCATGAACGGACTCACGTTCGGCGTGCCCTTCTCGACTCCGGGGTACTGCCACTGATCCTCGCGATGGTAGAACGCGTCGGGCTCCACCATGTGGTACGTCGCGTAGAGCGCCGTCTGAAGCCGGAAGAGCTCACCTGGATACCGAATGTGCGCGCGGATATCGGCCGGCATCGCGGCCATCGGTTTGAAGATGGGGCCGAAGATCGCCGCGTACGTCCGCGCCACGGGGTCGGCCGGATCAGCGAGGTACGCGTCCACCGTCCCGTCGTACGCGTCGATCACGACCTTCACGCTGTTGCGCAAATAATTCGTTCCGTCTTCGACCGGCTGGGAATAGGGCCAGTTCTTGCTCGACGTGTACGCGTCGAGCATCCACTTGAGCGTGCCCGAGTCGGTCACCACCAGATACGGCTCGGCGTCGAACTCGAGAAACGGCAGCGCTGACTTGGCGCGCTCGAGGATGTTGCGGCGATAGAGAATGCGCGCGTTTCGCGATATGTACGAGGAGAGGACGATGTCCATCGACCCGAACTGCCAGGCGTAGAGCGCGCGCCGGAGGAACGAGCCGACGGGAACGCCGCCGCGGCCGGTGTAGTTCGTGTAGACGTTCGTCTCGCCCGCGGGATAGTCGAACTCCTTTTGGCCCGTCCCGACGAAGACGTAGCTGTTCGTCAGCTCGCCGTAGTAGATCTGCGGGCGTGTTACCTTGATCGAAACGGTCGACACGGGCGGCAAATCCTTGACGAACAGTACCGGCAGTCCCTCGCTCGTCACCTGATTCACCGGCGCCATGGCGATGCCCATGCCATGCGTGAACGTAAGGCGCTCGTTGATGAAGTTGCGCGTAGGAAGCGACGCCGCGTTGAGCTCGCGCGCCGAAATGTGAATCTGACGATACCGCCCGTCGATCACGTAGCGGTCGTCGCTCACTGATGCAAAGTCGTAGTACGTGCGGATCTCCTGGAGTTGGCCGAAGGTCTGCCGCAGCAGATCGCGCTCCCACAGACGCACGTTGTCGATCGTCGGCGCGTTGTCCCGAACGTCCGCCATGGTGAGCTGCACGTCCCCCTCGAGGTCGCGCGTGACAACGCTGTCCAGCCGCCAGGCGCGCCGCGTCGCCGCGATGTGCCGCTGGAGATACTCTCGTTCACGCGCCAGCTCGTTCGGCGCGACGACGAACTTCTGTTCGGCCGCCGGCAGAAGCCCCCGCAAGAGGATGCTTGCCCCCACGTACGCGACGATGGCCAGGAAGCCGAACCACACGAGCTTCTGTCGCAGCACGCCGTACACGACGAGTCCGGCCGCAATGACGGCAGCTGCGGCGGACAGGCGGATGCCCGGGAGGGACACATGGATGTCAGCGTAGCTCGCGCCGGCGAGCGGGCCGGTGCCGGAGTACAGGAGCGCGGACGAATCCACGAACCAGAGCTGAACCGCGAAGGCGAGCAGCAACAGCACGAGCAGGGCGCCGACGTGCCGCGAGGCACTCGGCTCGATCGACGCGCGCCGCGGCGGCAGCGTGACCGCGCCGCGGATCAGGTAGAGCAGCAGGACGCCCAGGAGGGAGAGGATCGTCAGCACTACCAGCGTGCTGAGGACGGCAGCGATCGTGGGAAGCCGGAACAGGTAGAACCCGATATCGCGGCCAAACACGGGATCGGCCTCGCCTACGGGCACTGCGTGCAGCGCCATGAGCAGGGACATCCACTGCGCCGAGGCGAACAGGCCCGTGACGAACGCGACGAAGAGTGTCGCGACGAGGAGGAGCTTGGAGACGACCGGCGTCAAGTCCACGGCGACGCCGTTGCGATTCAGAAAGAGTGTAGGCACGCCGACGAATCGACGCTGGGCCCACCAGAAGTTCGTATACAGGAACGCGAATGCCACGACGGCGGCGATGACGAAGAGCGTCGCGCGCGTCGCGAGTGAGGTCGTGAAGACTGACGCGAAGTGAACCTCACGGAACCAGAGCCAATCGGTCGCGACGCTCGCCAGCCACGGGACGACGAACACGGCAAGGAACGCCGCGGCGGCCAGGCCGAGGAGGAGGCGGCGCGTGCCGCTCGTGGGGGAGGGCCCTATGCGATGGCGGGCACCGGCGGGGGAAGTCATAGATGCTCAACATGGCATGCCGCGGCGTTCAGCACCACCGCGGCTTGGTCGCCAACAACTTTGTGCGTCGTACGGCTCGTCACTTCGATACGAGCGCGGCCGCCTCGCGCGTCAGCCGCTCCGCAAGGTCGAGCAACTCCTCGTGGCTCGGCGCGTCGCGCTCCGCTTCTTCGACTTCCTCGAACGCCGCCACCACGTCGGCCTGCTCGCTTGCGGGAATCAGCTCGTCGGCCAGCGGAAAGAGCATTTCGTCTTCCTTCGCTATGTGATCGCGCAGCAGGGCGGCGTACCCGCGAGCGGCGGCAATCACCCGGCGGGCGGCGCCCTTGTCGCCTGCGTCGAGCTGCCTGGCCGCCTCGCGGAGCCGGCGGACGTAGCCGCGCCCCTGTTCGTGTTCGTCGAGCATCATCTCGATCGCGCCGCCGCCCGGCGGGGCGCCGTGTTGCTTCATCGTCGGAAAGAGAACCCCTTCTTCCTTTCGGTGATGGCATCCATCGGCGAAGCCGGACGCGAAATCGGCGGCGTCGAGGAAGAAGCGCGCCGGCACCGCTTCGCCGCGCGCGAGCCGGTTGGCCGCGGAGTCGAGCGCGTCGAGCACCTGCTCGATCACCCGGTGCTCGTGCATCAGTACGTCGATGGCCTGCATGATGTCCTCGCGAATCTCAGGTGGGTGTGAGCACGGCACGCTTCGCCAGTCGGCCGTGATCCGCGTCGTCGAGTACTTCGTTGATGGCGGTCAGCGGATGCCGCTCCACGAACGGCTTTACCTGAATGCGCCCGTCGGCGAGCCACTCGAGCAGCTCGGGATAGACCAGCGGATCCGCGCCCCAGTTGCCCCGCGCCTCGGCGTCGTAGGCCATGAGGTTCGAGAGACAGAGCTCGACGCGGTCGGCGGTGTAGCCCACGACCGACAGCGTGGCGCCGAAGCCGACCAGCGCATACGCCGTCTCTTGCCCGGCCCGGGTGCCCGATGTCTCGAAGATCTTCCAGCAGTGCGGCGACGCGCCGAGTGACTCCGCAACCTGACGCACGGCTTTGCGCGCGTCCTTCGTGCTCATGCCGCTCGTGTCGACGGCACCCTTTGCGCCCGCGGCGCGCGCCTGCTCGAGCTTCGCCGCGCTGACGTCCACCGCGACGACATCGGCCCCGGCGGCGGACGCGATCTGTACCCCGTGCACGCCGATCCCACCGGCGCCCACGAACACCGCGAAGTCGCCGGCGGCGAGACCGGAGCGCTTCACGGCCTGGAACGGCGTCGACACCGCGTCGGACACCACCGCGAGCTCCCACAGCTCATGGCTCGCCAAAAGCCGATCCGGCACGACACAGAAGTACCTGGCCGGCAGCGTCACGTGGGACGCGTATCCGCCGTGACGATCGTTGCCGGGCATGACCTGATTCCGGCAGATTGCGCGGCGACCGGCGCGGCACAGATCGCACTCGCCACAGGGAAGCACGGCGGGCACGACGACAGCGCGACCGAGCAGCGCTTCATCAACGCCCGGGCCGATCTCGCGAACGTATCCGCTGATCTCGTGGCCCAGCACCAGGGGCAGGGCGGAGCGCGTCTTGACCCCGTGCATCAGGAACGAGAGATCGGTATGGCACACGCCGCAGCCGGCGACCTCCACGACGGCTTCTCCATGGCCGGGACTTCGACTGGCGAGGGGACGCTGCTCCAGACGCGCGCCCGGCGCGGTCATGTACCACGCATCCCAATCGGAACGCGGCATGTCGATCATGATGTCAACTCTCCTCTCCTCTCGGTGCGGTCAATCTCGTCGAAGATGAACGCGCCGCACTCGTGACATTGCGACAGCGTGCGTTCCCGGCCGGCGAAGCAACGACGTGGGTCGTCCGACAGGCGCAGCACCTTGCGCAGGTACCGGCACTCGCACGCTACGCCGGGCTCGTAGACGGCATCGACGTAGCCGCGCGAGCGCTCGAGCACGTTCTTGACGCGCACCTTGAGCGACGGTGTGAGATCGCCTTCCTCGATCGAGAGCTCCTCGCTGATCACGGCAAAGGCGCTGATGCGCTCGTACTTCACCGGATGCGAGTCGTTGAACTCGAGCATCGTCGCGCGCAGCGACGCCTTGACCTCTCGCTCGGCGACCTGTCGATCACCGCCGAATTCCTCGGCGATGCGGAAATAATCGGGGAACACCAGCGCGGCCACGAAATCGCGTCCGTCGCCGGTGACGATCACGTGGCGTATGTACTTGTTCATTCCGGCGAGCCGATTCTCGATGTCGGTCGGAACGACCTTCTCCGCGTTGAGCATCTTGAACACGCGGTCCTTTCGCCCGACGAGGCGGAGCGCGTTGCCCGACAGCTCGCCGAGGTCGCCGGTATGGAACCAGCCGTCACCCGGCAGCGCCTGGGCTGATGCCACCGGGTCGCGATAGTAGCCGAGCATCACGTTGGGGCCGCGCACGAGAATCTCGCCGTCGGGGGCGATTCTCACGGTCACGCCTGGTATGGGATAGCCGACCTTGCCGGCCAGCGCTCTGGATTCCGATGGATCGGTCAGCGTACAACAGGGCGCGGTTTCGGTGAGGCCCCAGCCCTCGACGACCGCGATGCCTTTCGACGCGAAGAATCGCGAGAGGTTTTCGGGGAGTGGCGCGGCGGCCGTGAACACGAAGCGGAGATCCGGATGAAAGATCCGCGGGTCGTCGTCGGGGTGCGCCTGTGCGTGCGCGATGAGCTGCTGATAGATCTTCGGGACGCTGAAGTAGATGGTAGGACGCGTCTCGATGAAGTTGCGTAGCAGCGCGGGGAAGTCGCGGCCCATCGAGTCGTCGAGAAAGATCGTGGCGCCGTTGTAGAGCGCGGTGTACTTCTCGAAAATCCCGCCAAAACTGTGATGCCAGGGCAGGTACGAGAGAAAGCGATCGCCTGGCGTTACGTCCCACAGCGCCGCGATCGCGCGGCGCTGCGAGAGGATGTTGTCGTGCGTGAGCAGTACGCCTTTGAGCGCGCCGCTGGTACCCGACGTGTACATCATCAGACACGGAAAGTCCGGATCGACCGCCCGGGCGTCGCTGACGAACTCGCGCCGCGCGAGTGCGGACGGCCGGTAGCGGTGAATCAGGTCGCCGTAGCTGAGGAGTCCCGCTCGCTCGCCGGGCCGGCTGTCGAACGCGACCACAGCTCTCGCCGACGACGGAATGGTGATGCGATCGGCGCTCGCCGCATCGGCCAGAATCACGACGCGCGGCGCCGCATGATCGAGCAGCTCCGAGGTTTGCTCGGCCGAGTAACCGGCGAAGAGCGGTACGTAGATCGCGCCTCGACCCATGGTGGCGAATTCCGTCGCGAGCATTGCCGTCCGGTTCCGCGATACCACCGCGACGCGGTCACCGGGCTCGATGCACTGTTCGCCGAGGAAGCACGCAAACGCAGTCGCGTCATCCAGCAGTTCGACCCACGAGGTCGCGTGGTAGGCGCCGTTGCGCCGTTCGCAGCACACGGCGCGCGACGCGAAATGCGCGGCGTTCCTGGCCAGGACCGCTCCCACGGACTCCCGCTCGCCGCACGCTGTCAGCGAGCATGACAACGTACCATCATCGCGCACGGCCGTGCGCGCGTGATTCAGCGGCAGCCGCCTGGGACGATGCTCACCGTGCATGAGCGGCATCTCCTGCTGCGGATAGAATTGGACTGGCGTCGACGGCGGCCGGCCCGACGGACGCGGCACCATCGCGCGCCGCGAGTGCCGCGCCAAAGGCGCCCATCTCCTGTGGATGCGGCGGCACCATGATCTCCACACGGAGTTCGCGTGACAGCAGTCGTACCATCGTCGGGTGGTGCGCGATCACGCCGCCTGTCGCGACGACGCGGCCTTGCAGCACGTCCATCGCCACGATGCGCTTGACCAGCGATCGATACGCGGCCATCGCGAGATCGGCCGGCTGGTTGCCTCCGCGGATGAGTGTCAGCAGTTCGGTGCCGGCGAACACGGTGCAGAAGCTCGAGAGCTCCAACTCCTCCCGGGACTCCGCCGCAAGCGCGTCCATGTTCTCGATCGGGACACCGAGCCGGAGCGCGATTTCGTCGAGAAAGCTTCCCGTGCCGGCGGCGCACTTGCGGTTCATGCGATGCGAGAGACGCTGGCCCGCGGCGTCGATACGAATGACCTTGGCATCCTGGCCGCCGATGTCGACGACGGTCAGCGGTCCGGGCACGTAGTGCGCGGCGCCGCGGCCGTGGCAATCCAGCTCGGTGCGGGAACCGTGCGCGAAGGCGACGCTCTGCCTACCGAAGCCGGTCGCCCAAACGGCCCGCATGTCGTCGCGAGTGTACCCGGCGCGCGCCAGCGCCTGGTCATACGCGCGTTCAGCCGCTCCGGCGAGATCGGCTCCCGACCGCACCACGGATGTGCCGAGCACGCGCGCATCGCCGTCCACGATCACGGCCTTGGTGTTCCACGAGCCGCTGTCGATGCCAGCGTACCTCATGCGATCGCGTGCCGGTTGGCGTGCTTGGCGTCGGCCAACTGCTCGACGAAGCCTTCGACGTTGGTGCGCGCCTGCTCGTCCGACACGCAGCGAAGATCATTCACGTCGCCATCCAGAATGAGCGACGGGATGCCGATGCGCTCCGTGATACGCCGAGGCATGCCGTAGCGGCTGTTCGTGTTGTTCGGGCAGGTGCGACAGTCGTGGAAGATGATGCCGTCCACGTGATACAGTTCCGCCATGTGCGCGATGTAATCCTCCTTCGCCTGCTCCGAGCGGACGATGAACAGCTCGAGCGAGGAGCGAGCCATCGACGGCAGCGGATCGGTCGCGTCGAGCGCGGAGAAGATCCAGCTGTTGCAGTACGTCGATGCAACGACGGCGCTCCGGAACTCGGCGAACAACTTCGACAACGCGCGCAGCCGGCCCCAGATCGGCATGCCGTCCCAATAGAGGCGGAACGCTTCACCGCCGACTGCGGCGATCCGCTCGCGCGCACGCGTCTCCAGCTCTTCGAGCAACACTCGGTAGTACGCGCACGCGGCTTCGGCGCCTCGCAGCACCACCGCCGGCCCCATGTGAATCGTACCGTCGAAGAACGTGAGTGGCGCCGGCTCGTTCGCTGCACTGCGGAGGCAGCGCTCCCAGAGGTCCGAGCACTCCCGCGAGACGCGCACCGAGTCCTCGAGCCGGGCAGCGTCGAGCCGCGTCCCGGCCACGGCCTCCAGCGCGGGAATGAGGTGCTCGAGCTGCCTCGTGATGGCGTCCACGTCGCCCTCGGTCACTGCCTCCAGCGAGCGGGGCGATCGAATACCCACCACGGGCACCTTCCACTCACGCCCGTACCACTCGAACCAGTCGCGAACGTCGCGGCACTGGTTGGTGTTGAACACCAGCACGTCGGCCCGCGGCGTGCCAGCCAGCCCGTACGAGGTGAGCGGCGACTCGCCCGCCAGATACGCGCCCACGTCGCTCGTGAGGTAGGAGCAGATTTCCTGCGAGTAGCCGTGCGCGTGGGCGAGCGGCATGTAGCGATTGGCCGTGCGCGCTGCGCCGAGCATCGCCGCGTGATTCTCGGGGAAGAAAACGCGATACCCGAGCGCACGCAGCAACTCGACCGGACCAACGCTGCTGCACCACGCCACTGGAGCGGTTCGTCGGTCGACCGCGCTGCCAAGATCGCGATAGTACGCGTCCATCGTCGCCTTGAGGGCGGCGGTCGACTCGAGCGTCGTCATGACGGCACTCCTTCGCGCAGCGTCATCATCGCGGCGCCGACGGCTGCGGTGTACATCGGCTCCGGCACGACCTGCACGGGAATGCCGGCGAGCGATTCGAGCGCCTGCAGCACGCCGGGGAAGTATTCGACGACACCACCGCACACGTACAACGGCTCGGTGAATCCGCCGATTTCGACGATACGCTCAGCCACGGAGCGCATGCATCCCGCGGCGACCTCTTCTCGTGTCGCGCCGTCACGCAACCGCTCCAGCACCTCGGTCGCCGAGAAGACGGAGCAGTAGCTGCTCACCGTAACCGAGCGTTCGGCGGCGGCGGCGAGTTCCTGCAAGCGCGTGGGCGGCACATCGAGGTGCCGCGCCGTGAACATGAGAAAGCTGCCGATGCCCAGCGCGCAGCGCCGCACGCCACGCGCGTCGGTGCGGCGGCCGAGATCGTCGACGCGAATCACGTGTGGATCGCGGCCGCCGATGTCCACGAGGGTCATCGAGTGCGGGATCCGCTGAAACGCGCCAAAGGCGTGACAGGCGCCGTTGCTCGCGCGCACCGATGCGTCGGCGACGCAATCCATTCCGAATCCGGTCGCGCCGACCGCATCGATGTCCTCCCCGGCGATCTGCGCATCCTCGCGCGCCGCCGTGAGTGCCTCGAACGCGCACGCCTGAAAGTAGCCGCGAGCCGGCGTCACGGCCCGTCCAAGAACCCGTCCGTCTTCGCTCGCCACGACGGCTTTGACGCACTCCGTGCCCACGTCGATGCCCGCCGCGATCTTCAGTCCACGATCCAGCATGTGCGTAGTCCTCCTATCGCGTCAGTACGCCACGAGACGGTCGGCAAAGCGCTCATGGTGCTCCTCGATGAACTCCGCCAGCTGGCGCTCGAGCCGTTCCACGGAGAAGAGCCGTGCGTCGTGCGCATCGGCTTCCAGGACGAGCGTTGGGATGCAGGTGAGTCGTTGCACGCGCGCGCTCAACCCGTAACGCAGGTGAGTGGCTTCGTGCGACGTACGACATTGGTGAACGACGACTGCGTCGACGCCGTACTCCTCGAGCCTCGAGGCCAGCGACGCCGTCTTGAACGAATCGGACCGATTACCGTGGACGCCGATATACGCGGCGGCCATACTCGGCAGAGGGGCCCGGGAATCGAGATCGGTGAGCGCGAAGCTGCTCGCATACGTGGACCCAACGATCGCCACGCCCCGCGCGTCGAAGATGTCGGCCAAGGTGTGGCGCGCCGACCAGACCGGCGGACCTTCCCAGTAGAAGCGATGTGCTGGTTCACCAGTCGCGGCGACACCGCGAGCGATGCGCTCCTCGAGCTCGGAGGCGAGCAGTCGGTAGTAGTCGACGGCCGCGTCGGTTCCGCGGAGCAGTACCAGGGGCGCCAGGTGGATCAGCGTATCGAAGAACGTGAGCGGAGCGAGATTGGCGCGGGCCATGCCCAGGATGTGCGCCCAGAGCAGCGACGCCTGCGCGCTCGCGTCCACGACCTCGGCGAGGCGGCCCATGTCGAGTAATCGCCCCGTCATTGACTCGACGCGTTCGATCAGACCTGTCAGTTGGCTCGTCGCGGCATCGACGTCGGCGCGCTCGAGCGTGCCGAGTCCGGGCGGGAAGTGGAGGCCCAGCGCCGGCACGTCGTAGTACGATCCGTAGAACTCGAACCAGGGCATCAGCTCGTGCCCAGCGTTGGTGCTGTACACCACGAAGTCTGGGCGCGGCGGGCCGGCGACACCGTGCGTCGCGACGAGTGGACTCGTGCCCGCGAGCAGCGCGCCGATGTCGGCCCGCATCGCCGAACTGGCAAAGGGCGAGTAGCCCTCGGCGGCGGCGCGAGCCAGCGCAGCCTGGGACTGGCCGGTCATGCTGATCAGCGCCGCATGATGCTCCGGCAGGTACGGCGCAACGTCGAGCGCGCGAAGGATCTCCACGGGCGCGAGCGCCGAGCAGACGGCCACCTTGCGCCGCGGATCAGCCGCCGCGGCCGCGAGGTCGACGTAGTAGTCGTGTACGAGCTCTTTGAGCTTACGCGTGGCCTCGAGGGGCGGTGCGGCATGGGTTGGATCACTGCGGGCGTGCGCGTGCCCATGCCGCTGCGGGACTGTGGCGGCCACGGCGGAGGCGGCCGGAGTCGCACGATGCTCGACGATGCCGAGCTCGCGGACCACCTGCTCCGTATGCAGGAAGGTCTGTCGTTCGCGCGAGTGGATGAAGTGCGTGATCGCCTCGTTGTGTGGCGCGCGCAGCCCGAGTCGAATCGCCTCGGCGGCAACGGCGCCGTTCAGCGCGTCGACCTCGGTGCGCTTGCCGCGCGAGAGGTCCTGCCACATCGACGGGCGATTCTTGCCCAGGGCGCGGAGGGAACCGACGACCGGCCGAAACGGATCTTCTTCGTCGACGATCGGGATGCCCTTGGCGCGCATCACGGCGACGATCTCGTCGCAGAGCGCCCGCATGAAGGCCATGAGGTCTTCGTCGGCGAGCATCTCGCGGCACGTCAGCCCCGTGAGCGCGGACGTGGGATTCACGATCGCGTTGTGGAGGAGCTTCTGCCAGATCGCGTACTCGACGTTGTCGACGAGCTCCGTCGTCAGCCCGGCGCGCCGAAAGATCTCGGCGACGGCCTCGATGGCCGGCGTGCGTTCACCGACGAACGGCGCGATCTGAATTGGCTTGATGCCGGTCCGGTAGTGGAGTCGTCGTGGACCGGCGTGCTGGATGCTGTGATAGGTGATGCCGCACAGCACGCGCGACGGTTCGACCAGCGATGCCAGCTTCTCCGCATTGCCCACGCCGTTCTGGAGTGACAGGAACAGCGTTTCGGCGGAGCACGCCGGCAGCAGCGCCCGGACCGCGTTCTCGGTCTCGTATGACTTGACCGCCACGAACACAAGGTCGATCGCCGAGAGCGGGGCAATGGTCGACACGACGTTCAACGGAACGCAGGTCTCCTCCTCGCCGACGCGCGAGATGAGCAACCCGTTCTCGCGCAGCAGACTCGCTCGCGCAGTATTCGCCTCGAGCAGCACGACGTCCTCGCCGGATCGTGTGAGTTGTGCTCCCACGAGTCCGCCTAAGGCACCGGCACCTAGAATGACTGTACGCGTATGACGCTCCCCTCCGCTGCGGCGCGGCTCAGCGATTACTCCACACAGGCGACCGCTTCTCGAAGAACGAAGCGATGCCCTCGTGCACATCGTCGGTTTGCATCAGGTCATGCAAGAACACTCGCTCGGCTTCGCGTCGTGCTTCCTCGAACGGGCGACCGAGAAATTCGCGGGTGAGGCGAACGTTCATTCGCATCACGGCGCCGCTCGCGCGGCGCAGATCGCTCAACACTTCCTCGAGTGCGGTCGGAAGAGCTTCGCGCGAGACGACGCGCGAGACCAATCCGAAGCCGCTCATCTCTTCGGCCGTGTACACGCGCCCGCGGGCCGTGATCTCGATCGCGCGTCCCGCGCCGACGCGGCGTGCCAGCCAGGCGACGGCGACCGGCGCGAAGAAGCCGATCCGGATCTCCGGCTGCCCGAACGTGGCATTGGTGCTGGCGAGCAGAATGTCCGCCATCATCGCCAGCTCGAAGCCTGCGCCGAGGGCCGCGCCATCGACGACAGCGACGATCGGCAGCTCGCTCGCGCCAAGCACGGAAAAGAGATGGCTGAAGGCGGAGATCATCTCGGGCGCCTTGTCGGGACGATGCTCTCCGACGTCGGCGCCCGCCGAGAACGCGCGGCCTTCCGCCTGGAGCACGATCGCCTTGATGGCGGGCTCGTGCTGCGCGGTCTCGACCGACGCGGCCAGCTCCAGCATCATCTCGGCCGTGAGAATGTTGAGCGGCGGCGCGCAGAGGGTGACGAAGGCAACGTCTTCCTGCGTGACGCAGTGTACAGAGCTCCTGACCGCCGTGCCGCTGGACATCCGAGCCTCCGGCTAGATGTACTGGCCTCCATCCACCTTGATGACCGTTCCCGTCACGTGTCGCGCGCGCGCCGAGCAGAGAAACGCGACGACTTCGGCGACGTCCTCCGGCTCGGCGATTCTGCCGAGTGCAGCCTCGTGCTCGGCCCGCTGCATCACATCGGCCGGCAAGGTTGAGGTCATCGGCGTACGCACCATGCCGGGCGCGACGCAATTGACCGTCACGCCCGCCGCTCCCATCTCTCGCGCGAACGACTTCGTGAGCGCGACCACGCCGGCCTTCGAGGCGGCGTAGTTGGCTTGCCCCACCTTTCCACGTAACCCATTAATGGACGCGATCGTGACGACGCGTCCGCTGCGCTGCGCGCGGAACACCGGCGCGACCGCCCGACAGTAGGCGAAGGTCCCTTTGAGGTTGACGGCAATCACCTCGTCCCACGCTTGTTCGCTGAGCTTCCAGACGACACCGTCACGCGCGATGCCCGCGCTGCATACCAGGATGTCGAGCCTCCCGAACGAATCGACGACGTCCTCGACGATCTCTTTCGCGGTGGCCAACTCGGCGACATCGGCTCTGAGGGCCAGCGCGGCCGCGCCCCCCTCCCGGGCGCACAACTCGGCGGCGAGGGCGCGCGTCTCGTCCATCGCGCACAGGTCGACCAGCGCGACGCGGCAACCCTCGCGGGCCAGCGTGCGGGCGACCGACGCGCCGATGCCGCGTCCGCCGCCGGTGATCAATGCCGCCTTGCCCGCGAGGTCGAGATCCATCGTCAGACCGCTGATAGCACGGAGAGTGCGGTCACGGGAGCGCCGTGCCGCATTTTCCGCAGAAGGTGAATTCCGACGGGATGCCCTTGGCGCCGCACGACTCGCACGTTTTGGCGTACGGTCCCCACAGGAACTCCGTGCTGCACCCGGCCGCGCCGCGTGCTCGCAGCGCGCGGAAGTCGACTTTGCGCTTCTCGACGAACGCCTGCATTCCCTCGTACGGTTCGAGCGCCGCGAAGTGCGTGGACAGCCAGTCGCGCGCGTGGCCCACCGTGGCGAACCACGCCGCTTCCTTCCAGTAGTTCACCTGCTGTTTGGTGTACCGCGTGCACTCCGGGAACTTGTCGAGGCACTGTTCGGCGAGGCTTTGCACCTCGTCGTCGAGCCGATCGCGCGGGACGACGCGGTTCACCAGGCCCCAGTCGAGCGCCTGTTTGGCGGGAATGCGCGGATTCAGAAAGAGCATCTCACGCGCACGGCGATCGCCAACATGGATCGAGAGCCACTGCGTCGCTCCGCCCGCCGCCACACTGCCGACGCTCGTTCCGACCTGGCCGAGGTACGTGTCGTCGGCCATTACCGCGAGGTCGCAGGCGAGCTGCGATTCGTTGCCTCCGCCGACCGCGATGCCGTTGATGCGGGCGATCACAACCTTTCCGCTGCGGAAGATCGACTCGATGTACCGGCTGAACAGCCCCATGTACTTGAAGTAGTCGCGCGGCCGCTTGGTGTAGACCGACGCGTACTCCTTCACGTCGCCGCCGGTGCAGAACGCCTTGTCGCCGGCGCCCGTGTACACGATGACGCCCACTTGATCATCGCTCGCCGCGTCGTCGAATGCCTGTATGAGCTCGCGCAGCGTGTCCGTGGTATAGGCGTTGTACGCCTCCGGCCGATTGATCGTGATGCGTGCGACCATGTCCTTCTTTTCGTAGAGGACGTCGCGGAAGCTCGAGCTCTTGGCGGGCTTCGATTCGAAGTACCGAATGGTGGATGCAGTCATCTCTCCGTATCTCCGTTCAGCTCACGCTGACCTTTACGACCGCGGCCGCGGCACTGTCTCCAGCCGCACAGCCGGTGAACAGCCCGTACCCGCCACCCTGCATGACCAGATCCTCGATCAGCTCGATGATTGCGCGCATTCCCGTTGGCGCCTGCGGATGTCCCCACACGAGCGAGCAGCCGTGCCGGTTCATCCGCTCGGGATCCAGCGACAGCTCGCGCGAGATGTAGACGTCGTTTACGGCGAAGGGCACGTGGGTCGTCGTGCTCGCCAGCTGGCTCGCTTCGATGCCCGCGCGTTGGAGCGCGATCCGCGCCGCGGGCACTGTTGCCATGGGCATGAACCCTTTTTTCACACGCGCCTGACCGTACGACAGCAATTGCACGTCGAAGTGCCCGTCACGCCCAATGGCGCGCGCGCGGTCGCGGTCGCCGACGAGCAGCATCCCCGCGCTGCCATCGGCGGGATGCGTCTGCGTTCCGAACGTCACCGTCCCGCCCTCGAGCACGGGCCTGAGCGCCGCAAGGCCGGCCGCGTTGGTAGGATGCACGCCCTCGTCGCCGGTGACGGTCGCTTCCACCTTCTTGCCGCGACGCACTTCCACCGGGCGAATCATGTAGCGCCGCAGGAATGCCGCATCGTCGTCTAATGCATGCTGGTATTGCGCGTAGCGGAGCAGGGCGATCTCCTCCTGGGCGGAACGATCGATGCCGGCCTCGCGCGCCACGTTCTCGGCGGTCTGAATCATCGAGTTCCTGGCGTACGGGTCGTGGCCGAAGCTGTCGAGCACGAGGTTCTCCGAGTCGCCAGTGCCGCCCGCGCCCGACGGGTTCGGATAGAACACGTGCGGACCGTTGCTCGTCCGGTCAGCCGTCGCGGCGAGATAGACGGTGGCGCCGTCGGCCTCCAACTCTTCCGCCGCCTCGACGAGGCAGCGCACCGACGTCGCGCATGCCTGGTGCACGGTGGGTCCGCTCAAGTGGCAGAGCCCCGAGAGCCCCGCGAACCACGGCGCGCCGTAAAAGGACCCCTTGCTCGGCACGGTGGTGCCCAGGCACATCCCGTCGACGTCGCTTGCGCCAATTCCACGTTCCGCGAGCGCGCGCGCCGCCAACTCGGCAGCGAAGGGAATGGGAGGCTGCGTGGCGAAGCTGCCCTGCCATGCGCAGAAGGGCGACGACCAATAGCCGCCGTAGGGAATCCAGACGTTCTCGAACTGCGTCATCTATGTATCCTCCCGCGCGGCCGGTGAAGGCCGCGTTTGTTCATGGTTCTCTCATCGGTCCTTCTTCGCGCGTTTCCTCGCGCTCTCCGGCTTCGGCGGTGCCTTCACCCCATTCAGCACGAGGTCGATCATCTCTTCTCCGATCTGCTCGACTGCTCCGTGGCGTGCCGGGTCGTACCACATGAAGATCCAGTTGAGCATTCCGAAGACGTACAGCGCCTTGTGCCGGCTGGCGCGCGATTCCTCGTTCGAGTCGGCGGGTTCGCCCATCAGCTCGGCGAGCACGTGCGCCATCAACCGGTAGTATCGGCGGCGCAGCGCCTCCGTCTTGTCGTACCGCTCTCCGCTGAGCGATTCGAGCTCATAGGTGCAGACTTTGAGCTCGTTGGGATGCCTGGCGAAGAACTCCAGGTGACCGATTACCAGCCGGCGCAGGCGCTCCTCGGGCGTCCCGGGCTTCGACGCGATGTCCTGCTGCGCGAGGAGGAGCGATTCGAACGTGCGATACTGGATCTGGTACAGCAGCTCCTCCTTGCTCTCGAAGTAGTGGTACAAGCCGGCCAGACTGACGTCCAACGCGCGGCTGACGTCGCGCATCGAGGTCGCCTCGAAACCCTTTTCGGCGATGAGTGCGGCCGCGGCGGCGAACACGGTGTCGGACTTCTGCTCCGTGGCTGGGCGTCGGCCCCGCCGACGCCCGGTCGTGGATCGTGGTCGGCCCGGCGTTGCGCGTGCGCTCATGAGCGGGAGGCTGTCATTCGGGGGAGGCATGCTGAAAGGCGGCGCACTCGAGCGCGACTTCGATCGACGGTTTCAGTACGCGATCGCGCTGGCTCGCGAGACCGCGAAGGATTTTCTCGGGAGTGATCGGCAGTTCGGTCACGCGTACGCCGCAGGCGTCGTAGATGGCGTTGGCGATCGCGCCCAGTACGGGCACCAGCGATCCCTCGCCGATCTCCTTGGCGCCGAACGGCCCGTTCGGTTCGTAACTCTCGACCGCGACGCTGTGGATCTCCGGCGTGTCGCGGATCGTCGGGATGAGATAATCGTGAAGGTTCGGGTTGAGCAGCTTGCCGGTCGGCCCGGCGACCGTGTCTTCGATGAGCGTCTCTCCCAGCCCCATCACGACGGCGCCTTCCACCTGACCGTGGAAGGTCAGCGGATTGATCACCGTTCCGGCATCGCTGAAGTCCGTCACCCGATCGACCGTCACGAAGCCGGTTTCGAGATCGACGCTCACTTCCGCGATCACCGTGGAGAAGCTGTACGCCGGCGACGTTCCGACCGTCCCGCCCTTGAAGTCGCCACCGAGGCCAACAGGCGGCGTGTACGAGCCGGTGCCCACGACTGGACCGCCTCGGGCGAAGGCAAGCCGCGCCGCCGCAGCCCAGTCCATCGCCACGCCCGGCTGTTCTCGCGAGTAGATGCGACCGTCGTGGGCGATCAGCTCGGCTGGCGCGCGGCCAAGTTCGTCCGCGGCGACCTGCAGCAGCTGTTCCTTCACCCGAAGCGCCGCTTCGCGAACGGCGTGGCCGCCCATCAACGTCACGCGGCTCGAGTACGATCCCAGATCCAGCGGGCTCACGACCGTATCACAATCGGCGAGCCACACCCAGTGATAGGGAATTCCCAACTCCTCGGCGGCGATTTGCGTGAGCACCGTGTCGGAACCCTGCCCGATGTCGGCGGCCGCGATGTGCAACGACACGGCCGTGCCGTCCTCGTGCACGCGCACCATCGCGTTCGAGTGCGGGAACGACGAGCGATAGATCGGGTAGCCGGCGCCCGAAACGAACCCGCCGCACCCCACGCCGATCCCCTTGCCACGCGGCAGCCGGCCACGCTTGTCGGACCAGCCCGACGCTTCACGCGCGCGGGTCAGCGTTTGCTTCATCTCGCACGACGAGATCTCGAGCGCGTTGCACGTACGCGTGTTCGGCTCCATCGCGTTGCCGAGGCGCAGCTCGATCGGGTCGAGCCCGAGATCCTCGGCGATCATGTCGAGCAGGGACTCGAACGCGAAGCGCGGCTGCGGAACGCCGTGCCCGCGGAACGCGCCGGATGCTGGAAGGTTCGTGTAAGCGCGCAGGCCGTGGTAACGGTAATTCGGAATCTTGTACAGCACCGGCAGCATCGAGCCGGCGTAGTAGGCGGTGATCACTCCGAACGACGTGTACGCTCCACCATCGAGCACGACCCGCTGCTCCACCGCGGTGATCGTCCCGTCGCGCTTCACCCCGATCTTGAGATCGATGTACTGCTTGTGCCGGCCTCGGAAGTGCCGGAACATCTCCTCGCGCGAGTACTCCATCCGCACGGGCCGGCCGGTGCGGCGGGCCAGGATTGCCGCGCAGAACTCGAGCGGTGTCGCTTCTGCCTTGGCGCCGAATCCGCCTCCCACGGCTGGTCGGATGACGCGGATGTTGCCCATCGGCACGCCGAGCGTGCGCGACAGCGCTCTGTGGACGTAGTGCGGTGTCTGGGTCGATGTCCACAGTGTGAGCCGGTCGGCGTGCGGCTCCCAGCGCGCCAACGCGGCATGCGGCTCGAGCGGGGCTTGGTACGTACGGTTGCCGACGAATCGCTGCTCGCGCACGACGTCCGCCATCTCGAATCCGGCGTCGACGTCACCAAAGTTCCAGTCCACGTCCGTATTCACGTTGCCCGCATAACGTGGATATTCCGGATGGATCACCGGAGCGCCCGGCGCGAGCGCCGATTCGGCGTCGAACACCGCGGGTAGCTCGTCGATCTCAACGTCAATGAGCCGCAGTGCATGCTCCGCGGTCTCCTCGTCCACCGCGGCGACCGCCGCGATCTCGTCGCCCACGTAGCGCACCCGGTCCTTGGCCAGGATCTGCTCGTCTTCGCGCGCTGGGCTGATGCCGTACCACGTGTCGGGAACGTCGGCGCCGGTGATCACGGCGAGCACGCCTGGCAACGCGCGCGCGTGTGACACGTCCACGCGGCGCAGAATGCCGTGCGCCACAGGGCTGCCGAGGATCTTGCCGACGAGTGTATCCGGCAGGCGAATGTCCGCCGTGTACTTCGCGCGCCCGCTCACCTTGTCCGGGCCGTCGTATCGCGGCACCGCGTGACCGACGACGGCGTGATCGCGAGCTTGGTCGCCCTCGTCGCCCCGATGCGGTGACGTGTCGAGTGGCGCGTGCTCGAACTCCGTCCAGTGCTCGACAGCGCTGATCATCCGCGGATAGGCTGCGCAGCGGCACAGGTTCCCGCTCAGCGCATCCGTGATCTCGTCCCGCGACGGGTGGGGCTCGCGATCGATGAGCGCTTTGGCCGACATCAGCGCACCCGCTGTGCAATAGCCGCATTGCAGGGCGCCGTGCTTCACGAACGCCTTCTGCAACGGGTGCAAGTCGCCGTCTCGCGACAAACCTTCGACCGTGGTGACTTCGCTGCCCTCCGCTTCGACCGCGAGCGTGAGACACGCCGCCGTGGCTTCGCCGTCGACCTGTACCGTGCATGCGCCACAGTCGCCGGTGGCGCAGCCGCGCTTGGTGCCCGTCAGCTCCAGTTGATCGCGCAGCACGGATAGCAGCGTCACGTTGGGACGCACCGCGACGGTGCGCGGTTGTCCATTCACGGTGAGATGAACGAGCAGCTCGCCGCTCACGTCGAACTCCTCGCGGCGGCGCGGGCCGTTGCGCGCTCGAATGCACGGGTGGCCAACACCGCAACGATCTCGCGACGGAATTCCGCCGAGCCGCGGATGTCGCTGATCGGCCGCGCGGCGGCGACGCAGGCCCTGGCCGCCCGCGAGAACACCTCTCGCGATGGTCGCTCGCCGCGGAGCAGAGGCTCGACCTCGCTGACGAGCAGCGGCGTTGGCGCCACGGCGCCAAGCGCCGCGCGCGCGGCGATGATCCGGCCGTCTTCGAGCTCGATGCGTGCCGCGACGGAAGCGACGGCGAGCGACATGCCGCGCCGCAATCCGAATCGCTCGAAGCTGGTGCCGCTCGTGCGCGACAACGCCGGCAGTTGCACCGCGACGAGCAATTCACCCGGCGCCAGGATGGTACGGCGGGCCTCCACGAAGAACTTCGCGGCGGGGATGTCTCGGGTGCCGTCCGGCGAGGCGATGTGGAGCGTTGCATCGGCAATCAGCGCCGGGGGCGGCAGATCGGCGCACGACACGGCCCGACAGAAATTGCCGCCCACGGTCGCTCGGCTGCGAATCTGCGGGCTGCCCAGCGACCGTGCAGCTTCGCTGAGCGCCGGCAGCCAGCGCTGGACGAGTGGCGACCGAGCCAGTTCGGCGACGGTCGTCAGGCTCCCGATGCGAAGCATGCCGTGTCTGACGCTGATCCCGCGCAGCGCGGCGATGTCTCCGAGCGCGATGAGATCGGCGGCTGATTCACGGCCACGCTGGTAGTCCGGAATCAGTTCGGTGCCACCGGCCAGAAATGCCGCGTGCCCGCCGAATTGCCGCGCGAGGGCGCAGGCGTCGCTCACGTTCGTCGGCCGATGGTAGCGGAAGTCGAGCATGGTCAGGCCGCCGTCCGTGGCGCTGTCCACGACGGCGCCGTCTGTCCGAGCTTTCGATAGCGGAAGCCGCCCCAGATCGCCGCGCCGATCGCGCCAGCGAAGATCGCGTCCGGATGCGTGATCACCTCACGCGCCATGCCGTCCTGATTCGCTTTGCGCTCCAGTGCGTCGCGCAGTGCGCTGATCATCCCGACATCCGACGCGAGGCCGCCGCTCACGAAAATCGGTCCATCGAACTGAAGCGATCTCAAAAGCCGCGCGAAGCGTTCAGCCATGCTGTCGTGTACGCCGCGCAGGATGTCCGCCGTCGCGATGCCTCGAGACACCATGTTGATCACGTCCGTCTCCGCGAGCACGGCGCAGATCGAACTGACCTTTTCCGGAGTGGTGGCCTGCTGCGACAACCCGCCGATCTCGTCGTGCGACACGCCGAGGTAGCGCGCGATGTTCTCGAGGAACTGCCCGGAGCCGGACGCGCACTGGCTCGTCATCTTGTAGTCGAGCACTCGACCGTTGGCGTCCATGGCCAGTGCTCGCGTGTGCAGGGCGCCAACGTCGAGCACGGCGCGCGACGCAGGCGCGAGGTGCAGTGCGCCGCGCGCGTGCGTCGTCATGCCGTAGAAATGCCCCGTCGCGAACGGGACGTCCGCTCCCTCGCCGGTGGTGGCCACGTAGTCGAGCACGTCGACGTTCGCTGCATCGACGGCCTCCTCGAACACCTCGTCGACGACCTTCGACACGATGCGGCGCCGGATCCGCGCCGACACGTTCGCGAGTACGGTGTCGTCGGCGCCGCCCCCCCCCGTGCGCATGATCGTCACCTTCACGGCGCCACTGCCGACGTCGATGCCAGCGGTCACGTACATCAGGCCACCATCCTCTTGGCAAAGAGAGCCGCGCCCAACGCGCCGGTATAAATGCTGTCGGGCGAGATGTTGATCGTGCGCGCGCCGTAGTTCTCCTCCACCAATTCACGGATAGCGCGTACCGCGGCGGGATTCTTGGCCACGCCGCCGGTGAACGTGAACTGATCCGATACGCCGCCGGATCGCGCGAGGAGACTCATCGCGCGTAATACGATCGCGCGGTGCAGACCAGCGAGAATGTCCTCTCGCTTCTGGCCGAGCGACAGCAGCTCGCGCAGCTCGGCGCCGGCGAAGACGGTGCACGTCGAGTTGATCTTGACCGCGCGCTTCGACTGCTCGGCGAGGGGGCCGAGCTCGTGCAGGCCGAGGTTCATCTCGTCGGCGATGTAGCCGAGATATCGACCACATCCGGCCGCACAGCGGTCGTTCATCTGGAAGCTCGTCACGATGCCGTCGGGGTCGACCTGGATCGCCTTGGTGTCCTGGCCGCCGATGTCGAGCACCGTGCGCGTGTCCGGGAAGAGCGCGTGCGCCCCAAGGCCGTGACACAGGATCTCGGAACGAATCTGTTCCTTGGGAAAGGGAAGCCGCGCGCGCCCGTATCCGGTGCCGACGACCGCGGCCGGTGTGAGATCCGTCGTCGCCGCGTATTCCACTGCGTCCGCGAGCGACGCCGGGTGACCGATGCGGTCGAGCGCCGCGCCGATGTGATCGCGAAAGTCCAGATCGAGCGGCTCGTTCTCGACGCGGATGATGCACTTGTCATAGAGGCCGAGCAGCCGATCGTACGTCACGCCCGCCGTGCGACCCGCGATTTCCTCGGCGATACGCATGAACGCCGAGCCCGCGGCGTCGCGGAAGAAATCCGACCGCGCAACGGGCGGCTGTCGGAATCGCGCTTCTTCCTCGGATGCAACCTGGGCGCAGATCTCCTCGACGGCGCGAGCGAACGGCGGCTGACTTGCCGCCGGGATCGACCGCTCCGCCTCTTCCAGCATGAGCTGCGTCAACTGGCGAAGCTGGTGCAGGAACTGCTCGAGCACGAACGCGCGGCGCAGCTGCAGGACGGCACTCTCGACCATCGCTCCGGCGGCGCGCTGCTGAATGAGCCCGAATCGCGCGTTGATGAACGCTTCGGTGCGGGCGACCGCAGCCGCGAGCTCGTAGTTGGATCGCGAGTTCGTGATTCCGCGACCGAGCATCTGCCCATCGTCGTCGAGGATCACCGCCTTGGTGGTCGTCGAGCCGAGGTCGATTCCGACGACGCAGCTCATGCTGCACCCGCAACGGTTGGCGGTGCGACGTGCGTCGCCACACTCGCTCCGCGGCGCCGGCTCTCGATCATCTGGAAGTAGCTCTCCAACCGGTTCTTGATGTTCGCGTTCGAGAAATAGCGCGGGTCGACAAGGTCGCTCTCGATGAACGCGCCGGGGACGCCGGTTCGCTTCTCGACCTCGCGCAGGATCATGAGCTGTCCCGCCGAGAAGGAATTGCAGGACTTGATCGAGTTGATCACGAACCCGTCGGCCTCGTACTCGCGGATGTATCGCGAGATCATCTCGACGCGCGACGGCAGGTTGAGATTCGTGTAGCACCCGCTGCAGTAGTCCGCCATCGTGCCGAGCGGGTCCGACGGATCATGCCTGAATCCAAAGTCGTACGTGCCGCCGACTTTCGTGTACGTCGATGCCACCACGACCGCCTTCTCGTCGGTGAACATCTTCCAGAAATCGCGAAAGTGCGTCCAGCTCGGCGGACCTTCGACGACGAGACGATATCGTTGCTCGTCGAGCGATCCGTCTGGCACGATCGGCCCGAGGCCGGCCGCGACGCGCGCTTCGACTTCCTCGCGCAGCGTGCGATAGTATTCCGCGCCTTCCTCTGTTCCGCGGAACGCGCTGAAGATCGGCCCCACGTAGTACACGGTGCCGAAGTAGCCATCGATCGGGCTCGGCTTGTGCTTGGCCGACTGGAGCACGGCGGACAGATCCTCTTCCGTACGGGCGGCACGCGTAAGATTCTCGCGCAGCCGCTCCTCGTCGTAGGCGCGGCCCGTCACGCGCTCCAGCGCGGGAATGACTTCTTCGCGCAGCTGGCGGATCATGTACTCACGATGCTCGGGCTCCAGCCGGCCGTCGCCCTGATAGGGCACGTGGAAGAACACGGTCGGACAGTCGTATTCTTCGCGGAGCAGCTCGAACCACTTCATGAACGTGTAACAGCCGGTGTACGACAGCAGCAGCAGGTCCGGCTTGGGCAGTTTGGTTCCGGCGGGCGAGATGTTACCCGACTTCGCCATGCCGATGTCGCACTTGACGTACGCGCACACATCCTCGGAGTGGCCGGCGCGTTCGGCTTCGGCGATGTAATCGCCCGAGAGCTTGCGCATGCCCGATTGCAGCGCGTTGATCTCGGGCAGCACCGGCAGCGCGCCGAACGAGCGAATCAGCTCGGTGAGATTGCCCGGGACGAACGTGTACACCACCGGCTCGTGGTTTTCCGGCGCTTTCTCCAGCCGGGCAAAGTGCTTCGCCAGCATCTCCTTCTGCAGGAGCATCGAGCGGTCTTTGAGAACCTCTTTCGGTGCCATCAGGCCGGCCCTCCAGCCCAGAGCTTGAGAGAGTCCGCGAAGGTGCCGGCCTGCTCGCGGAACTGCTGAAACTGCCCGCTGTTCTCCGAGTACTTGAACGCGATGCAGGGAAGTCCGGCCGCCTCGGCGCCGTTGCGCAGCATCGGCTGGTCGAGCAGCGCCGGATCGCAGAAGCTTGGCGCCGCGAAGATCACGCCCTCGGCTCCCGCGGCCTGCACGCGCTCCTGCATCAACCGGCGTTTGCGCTGCGGGTCTCGCTCGTACAACACGGACGTCCGCGTCTCGGTGAAGACGAATGCTTGCGCGAGCGCGCGAAGCGGGTCGCCGTCGAGCGGTACGTCGGACGTGAGGAATCGAGTGCCGAGCACGAAGTCGTCGTCCACGACGTAGCATCCCGCTCGCTCGATCGACTTGATCAGGCCGAGCGGCGGCTGCTCGCAGAATGCGCCTCCGATCACCACGCGGCTGTTGTCGCGCGGCCTGCGCCGATCAGTGTCGACCGCCGCGAGATACCGGCGTGCCTGCGCAATGAATTCCTCGGCCGGCACGACTTCACCGGCTCGGAGCAGCAGGTACAGCTCTTCCGTCGGCAGGTCCCATGGCCGTTCGCGCCGTGTTTGGTACAACTCGCGGACAACGGCTCGCATCTCGTTGTAGAGCGCGATGGACCGGCGCAGATCGTCGTCGGTCGGTGCGTGGCCTGACACCGCGCCCAGGTCGTCCACGAGGTGGCGCATTTCGGTCTCGTAGAACGAGACCGCGGCCTCGAGTTGCGAGACTTGCGGCACGTCGATGTACCGCACGTAGACATCCGGATAGAGCAGCTTCCACATCCCCGAGAGATTGCGAATCACGTCGCACGTGGATGGGAAGAGCACCGCCGACAGCATCGACAAACGTCCGGACTGCGCGAGCTCGATGACGGAGCGGGGAAGATGGCAGATGTACGATTGATAGAATGCGTCGCCCCGGATGATCTCGAGGCGATCGCCGCCGCCATGAATGCCTACGGGGAGGAAGCCAGAGGCGTGGAGGATCTCGCGCGGCACGTACACGGGGAGGTAGCCGCCCGCTTTCGCGCCGGGGTGCTCGGCCAGCCAACGGTGCACGGCCGTGAAGTCGAGGTCCTCGTACAGCTCTCGCGCCCAGTCTACGACGGCGGTTCGCAAGCGACCTCCGGGGGGATCCCCTATTTCGAACGAACGTTCGAACGTATATAATGGAGCATCGGCGACGACTGTCAAGTGTTCGCCGGCGACCCGATGCCGCGGCATTCGGTCGCGCGCTGCGCGCAACGAATCACCATCCGAATGAAACCGAGGAGCGCGACATGAGCGTCCGCGCCAAGCACTTGACCATCGACCGCGTCGGTGTCGTCGGTTCGGGGCAGATCGGCCCCGACATCGCCCTCCACTTTGCCAAAACGATGTGCGAGCACGGCGTCGCCGTGACCGTCGTCGACGTCGCGCCCGACGCGCTCGAGCGCGGGCGCGCGAAGCTGGAGCAAAAGGTCGCCAAGGCGCAGCAGACCGGCGCATTCACGCCGGCCACAGCCGCCGCGATTCGCGACGCCGTCCACTTCACCACCGACTATGACGCGCTGCGCGACGCCGACCTGGTGATCGAAGCGGCCACTGAAAACCTCGGCGTGAAGCGCCGGATCTTCGAGCAGCTCGAGAGTCTGTGCGCTCCCACCGCGATCCTCGCCTCCAACTCGTCGCACATCGAGCCGTCGCTCATCGTGGACTCGCTTCGTCACCGCGAGCGTGCGCTCGTCATCCACTATTTCTTCCCGGCCGAACGAAACCCGCTCGTCGAGATCGTGCCCGTACCCGAGCCACGAGGCACCGATGCCGCGCTCACCGACGCGGTCATGGCGCTATATGAGCAAATTGGGAAGGTCCCAATTCGTGTTGGCAGCAGGTACGGTTATGCCGTGAACCCGGTATTCGAGGGACTCTTCCTCGCCGCCGCTCTCGCCGTTGAAGAAGGGCTCGGCACAACGAAGGAAGTCGACGCGGCTGCCCGTCGTGCGCTCGGACTCGGCGTTGGGCCATTCACCGCGATGAACCTCACGGGCGGCAATCCCATCACGAGTCACGCCTTGGACGAGATGACGTCGCGAGTCGGTCCGTGGTTCCGAACTCCTTGCCTCATGAAGCAGGGAATGGCGAGCGGCGCACCATGGGACGTGCCCAGGCGAGACGAGCAGGTCGGACTGCCGCCCGAACGGGAGCAGCGCATCGCCGACACCATGCGCGGCGCCTACTTCGGCATCTGCGGCGAGATCCTCGACAGCGGCATCGTCTCGCTCTCCGACCTCGAGCTCGGCGTCGAGATCGGGCTGGCCATGCACGCGCCGTTTGCGTTCATGAACGAGCTCGGCGTCGACCGCGCGCTCGGACTCGTCGAGTCCTATGCCGCGTCGCACGAAGGCTTCGCCATGCCCCATTGTCTCGTCGAGCAGGCGCGACGCGGTGTCCCGTTCCAGATTGACCACGTTCTCCGCCGTGACATCGGCGACGTCGCGGTTCTGACGATCCGCCGCCCACAGGTGCTCAATGCGCTGAACGACGACCTCTACGCGGAGCTCTGCCAGCGATTCGCCGAAGTGCGCGACGACCCGCGCATCGTTGCGGCGGTGCTCACGGGGTTTGGCACGAAGGCGTTCGTGTCAGGCGCCGACGTGAACTTTTTGGCGAGTATCACCACACCGGATGAAGGCACGGCGACCGCGGAACGTTCGAAACTCGCGGGCACGCTGATCGAGAGTCTTGGTAAGCCGGTGATCTGCGCGCTCAACGGCGCCGCGTTCGGTGGCGGGAGCGAGCTGGCGATTTGTTGCTCGGCGCGCATCGCCAAAGAGGGGTTGCCACTCGCGATCGCGCAGCCCGAGTCCAATTTGGGCATCGTGCCAGGCGCCGGCGCCACGCAGCGTCTTCCGCGCCTCGTTGGTGTGGAGCTCGCGGCGTCGATGCTCCGCACGGGACGCGGCCTGTCCGGATCGGAGGCGGTGGCGTGCGGGCTGATTCGGGAGGAAGTCCGCGGTGATCTGCTCGACGCCGCGGTCACGCTCGCTCGCGATGTGGCCGCCGGCCGCGTGACGTTGAGGACAGTCGATCCTCATCCGCTTCCGTCGATGCCGCCGCTCCCGGACGTCGATCTGGGACACCGCAGCCGCGCGATCGATGGTCTGATCTGTCGCGCCATCACCGAGGGGTGCGCGCGGCCGTTGGCCGATGGTCTTCGGCTCGAGTCGGAGCTGTTCGGCGCGTGCTGCGCAACCGAGGACATGCGAATCGGCGTCAAGACGTTCAAGGAGAACGGACCGCGCGCCAAAGCGGCGTTCGTGCATCGGTAGGCCGGTCCCATTCTATAGTAGCGCGCACGTTGTGCTACACGTGATGCAAAGAGTATTCACATCTGAGAATTCGAGAATGTTGCCCCGGGCTGGCGAGAACTCTCTTAGAGTGGTTCCCGTCGTCCGCGCGCTCGCGGACGGCAGGCAAGAATCTTCGCTCCCGACCTCTGGCAACCGATGCGTCTCCGCACATTCATATTCGCTCTACTCGCCCCAACGCTCGCCGTCGCTCACGCCGCGACGGCGCAGGCGCATCTGCCCCCGCGCCCAATCACGGGCGGCGAAATCCATGGCCGGCTCGTCGACTCGCTCAGCGGCTCGCCGATCGCGAGTGGCTCCGTCTCGCTTCGTCGTGCTGGCGACTCCACGTTCATCGGCGGATCCTCGCCCGATGCGGGGGGAGTGTTCCGCGTCGCCGGCCTGGCTCCTGGCTCGTACACGCTTCGCGTCCGTGCGATCGGCTACGGCCAGCTCCTTCGGTCCGGCATCGTCCTCGCCGCGGATCACCGCGTGGTCGATCTTGGCGCGCTCACACTGAAGCCGTTGGTCGCGAAGCTGAGCGCGCAGAACGTCACCGCGGAGCGCGAGGACGTCGTCCTGGCACCCGACCGGACCAGCTACAGCACGAAGAACATGATCGGCGCGAGCGGCGGAACGGCGGTCGACGTGCTTCGCAATATCCCGCTCGTCGAGGTGGACGGCTCGAACAAGGTGAGCCTGCGAGGCAGCGAGAACGTCGTCGTTCAGATCAACGGACGGTCGTCACCGCTCAAAGGCGAGCAGCTCGGAGCGTTTCTCGCGCAGCTGCCGGCGGGTACGGTCAAGAGCGTGGAAGTGTCGACGAACCCGTCGGCGAAGAACGATCCGGAGGGAACCGCTGGAATCATCAACATCGTACTGAAGCAGGACGCGGAGCTCGGACTGAGCGGCGGACTGTCGGCGAGTCTATCGAGCACCGGCCGTTTGTGGAACTCGTCGGGCAACGTCGGGATGCAGTCCGGCCCGTTGACGCTCTTTCTGTCGGCGAGTGGCTACAGTGATCACCGCCAGACTTCCGGCGACGTTTCGCGGACGAACCTCGCCGTACCGTCGCCCGCGTTCGTCGAAACCGACATGCGCGGAACCGAGCATCCCGCCAATGGCGGCGGCACCTTGCGGTCCGAGTATCGGTTCACCACACGCAATGCCCTCTCCTTCGACGGATTCTTCTACGGCGGCCAGTACGGCGGTGAGAACACGTCGCGTTACGCGGACCTGGACAGCCGCCGTTCGGTGATCGGCGTGTTCGATCAGCATACGATGCAGACATCGAGTCCGTCGTTCCAGGACTACTCGGCCGCCTTCCGCAGCCAGGGCAAGCCGGCGGAGATGCAATACTCGTCGGAGATCGAGTACTCGAGCAACGCCTACACGAACGACATCGATCTGTCGGGAACCGTGACGCAGCAGGATGCGTCGATGCCGGCGGCGACTCCGGCGGAGAGCGACCACATCGTGGGACGCTACCCGACGTGGAACATCAAGAGCGACTACACGCAGCCGCTCGGCACGCACAGCAAGCTGGAGGCAGGCTTCAAGGGAATGCGACGTCGCTCGAGCAATGATTTCACGGCCGCCTATCTCGACACCGCGACGGGGGCGTTCATGCCGAACACGGCTCGCGCCTCGGCGTTCGATTATCGCGAAGACATCGGCGCCGGGTACCTGTTGCTCTCGCAGCAGGTGGCACGACTGCAGGCGCAGGCCGGGTTGCGGCTCGAGTCGGCGAACACGCGACTCGATTTGCCCACCACCACGCAGCGATTCACCAATCAGTACGCGAGCGCATTTCCGAGCGCCATCTTGTCGTACAACCTGACTCCGATGCGTCAGGCCAAGATCAGCTATTCCCGCCGCATCAGTCGCCCGGGTCCGCACCAGCTGAGCCCCATCGAGTATCGGCAGGATTCGCGCAACGTGTTCCGCGGAAATCCGGGGCTTCGACCCGAGTACACGGATGCCATCGAGCTCGGATTGCAGGACGGGCACGCGTGGGGCTCGATCCAGCTCAACCCGTATCTTCGCCGCACCGCGCATGCCGTGAGAAACATCCAATTCGTCGACTCGACCGGCGTATCGGTGGGCACCTACGACAACGTGGCGAGCACCATCGCCATCGGCTCGGATCTCAGCGCGAACGTGCGTCGCGGCCCGCTCATGTTCGGCGGTGGCGGCAGCGCGTACCGCTATTCCAGTGACGCATCGAATCTTGCCGGCGATCTGTCGACGACGGCCACCGTTTGGTCGCTGCGGGCGAACGGCACGTGGAAGTTCTCGGCGCGGCTCGACGCGCGCTTGTCGGCGAATTATCGCGCGCCCTACGCCACCGAAGGCGGATCGCAACTGGCGTCGGTGTTCATGAACGCCGGCGTGCGTTACAAGGCGTGGGGCGAGCAGGGCTTCGTCTCACTCGGCGCGATGGACCCGCTGGGGCTGCAGCGCTACGGATATCGGACGGCGAATGGCACCGTGATCGAGCAGAGCGAGCGCTACTTCGGCACTCGCACTCTGTATCTCACCGTTTCACGCAATTTCGGGCAGGCGGTCAAGCTGCGCCCCAAGCAACCGGACGCGGACGGACCACCAATGCCCGGAACGCCATGACGCCGACGGCGGGCTGATTTCGGCCCCTTCGAATCGGGATCCCGATCGAAAGGTTTCCTTCTCAGCCCCTGTCCGGCGCGCGATCGCCGTTCGACTCGCGACGAGTGCGCACGATGCGTTCTGCCTCGAGCCAGTCCGAGAGATCGTCGCCCCCGACGCCGCCGCGCGCGAGGTACAACTCGTACGCCTGACGCCGAATGTCCTCCGTATCCTCCGACGACGTCGGCGTGCTGATCTCGGATGCACGTTCGATCGCGATCGCCGGATCCTCGGTCGTCGATGGCGAGTCCGTCATCGAGGGCGGCACGGTGGCCGTGGCCTTTCTGGTGGCACGCGTTCCGGTGCTCCGGCGCGTCTTCTTCGGCTTCTCGTCGTTCATCGTTGGTTCGTCCTTGGCGAGTATCATCGCCTGTCCCGCGCGTTTCTCCCATCGAACTGCGCACGCACTGTCGATTTCGCCGTAGAGCTACATCGCTCCGAGTGTCGGTCGCGGATGGCCGAACATCGGCGAGACGTCGCGCTCGAATCGCGATCGCTGGCGACTGTCCAATCGAGAAATAGCCTGCTTGCACCCGCAAAGCGAAGCCAAGTGTCGACATGCGAAACGTATTCCGCGACGAACGAGGCAACCGTAACGACGACGTATCGAGTGAGGCGGCTCAGCCGACTCAGCCGCGCGGTGCGGGCGATCCGACTTCGGCGCCGCGCAGCAGTTCGCGCGTCGCCTCATGCGCCGGCGACGCAAGAACCGCCTCGGCGGCGCCTTCCTCGACGATTTCCCCCCGGTGAAGCACAACCACGCGATCGGCATACGATCGGGCAAAGTCGACATCGTGTGTGGCGATGAGCAGCGCTCGTCCCTCTTGCGCGAGGCGGCGGAGCGAATCTCCGAGTGCGCCGCGACGCGCTGGGTCGAGCGCCGACGTCGGCTCGTCCATCAGCAGCAACGCCGGATCGAGTGCCAGCGCGCGCGCGATCGCGACACGCTGCGCCTCGCCTCCCGAAAGCTGCCGCGGAAACGCATCGATGCGATGCTCCACGCCGAGCGCGGCCAACAGTCGGCGTGCGGTGTCGTCGGCTCGCTCGCGTGTCCAGGCGAGCGCGTGCGTCGGGGCCAGCGTGACGTTCTCGAGCACGGTCAGATGCTCGAAGAGTGAGGGCTGTTGGAAGACGAGCCCAACCTGGCGGCGCAGCGCGCGCAAGCCCGCTTCGGGCGGCAGCGCACCGGGATCGAGCGTCGCGTCCCCCACGACGATCCGACCGCCGGCGAGCGGTTCGAGAGCGGCAATCGCGCGGAGCACGGTCGATTTACCGGCTCCCGACACGCCCATCAACGCGCAAACCTCTCCGGAAGACACGCCGAGATTCACCGATCGCAGCACCTCCTGCGAGCCGCGACGGACCTGAAGATCGCGGATTGCGAGCGCGGCCGTCACGCCATGCTCCAGAGTCGCTCGAGGCGACGCGCGAGCCGAGCGAGCGGCAGCGAAAAGGCGAGGTACACCGCGCCGCACAGCACGCCGGGGACGACCCAGCTCCCGACGTTCGTGGCATAGATCGCCGTCTGCTTTGTGAGCTCTACGACGGTGATTACCGACACGAGCGACGAGTCCTTGAGTAGCGCCACGAAATCGTTCGTCATGGGCGCCAGCGCGAGTCGGAGCGCTTGCGGCGCCCGGATGAGCCGAAAGATCTGCAACTCGGACAGCCCGAGAATCCGCCCGGCTTCCAGCTGCGATCGTGCGATCGCCTGAAGTGCGCCGCGATAGATCTCGGACTCGTACGCGGCGTAGTTGAGGCCCAGGCCCAGCACGGCCGCGGCAAACGCGGGAAGCCGCACCACGCTCGACAGTCCATAGTAGAGCACGAACAATTGCAGCAATACGGGTGTGCCGCGCACGATCTCCACGTATGCGGCGAATGCGCCTCGCACGACCGGCGACCCGTACACGCGTCCCGCGGCGATCGCCGCGCCGGCCGCGACCGCCAGGGACATGGCCAGACAGGACAGCAGCAGCGTGATCGCTGCGGCGCGGAGCAGGGAGGGCAGGTACGCTGCCGCGGAACGTGCCAGCTCTGCCTGTCGCGGGCCGGACGCGCCAGATGCGGCGAGGACGCGCTCGAAATACCGGCCTTGCGCATCGTCCCACACGCGCCACTCGCGGAACGACCTCTCCAGCGACCCGTCGCGCATTCGAACTCGCAAGATCACATCGATCGAGTCGCGGAGTGCCGTGTCGCGGCGCGCGAGCACGGCGACGTAGTGGCCCACGGCCACAGGCTCGGGCTGAATGACGAACCCTCCCGCTCGCCTGAGCGAGCGCTCGGCGATGATGTTGTCCAGGAGCACGGCGTCGACCCGGCCAGTGGCGAGGTCGTCGTAGGGATGCACGTCGTCGTCGTACGACACCGGCACGAGGCCGTTCCTGCTCTGGGCGTCGATCAGGATGCGATAGGCCTCCGTCCCTCCCAGGGTCGCCACGCGGCGACCGGCGAGGTCATCGAGGCGGCGGAATCTCGTCGAGTCCTGAGGTCGAATAGCCAGGACTTCACGAAACTCGTAGTACGGGATGCTCACGGCGTGGCGATCCCGCAACTCCGGCCGATCCTCGACCCCGGACATGCCCACGTCGAAGTCGCCGCGCTCGACAGATGCTTCGATCGACGCCCACGCCACCTGCACGAACCGCGGTTCGCGCCCCAGCCCCTTCGCGATCAGGCCGGCGATGTCGACGTCAAACCCGCGCACACGGGTGGGGTCGCCAGGATCCGCCTCGACGAAGGGCGCGCCGCCTTCGGCGTCGCCGCCCCAGCGGAGAACGCCGGTCGCCGGGTCGCGCGCCGGCTTCGATGCGCAGGCGGACAACAACAGTCCGCTCAGGATCATCCCGATCGAGCAGCGAACGATCCCGACGGGGTTACTCGGTCGGGCGCGCCGACGTTCGGTAGATGAGAAGACCAGCACGCGATTGGAAAGTGGGCGTGAGACAAAGGGGATCGAACCGCTGGGAAAAGATGGGCTCGCGCACTGTCGGCGCAACGCTTGCGCGCGGTTGCCGGGGACTTTGACCGGGGAACGCGATATGCGGCGATTCACGCCGGCGTCCGAATCGGCGCGACGCACCTACCTCGACCGGAGACCCTATGGCGATCATCGACACTGTGCAGCAGTACCTTGGTTCGTCGCAGGTAAATGAGATCAGTCGTCAGCTTGGCGTAGACCAGAATACGACACAGCGTGCCATCTCCACCGCCTTGCCAATGATCCTCGGCGGCTTGGCGGGGCACGCGGCGCAGCCCCAGGGCGCCGCGACCATCAAGCAAGCGCTCGCGACGCACGAGAACGCCACCGAGAACATTCAGCAACTCGTGCAATCGGGGCCGCCGGCCGATGTTGGCGTTTCGGGTGGACTGCTCGGACGGATATTCGGCGGCCACCGTGACACGGTGGAGCAAGGTGTACAACAGGCGAGCGGGCTCGATCCCGACAAGACGAAGAAGTTGCTGATGATGTTGGCGCCGATCGTGCTTGGCGTCCTCGCGCGACGGCAGTTCGGCGGTCAGAACGCGCAGCAGGCCGACCCCGGCCAGCTTCAGACCGAGTTGCAGCGGGAAGCGCAAACTGCGGCAAAGGAATCGCCGCACGTTGGCGGGCTGCTCGGAAAGATTCTCGGAGCGGTCGAGACGCCTCGCGCGTGATCGATCATCCGTTCGCCGGGGGCGGCGCCTAGACAGCGCCGTCCCCGCGAACGCAGTCGCGCGGCCAGGTCCCTCAGGTCGCCGGCAGATTCTCCTGGATGAAGCGGGGACTCAGATGCACGTCGAGCTGCACCAGCGGTTCCTCACCGATGCAGTGAAAGCTGTGGATGTCACCGGCCTTGATCACGAGGATGTCTCCGGCGCCGGCCTCGAACTGCTCGCCGTTCACCGTCCAGAGTCCACGCCCTGACTGCACGAACTGCACTTCGTCGTAGGGGTGACGGTGCGGGCCGGGTCCGCGCCCGGGAAGCCCGTGAAAGAGAAAGACCGAGACGTTGACGTCGCCATTGTCGGCGCCGACGAAATGGTGCGAGCTCCCCTTGAATGGCAGGCCTTCCTGGCGAATTCGAAGCATCGTGCACCGGCTCCTGTACGGGTGGTGGGACGAAATGTCGCGGAATTACATTCTCCGTGACGGTGCGCCGACAGGATACCGGCGCTCTCCCGCCGCGTTCGGCTCGCGTAGGCTTCACGCCGGCTCGGACCGGCTCACCCATCGGACTCCATGCCCAACTTCACTCCACGCCTCGCGTGCATCGCGGCTTTCGCTCTGAGCGCGGCCTTTCCCGCCGCGGTGTTTGCGCAGACACTGACGCCTCAGCAGCGTCTCGCCCGTGAAGTCTACGCCGAGCTCGTGTCGATCAACTCCGCGGATTCGGTCGGCTCGGTGACACGGGCCGCGGAGGCGATGGCCACGCGATTCCGCGACGCGGGCTTTCCCGCCGCCGACGTGCAGGTGCTCGTACCGGCGAACAAACCGACGAAGGGCAATCTCGTCGTGCGATATCACGGGCGCGCCGGAGCGAACGCCGCCAGGCCTATCCTGCTGCTCGCGCACATCGATGTCGTCGCGGCTCGCCGCGAGGACTGGCCGCGCGATCCGTTCACGCTGACCGAGCAAGACGGATTCTTTCTTGGTCGGGGAACGGCTGATGACAAGGCGATGGCCGCGATCTTCGTGGCGAACCTGCTCCGATACAAGCAGGAAGGCTGGCATCCCGATCGTGACCTGATCCTCGCGCTCACGGCGGACGAGGAGAGCGGTGACGCGAACGGTGTCGAGTGGCTGATCAAGGAGCACCGATCCCTCATCGAGGCGGCGTACGCGATCAACGAGGGCGGTGGAGGCTTGCTCGACGGCGCCGGGCCCGATGCGCGGCCGCTGTTCAATACGATCCAGGCGGCCGAAAAGGTCTACACCGACTTCACACTCACCGCGCGCAATCCTGGCGGCCACTCCAGCGTGCCCCGACCGGATAACGCGATCTACGAGCTCGCGGATGGTTTGGCGCGCCTGGCGCGATTCACGTTCCCGGTCGAGCTCAATCCTACGTCGCGCGCGTTCTTCGAGCAGACGGCCAAGGTCGAGAAGCCCGACGTCGCCGCGGCGATGCGCGCCGTCGTCGCCGATCCCAACGACTCCGCGGCCGCCGCGACGCTGTCCCGCGATCCGCGCTACGCGTCGATGCTCCGGACGACTTGCGTCGCGACACGACTCGCCGGGGGCCACGCGTACAACGCCCTGCCGCAGACTGCGACCGCGAACGTGAACTGCCGGATGGCGCCGACGTCGAGCGTCGATGCGGTGCGCGCGACGCTCGTGCGAGTGATCGCCGATACCGGAATCGCGATCACGTTCACGACGAGTCAGCGGCCGGATTTTCCGAAAGCGGTTCCACCAATCGAGCCCGCCGTGCTCAGTGCGACGACGGACATCACGCACAAGATGTGGGGTGACATCCCGGTCATCCCGACGATGTCGACCGGGGCGACCGACGGACATTACCTGCGCGCGGCGGGCATTCCGACCTATGGCGTGAGCGGCATCTTCTCCGCGCCGGGCGAGACGAACGCGCACGGCCGCGACGAGAAGCTGCGCGTGAAGTCGTTCTACGAAGGCCTGGATTTCCTCGATCAACTCGTGCGAAGGCTCGCCGGAAGCGTGCAGCCCTGATCACTTGCTGCCGGTCGCCGGCTCGTGACCGGCGGCGAGCAGGTTGATGAAGAGCCGCGCCGCACCGGGATGAATCGCGGCGAGTTCCAGATCGACTGCGAGCGGCGAGTACACCACGGTGCCTTTGCCAAGCCGCGCGGTGACGAGAGCCGGAGACGACGTATGACGTTCGGTGTCGTCGACGGTGAGCACGGTTCGATACCGTGAGTCGACGGATAGCGGTGCGTTCAACGCGCGCGCGTCCGTCCAGTCGTCGAAATCCGGCGCCGTGATCCGATTGGGCCAGGTGAGGATCGCCGAGCGTGAATCGAGTACGTGCAGTGGCGCCGCCGGGTCGGCCAC
>DATISA010000141.1:0-5847 GCA_035469245.1 Gemmatimonadaceae bacterium
GAGTGACCGATCAGCGACACGCGGCCCAGACCGAGCGCGTCGAGCACGCGCCGAATGTCCTCGACGAGACGGCGCGTGTCGTACCCGGACTTGGGATGATCGGATTCGCCGAACCCGCGGCGCGTCAGTGCCACGACGTGATAGCGATCGGTGAGGCGCGGGGCGAAGTCGTCGTAGGCATGCGCGGTGTTTCCGAGTCCAGCCAACAGCACGACCGTGGGACCTGTTCCGCCGAAGTCGAGATAGTGCAGCCGCACGCCGGGCGCGACGCGGACCATGCCGGCCGTGTGGTGCGTCGTGTCGCGCCACCCGTCGTCGCGCACGACGCGCGTCTGCGCGCGGAGGCCGTTGGCGAGCAGGAGCAACACGACGGCGGCGCGCGCGCAACCTTGCGCACGCGCCGCGTCTCTGACGGTGACTCGTGGCATCGCTCCGGCCGAATGCGCTACGGCACCACCGTTCCCGACGACAGCTCTTTCACGAGGCGATACAGGAAATCCTGGCTGTCGTAGTAGGACTTGATTAGTACGCGCTCGTCTCTGCCGTGAGCGCGGTTGTCGTTGGGATCGCTGAATAGGCCAGAGACGCCATAGCCGGGAATGCCGACGGCGCGGAGCCACTTGCTGTCCGTGGCGCCCGTGCCCATGGTCGGGATCACGGCGACGTTCGGCCCGAATATCTCGCGAGTCAACTTCTCGATCGGGCGCATGACCTCGGGCGTGAGCGGCGACGGCGACGCGTGCTCCATCGCCGGCGCGCGCGACACGCTGACGCCCGTGTCGGCGATCGCATCGACGATGCGGGCCCGGACGTCGGCGGGATCGTGACCCGGCGCCATGCGGCAGTTCACGTTCGCGGTCGCTGCCTGCGGCAGCGCGTTGCGCGCGTGACCGCCCGACAGCATTGTCGCCACGCACGTGGTGCGGAGCATCGACCGGTATCGCGGGTCGCGCGAAATCGTGGCCGCGGCCACCGCGTCGTTGGGATTGGCGACGATCGCCCGCATCGCCTTGCCCATCTCGGGTGTCTCGATGTCGGCGGTGCGCGTGAAGTACGCCTTGGTCACTTCGTTGAGCATGACTGGCATTTGCAGCGTCGCGAAATGCGTCAGCGCCTGAGCTAACTGGTAGATGGCGTTGTCATCGCGCGGCACCGACGAGTGTCCGCCGCGATTGGCCGTCGACACGGTGAAGTTCGCCGAGACCTTTTCCGCCGCGCCCACGGCGTTGATGAACGGCTTGCCGTCGCGAAGTGCGCCGCCGCCGCCCTCGTTCAATGCGTACGCCGCGTCGATCAGCTCCTTGTGGTTGGCGAGCGGCCAGCGTACGCCATTCGAGCCGCCGCCCTCTTCGTCGGCGGTGAGCGCGAGAATGAGGTCGCGGTCGGGCACGTAACCCTCGCGCTTGTAGCGCAGCAGGTTGGCGACGAAGATCGACGCCATCGCCTTGTCGTCACCGGTGCCGCGGCCGTAGTAGTAGCCGTCGCGCTCAGTGAACGTGAACGGATCGAGGTCGGGCGACCAGTCTTTCTTGAGCGCCTGCACGACGTCGAGATGCGCGAGGAGCAAGAGCGGCTTGCGCGAACCCTTCCCGTGGTATCGAACGACGATGTTCCACTTCTCGGGACGTGGGCCGCCGAGGAAGATGTCGGAATCCGGGAAGCCCGCATCGCGAAAGCGCTTGGCGACGGCGTTGGCGGCGACGGTCGGGCTGCCGACGGAGTCCGCCGTGTTGATCTCGACGAGCTCCTTGTAGATATCGTGCGCGAGCTGTTGCTCTGGACGCAGCGCGGCGCCTTGTTGCGCCTGCGCGGCGAGAACGGCGGGAAGGACGATCGTTGCGAGCGTGGCAACGCTGATTCGCATCGCGAGACTCCGGGGGGGGTGAGCTGGGCCCGCGAAGTTTGCCATGCGGCGACCAGCGTCGCCAGATGGTGCGATCTGCTCAGCCGGCGCTGATTCGCTTGCGAATTTCGCGCGCGCCTGACGAGACGCCGAGTGCCACACCGGCACCGAACAGAATCGCGGTCCCGCCGCCGACTAGCGGCAGCAACCAGACGATTGGCGCCGCCACTAAGGCCGCGCCGAGGCCAGCGAGAAAGGCGATGCCGCCACGGTGCACGGCATCGACGTACCGCAGCTTGTTCTGCGTGAATTGGCGCGCTTGCCAGTACCCGAACATCGTCGCGCCTATCGTGACCGCCAATCCGGCAAGTGAAGCAATGAGGTGAAACACGGCGTTCCTCCATGTGACGCATCTGAACGCGCGCACGCGCATATCAACATACGTCACAGACAGTGCCGGGTTTCAGTGGCGCGCTGGTTAAGCATCGGGGCGCTGGATAGCTTTGCAGACGGTGCGGCGCGACCACGTGCCTCACCCGCCCCCCGCCCACCGTGAGCGTCTGATGGTCACATTGCGTGTGGTTCGTCACGATCGGGACCAGGTGCTCGCCGAGTGCCAGAGCGCGGTGGTACCCGCTCGGGGTGAAGTCCTCCAGCTCGATACGCTGGACGAGCATGGCGAAATGTCCCGGCCGAGCACGCTCTGGCGTGTCGTTTCGGTCACGCTTCACGTGCCATCACTCGCATCGTCGGCTCAGAAGGGAAAAACGCCGCTTTCCGTCCGTCAGGTGGATGTGGCCGTGCTGCCCGATGTCGCGCTCGTTCCGGAATTCGCGGCGGCAGCCGAGAAGATTCTGTCCGAATCCAAGATGTGAGGCGAGAGGTCGTGCGACGATGAACACCGGCGGGATGTACAGCACCACGCACGAGCTGCCCGATCACCTTCGGGAATGGCAGCTCCCGCCGGCCTGGCGATGGGGTACGGAGGGTGTCACCGGCCAGCATCGTCACTACCAGGAGATCATCGACGCGCTCGACCGCTCGCTGTCGCTGGTCACGGTGACGGATCCGGCGCACTACGTCTGGCTGGAAGCCGAAGCGAAACACCTCGCGCACCGGAATCATCCCGCCGTTCCCACGACGTACCACTACTGGGCGGAGTTCTCGGAATCGCGCCGCGGTCCCGGCTACCTTCGGCGCTGGATCGCGGGCGAAACACTCGCGTCACGTTTGAGCCGTATGGGCACCGAGGACCTGCCGGGCGCGCTGCGTGTCATGCGCGAGATCGGCTCCGCGCTCAGCTACCTGCACGACCTGGGAGCGGTGCACGGCTGTCTGTCGCCCGAAACCGTGTGGACGACGCCGATGGGCCGCCTGTGGGTGATGGGGTGGCAGTGGGTCATTCCACTCTCCGAGATTCCCTCCGGGCTCGCGCCGAGTTTTCGGCACATGCCGGTGCCCAACGAATGGTCGGACGGGCACTGGGCGCCAACCCCGCAGTCCGACCAGTGGCAGCTCGCAGCGACCTGCTTCGCGACGCTCACGGGTGAGACGCCGCCGTCGCGCGAAATCCCGCCAATTCAACTGCTGCGGCCGGATTGTCCACAGTCGATCGCCGTGATCATCGATCGCGCGCTCCGGCACGACCCGGCGGAGCGGTTTCCAACCATGACGGCGCTCCTGCGCGCGGTGGACCGTGTGGTGGGCGGCCGGACGATGGTCGCCCTCGCGGGGGATGAGCCGGGCGGGGTGCGCGCTACCGAGTCGGCGGAAGCGCGGTTGCGCTGGGCTCTCGCCGACGACTACGAGGTGCTGGCCTCACTCGGCAGCGGCTCGTTCGGTTCCGTGTGGCGCGTGCGCGATCTCACACTCGGCCGCGAGGTGGCGCTCAAGCTCCTTCACCCGCACGTGGCGCGTGACGAGCGCATCGTCGGACGGTTCCGGCGCGAGGCCAAGCTCGCCGCGCAGCTGGCGCATCCGGCAATCGTTCCGATCTTCGACTGGGACAGCCGCGCCGACGTGTCGTGGTACACCATGGAGCTCGCCGAAGGCGGTTCGGTGGCCGATCTCATCGCGCGCACCGGACCCCGGCCGTTGACGGAGATCGCGCCGCAAGTCGACTTCGTGCTGAGCGGGCTCGCCGCGGCGCACGCCGTCGGCATAGTCCATCGCGATCTCAAGCCGGAGAACGTGCTCATCGACCGCTACCGCCGGTGGCGGCTCGCCGACTTCGGAATCGCGAACGTCACGGGCGAAGAGGCGGCCGGCGCTTCCGGCACGCCGGCGTTCGCGCCACCCGAACAGCTGCTCGGCGAGGAGCAGAACACCGCGGCCGACTGCTTCTCGCTCGCCGCCATCGTCGCGTTCTCGCTCAGCGGGACGCCGCCGTTCGGCGAGCGCGACAGCGCGGCGATTCTCGCCCGGCAGTTGCACGGCGAGCTCGATTTCTCGGCCTACCAGCCGGAGCTGGCCGCGTGGCTCGCGCGGGGGCTTTCGCCCAGGCCCGAGGAACGGTTCGAGGATGCGGCCGCCATGCAGACGGCGTGGCGCGAGGCCGTGCAGGCGATCTTCGAGCGCGAACGGCAGTTGCCGTGGTGGCGGCGGTGGCTCGGCGGCGATGGCGCGGGAGTCGCATGGACTGGAGACTCGCTCTACACCGCGTGAGACGCCCGGATGGCGATCGAGACCGTCAATCCCGCGACCGGTGAGCGCGTCCGGTCATTCGACGAGCTGACACCGCTCGAGATCGAACAGAAGCTCCAGCTCGCGCGTCGCGCCGCCGAGCGCTGGCGTCGCACGCCCATCGAGGAACGGTGCGCCGTCGTCGCGCGCGCGGGCCAGTTGCTCGAGTCGCGCAAAGAGGAATACGGGCGTCTCATGACGCTCGAGATGGGCAAGACCATCAAGGCGGCCATCGACGAAGCCGCGAAGTGCGCGACCGCGTGCCGCTACTACGCCGAATGCGCCCCGCGCTTTCTCGCCGACCAGCCGGTCAGCGTCGACGGCGAGCGGAGCTTCGTGGCGTTCGAGCCACTCGGCGTCGTGCTGGCGGTGATGCCCTGGAACTTCCCTTTCTGGCAAGTGATCCGGTTTGCCGCACCGGCGATCGCGGCGGGCAACGTTGGGCTGCTCAAGCACGCGTCCAACGTTCCGCAATGCGCTCTCGCGCTCGAGCGGTTGTTCAAGGATGCTGGAGCGCCGGAGGGAGTCTTTCAGACGCTGCTCGTCGGCGCGCACGCGGTGGCGGGACTGCTCGTCGACGACCGCGTGGCGGCCGCCACGCTCACGGGAAGCGAAAAGGCGGGCCGGAGCATCGCGATGACGGCGGGCGAGCACGTGAAGAAGACGGTGCTCGAGCTCGGAGGCAGTGACGCGTTCATCGTCATGCCGAGCGCCGACCTCGAGGCCGCCGCCAAGACGGCCGTGACGGCACGAACGATCAACAACGGACAATCGTGCATCGCCGCCAAGCGCTTCATCGTCGCCGAAGCCATCGCGGACGAGTTCATCGAGCGATTCGTGGCGCGAATGCGTGCGTTAGTGGTCGGCGATCCGATGGACCCGGCGACGAACGTCGGCCCGCTGGCGACGAGGCAAATCCGCGAGGACGTCGACGATCAGGTGCGACGCTCGGTGGCAGCGGGAGCACGCGTGCTACTCGGCGGCCGACCAGGGCCGGGCACTGGGTTCTTCTACGAGCCGACGGTGTTGACCGATCTCCAATCGGAATCGCCCGCGCTGCGCGAGGAGACGTTCGGACCATTGGCGGCGATCGTTCGCGCGCGCGACATCGACCACGCGATCGCGATCGCGAACGACTCGCGGTTCGGGCTTGGCGCTGCGGCCTGGACGCGCGACCGCGGCGAAATGGAGCGGTTCGCCCGCGAGCTCGATGCCGGCAGCGTGTTCATCAACGGCATGGTGGCGTCGGATCCACGATTCCCGTTCGGCGGCGTGAAGAAGTCGGGGTACGGGCGCGAGCTGAGCGCGTTCGGCATCCGAGA
>DATISA010000142.1:0-4169 GCA_035469245.1 Gemmatimonadaceae bacterium
GCCTCCGGCAAGACTGATCTGCGCCGTGCCGTCGAGGGCGGAGTGAGCGCCACGATCGTCGTGATTCAGGTTCGCCGTGATCGATAGCCGCGTGGTCGTGGAGCCGTTCACGGTCGCGGCGCCCGTCAGCTGACCGTCGATTGGGAGGCTCGCGTACCACCGGCGCGCGATCGCCACCTGGAGGGGTGACAGCCGCACATGTAGATCGGTCGCGCGCACGCCGCCCCCTTCGAGGAATCCGACGCCGCCATTGGCGATCAGCCGGTTTCGACCGGAGCGCTGGTCGTCGAAGGTGACGTCGCCGTTCACCCGCATGGCATGGCGCCCGCCGCTCACGATCGCATGGCCGGACGCCACCCCGCGCACCGGTGAACGGAATCCCGAGATGAGCTGCTCGAGCAGCCGCGTGTCGATGCTCGAGAAGCGGAGATCGGTGTCGTGCAGCGCGATCGTGTCGGTGAGCGTGATGCCGAGTGCGCCGGCGATGTGCGCCTGGCCGATCGAGATGTCGGTGTTGGCGAACGTGTAGTCCTGCGCCGCTCCACGCCATCTGAGCGCCAGATCCAGCGCTCCGTGGCCGTCTGCCGGAAGCCGCGGATAGATCCAGCGCAGGTCGGCAAAGCTCGCCGGATCGCTGTGCACGTCGAGCGTCATGTCGCCCGTGTTGAGCACGTAGCTTCCGTTCCCCGTCGCCGTGGAATTCGGAAGTTTGACGAGGGCGTCCTGCCACCAGAGCGAATCGTTGTTGAAGCGAAACGCGCCGACCAGGTTGCGCACGATCGCCGGCGGAGGCCGGAACGGATACGCGACCATCGACAGCGCCGTGACCTGCGCCAGCCGATACGTATACTTCGGATCAGCGAGCCTCAGCAGCGGAAGCGTGGCATTCACGGAGTCGAGCTGCACCGTCTTCTGAAATCCGCCGGACACGCGATTGATCAGAAGTCGCGTCCCGCCGCCCAGCGCCTCGCGAATCACGCTGTCGCGCGCCGCCGGCTTCAGGTGCTCGCTCGGATTCCACGGCGTGCGGACGATCAGCTGCGCATCGACGACGCGCGCGTTCGTGAAAAGAATCCAGTCGCCCCAGCCGGGCGGCTGGCCAGCCGGTTTCCGGATCGTGTCGCGCGGGAAGATGTTCTGCCAGTTCCATTTTCCATGCGGCGGCCGATCGAGCACGATGAGCGGGCGCACCACCTCGGCGTTGTTGAGCCAGACCCGCTTGCGCAGAAACGACAGTACGGCGTAGTCGGCGCTGAACGATTCGACCGCCACGAACGGTTTGCCGGCGCTGTCGGTGATCGTGAGATCGTGGACGGTCATGCCGGTGAGCAGATTCCCCGAGAGACGGCCTATCGTCGCGCGGCCGTGGATCATCCCGTTCAGCGCGTTCTGCGCATAGCGCCGTGTGCGTTCGCGACCCCAGTCCGTGCCGGTGAGCACGAGCGCCCCGATGATCGCGATCAGAATGAGACAGGAGATGAGCGCCGCGCCGACGAGGATTCCGCGGCGCCAGTTGAGTGGCGCGCCAGGCGGCGCGCCGCCCGGTGACACGGACAAGTTGCGGTCCGACGCGTCGCGCTTGTCGCCCTCCCCCCCCTCCCCCCCCTCCCGCTCGCGCGGCCCGCGCCAGGCGGCCATCAGTACGCTTCTCCGATCGAGAAGTGGAGCACGAGCCTGTTGAGCAGCGTCTTGCCCTGCACGTATTGCCTGGTCCTGCTCAGCGGCACGATGCGCACGCGGCCGGTGCTGTCCGGCACCGCGGTGACGACGCCGAGATCCTCGGCGCGATTCGGATTGATCCCGATGTCGAACCGGATCGGGCCGACCGGCGATTCGTAGCGCAGGCCGAAGCCCGGCGTGACGGCGGCGGTGCCCTTTACGAAGCTGCTGATCGTCTGCAGCCCGCGAATTCTGCCCGAGCCAACGATGCCGCCGTCGACGAACACCGCGCCGACGAAGTGGCGGAATGTCTCGCCGAGCGGCAGTGGCACACGGTACTCCACGCTGGCTTCGATCAGCGACGTGCCGCCGAGCGGCTGCGGCACGAAGTCGACCGACGTCACCTTCGGTGAGTTCGGGTCGCAGAACTGCGCGCCGGCCATCGTGGCCGCGCACCGGCCGCCATTGATGCCGCTCGTCGTGTCCAGCCGCGACGCGTCGATCGTCAGGATGCGCGGCCCCAGCTGATTCTCGGCGTAGCCGCGCACCGAATTGGCGCCGCCGGCGTAGAAGCGCTTGCGCGGATGCAGCACGCCGCTGTCGGTGCTCGTGCCCAGGGCGCGTACCCATCCAAGTCGCAGATGCGCGGAGTAGACGCGCTGCGTGCCGCTCTTGTGACCGTAGATCGCCCCGTCGAAGAAGGCCCGGTTGTAGCGGTAGTCGGACATGGTATAGGCCGACGCGTGCTCGAGGTCGAGACGGGCCACGTAGCCTTTGGTAGGCGAGAACGGAATGTCCGACCGGTCGACGAATCCCGTGAGCGTGAGCGGCGACAGCGCTTGGTGCGACCGCAGTGCGCCAATGGTCGACTGGTCGCAGACGCCGAAGTTCACGCAGAAATACACGTCACTCGCGTCGACGCGATTGAGCTCGTAGTGATAGTTGAGACTCGCCGGCGCGCGAACGCGGACCTGATGCGTGAACGTGGCCTGCGCGCCATACCCGCGATCGATGAACACGCCGGGGTTGATGTTGCGGTGCGTGAACGCGCCGACCCCGAGCTGATCGGCGGGCCTCTGCAGGAAGGCCGGTTGCTTGAAGTCGATGCTCGCCGTGTAGGTCGGTTGGAGGAACGGCGTGAGCCTGTTGGTATCCGGCACCTCGGCGGCAACGTCCCGGAAGAAACCCCGCCCTTCGAGCGAGCGCGCAAGCAGGTTGCCGACGGTGGCGTCGAGATCGAGTCGCCGCGCGCCGCCAAAGACGTTGTAGCTTGTGAAGTGCGACTGGAACTGCACGAAGTCGACGTTGCTGACGCCGGGCCCGACGCGCGCCTCGTGCATCGGCGCTTCGGTGACGTCGATCAGCACGTTCTTCACGCTGTCGTACTGCGGTGGCACGTCGATGGCCACCAGGCGGAACAGGTTGGATTCGTAGAGATTCCGCTGGCTCTCGAGCACGTCGGACTGCCGGTACAGCCCACCCGGGTTGAAGGTGAGCGAATTCCTGATCGTCGAGATGTCGACTTGCTGGTTGCCGGCGATCGTGATCTTGCCGATGGTCGTCCGCCGGTTTGGCGTGAGTCGCACCTCCACGTCGCCTTGCCGCGTCGCCGTATCCACGGTGACCAGCGTGTCGACGACTGCATCGCCGTAGCCCAGGTCCCAGAGCTTGTTCTGGAACAGGACGCGCATCGAGTCGAGCCGCACGAGGTCGAGCGGATCCTTGGCGTGCAGCATCGTGAGACTGTTGCGCGTCTTGTTGCTGATCAGCGTCGAGTCGTACGTGATGGCGATCTTGCGGACGACCGTGGGCTCGTTCTCGTTCACGATGAACGTGACGTGCACCTGCTTGTCGCCTGATTTGGCGACCGCCGTGTCGACGGTCGCGTCGCGATAACCGTGCTTCCAGTAGTACAGCCGGATGCGGAGCACGTCGCGCCGGAATTCATCCTCGTCCAGGTAATACTTGTCGTGGAACGTGGGCGAATGGCTAACGAGGCAGAACACCTCGATGATGAGGCTTCTGCATTTCGACGCACGGGTCGAGATGCTCCGCGAGAGGTCATGGTAATCGACGTTCTTGACCCCTTTGATGTCGAGCTTCCTGACTTCCGGCGCCTCGCGTTGCTGGTCGTGTGTGTTCTGGGCGCGGGACAGGGACGGCACGATGAGGAGCCCCAGCCCGAACGCCCATGCGGTAGCGCGACGCATGGCATTGGATGTAGAAGCAAGCCACGGACCGGGCGGCGGTATGGATGGGCTCGCCGCCTCCGGCTGGTAGGGAGCCGCGCTGCGCGCGGCGGTGGGGAGGTCGCGCTACGCGCTCCCTGGTTGGGAGGCTTCGCGGGCTATCGCCCGCTCGCCGTTGGGAGCGGGCCTGTCGGCCCGCGATAACTGCGTTCCTGGATACGGCGTTCACGCGCCGAAGGCGCTCCCGACGCGAGGGCACCGGCAGGTGCCCGATGCTCCCCACCGCGCGGCGCCGAGCGCCGCGCTCCCCACCGCCGCGCG
>DATISA010000143.1:0-10536 GCA_035469245.1 Gemmatimonadaceae bacterium
ACCGACAATCACCTCATGCTCGTCGATCTCCGCAACCGCGGGCTCACGGGCAAGACGGCGCAGTCCGCGCTCGACGACGCGGCAATCACCGTGAACAAGAACACGGTGCCCAAAGAGACGCAGTCGCCTTTCGTGACCAGCGGGATTCGCGTCGGCACGTCGGCCGTGACTACCCGCGGCATGGGCGAGCGCGAGATGACCCGGATCGCGGCGTTCATCGATCGCGTGCTGTTGGCGCCGCAAGACGCCGACGTCCTCGGCGCGGTGCGCGAAGAAGTGCGGGCGCTGGCGAAGGAGTTTCCGCTCTACGCCTGAGCCGATGTCTGTCAGGGGCAGCGCAACCGCAGCGTGAAGGTGCTGCCCGAGCCTGCCACGCTCTCGGCTGAAAGGTCGCCGCCCATGGCGCGCGCCAGCTCGCGGCTGATCGAGAGGCCCAGGCCGGTGCCTTCGTGCAGGCTGTTGAGCGTGCGGCCCACCTGGACGAAAGGCTCGAAGATCGCCTCGAGCTTGGTCGATGGAATGCCGATTCCGGTGTCGCGAACGCGAACGCCGGCGTACTCGCCTTCTGCGAACTGCTCGATCGTCACCGTCCCGCCGGGCTCGGTGAACTTGATGGCGTTCGACAGGAGATTGAGCAGAATCTGCTCGACTTTGGCCGGGTCGGCCTTCGCGAACTCGTCGCGTGTCGGCTGGAGGGCGATGCGGAGTCCGCGCTGACTCGCCTGCGGCTCGATCATCGGCAGCACGCGCCGAACGGCCACGCCAAGCGACATGGGCTGCATGTCGTACGTGACTCGTCCCGCCTCGAGCCGACTGAAGTTCAGCAGATCGTTGATGATCCCGAGGAGGTGCTGCTGGCTTCGACGAATGCGATCGAGGTAGTCGCGCTGCTCGGGATCGAGCGAACCGACCACGCCGAGCAGCATCAAGTCGGTGTATCCGCCGATGGCATTGAGTGGCGTGCGAAGCTCGTGCGACATGGAAGCGAGGAACTCGCTCTTGGCCCGGTTCGCCGCTTCGGCTTCGGCAACTCGCCGCGCGTCGGCGATCGCGCGATCCTGTGCGATCCGTCGCTCAGTGAGGTCGCGCGTGACCTTGGCGAAGCCGAGGAGCTCTCCACGCTCGTCACGCACGACCGTGATGATGACGTTCGCCCAGAAACGCGATCCGTCTTTGCGCACCCGCCATCCTTCATCCTCGAACCTGCCCTCGCGCGCCGCCACCTCGAGCTCGTAGCCAGGTTTGTTTCTCGCCAGGTCTTCGGCCGGGTAGAAGACCGAGAAGTTTCGTCCGACGATCTCTTCGGCGGTGTAGCCGTTGATGCGCTCGGCGCCCTCGTTCCAGCTCGCGACGCGTCCATCGCGGTCGAGCATGAAGATGCCGTAGTCCTGGACGTTCTGGACGAGCAGACGGAAGCGCTGCTCGCTCTCGCGGATTACCTCTTCGGCGGCGCGGCGATCCGTCAGATCACGCGTCACCTTGCCGAATCCGACGAGATTGCCCGACCGATCGCGAAGCGCGGTGATGACGACGTTCGCCCAGAAGCGCGTGCCGTCCTTCCTGATACGCCAATCCTCGTCTTCCACCCGGCCCTGGGCAATCGCGATCTCCAGCTCCCGCTCGGGCTTGCGAGCGAGGCGGTCTTCGCGCGGATAGAAGATCGAGAAGTGTTTGCCGATGATCTCCTCGGCGGTGTACCCCTTGATGCGCCGCGCACCCTGGTTCCACGTCCGGATGTGGCCGGTGGTATCCAGCGCAAAGATGGCGTAGTCGACCACGCTCTCGACGAGGAGGCGGTAGAGGCCCGGCGCTTCGGCAGGCTCCCAGCAGACAGGCCAAATCGTGCCTTCCTCTGGCGCCTGACCGACCGATCCAGCAGCATCACTGCTATCGGCTGCCACGGTGGCTGCCGGGGGCTTTGGGTTGGGCTTCGCCATGCTCGTACAAGTCTGCAGTTGTCTCGGGAGAATCGGCAATGCCGCGCTGTTTTGGGAGGACGGCGTGCCGAGATGAACGATGCATGAACCGACCCCAACCGAAGCGAGGTCGACCGTGAGAAAGTCGCTCCGAATCCGCTTGAATGTGTTCGCAAGCGCGACTTTCGGGCCAGTCGCGCTCGTCATGCTTCTGACGTCCTGCGCGCGGCAAACCGGCGTGCGCGAGGCAGCGCCCGCAAGCGTCACGCTGCGGGCGATGACCTACAACATCCAGTCCGGCCAGGGGAATCTGGATGCCACCATCTCCGCGATTCGCGACGCCAGGCCGGATATCGCCGGTCTGCAGGAAGTCGACGTCCACTGGGGAGAGCGGAGCGGATTCGTGGATCAGGCCACGATGCTCGGCGAGCGGCTCGGCATGGCCGTCCGTTTCGCTCGCATCTACTCGATCGCTGCACAGGACGCGTCGCGCCCGCCGCGCGAGTTCGGCGTCGCTCTCCTCAGCAGGTTCCCGATCATCGCCTGGCGCAACGACACGCTGACGCGACTGTCGACGCAGGACCGCGATCCGGTGCCGGCGCCAGCGCCCGGCCTGCTCGAAGCAACCGTCGATGTGCGCGGGACGAAGGTGCGTGTGTTCAACACGCACCTCGACTACCGGGCGGACCCGCGCGTCCGGCAACGGCAAGTTGCCGAAATGCTCGACGACATCGGCCCTCCGAGTGTGCCGACGATCCTGCTCGGTGACCTCAACGCGGAGCCGCAGGCGCGGGAGCTCGCGCCGTTGCTGGCGGTGCTCCACGACAGCTGGCTCCCGGCGTCCGGGCCCGGTCTCACGTATCCGGCGAACGTGCCGCGAAAGCGCATCGACTATGTGCTCGTTTCGCTACACTTTCGCGTACACGCCACCGTGGTTCCGGCGATCGAGGCCTCGGATCACCGGCCGGTGATCGTGGATTTGTCACTCGCGCCGGCAAAGGCGAGGTGACCCCACGTACCGATTCACGGTTAGGCAAGTCATGAAAGCGAAATTCGCACTTCTACTAGTTGGGATCGGCGCGTGCTCGGCGAGTGTCTCGGGCCCGCGCACCGATTTGAGCGGGAACATCCGCGAAACCGCCAGCGCAACGATCGTGGCCTCGGGCGCCGAATCCGGCGGCCGGGCCGTTTTGACCGTGATCGATCTAGAGAACGTGGGCGGCTCGACCGAGACGATCACCTGGGGCATGGACTGCGGCGGCGCCGGTGCGGTGAGCGTGCGCGTCTACCGCAGCGACGCTGGATCGCAAACCCTCGTGTGGAGCTCCGCGGCGCTTCCGCGCGTACTAGGGTGTCCGACGCAGCTCATCAAGCAAACCATCGACGCGGCCGGGCACGTTCAGCTGCAGTTCTCGGTTCCGGTTGAGAGTATCCTCGGCGACTCGCTCCCCGCGGGCGCGTACGTGTTCACGGCCAAGGCGCTCACCAACCCGGAGCTCCCCGGAGAAGTACCGGCTGGCACGCTGACGCTCCCGAAGGGCATCGTCGCCCCGCCGGGCACCGATCTCGATGGAACGTGGGTTGGCTCGGCGAATGGACTCGCGCTGTCGATCAACTTGCACTGGAGCGCGGACTCGGTCACGGGGACCGGTACATACGACGCGTCTTCGTCGAACACGTTTGGTTGTGGTGGCGGGACGCTTCGCGGCACCGGGACAGTGAAATACGCGGGCAGCAGAACGCAGGACCAGTTTCAGGGCGGCATGCAGGCCTCTGGCGGCTGGTCTCCTCCGTTCCGAGGCGTGCTGGTCGATCAGCGGACGATCGCCGGCGCGTTCATGTCCGTCGATCGGGGTCCGTGCTACCTGACGCTCACGCGTCAGTAACCCGCGGCGCAGGACTGCGAGGGCTGAACGGCTTCGCGCGACGATCCCGGAGTGAACTGCTCAACGCAGAGGCGCAGGCTCCAACGCGCCGGGATTTTGTTGATTGAACTGTCGCTCGGGACGCTACCGTTGGTTTTCCGAGCGGCCGTCCCAAAGAATGGATCGTCCAGCCTCGTCGCGAGCGGCGTCATCGCCGCAATCGGAATCCCTCTGCGTCACTCTGTGCCCTCCGCGCCTCTGCGTTGAGCAGTTGCAGTGGCCTTTTGCCGTTGCTCTGCGCGGCCGAGGGTCAGTTCTGCGGCACCGGCAATCGTCGCACGACCGAGGCCACGCACTGCGCGGCGAGATCGCGGCTCGTGTAGGCGCAGAGATCGAGGTCGGCGCGACGCCACTGCCAGTCTTCGGGACTCGTGGCGTGGGGATGCAACACGTGCTCGAAGGCCGGCATCGCCAGCCGCGTGTCCTCGCTGTGATTCTGATCGGCGAGGTGACCGCTCCACTCGATGACGAGCAGTTGGCCATCGGCGATGGAGTTCGATCGACCGCGGATCCACGAGAAGCTGAGGCCGACGGGTCCTATCTGGACGGTGTAGCGATCGGGTGTTCGGCGGGCTTCCGGCGTGAAGCCATCGGGCAACGTGCCCGGCTCCTTGCATAGGCGAAGCACGGCCGATGAAAGCGCGTCGAGCTCACGATTGATGAGCGCCATGGCCCGCTGCGACGCGAGGAACGCGCTGCGGGCGCGGGCTCGCTTCTCATCGTCGGCGATGCGCGCCGCGACTGCCGCTTCGGTGAGTCGCTTGGGCGAGCCACCGGCATCCGCGACCGCCGCGACGATGGCATCGATCACCTCGATGCTGGCCGGCGCATCGGAGGTGCGAACGATCGTCGCCTTGAGCCACGGCGGAACCGGCGACGTGTCGAGCGGCACCACGATCACGTCCTTGCGCTTGGTCTTGCCGATGCGCGCCTTGATGGCGGCGAGGTCGTTAGCGCCCGACGCCACTCCCCAAAGCCGCTGGAACAGCACGACGACGACTCGCGAATCCTTCTCGATCACCTTGCGCATCGCGGCAACGGCGGCAGCGGTGGCCGGGCGTTCACCGTCCCGTGGCGCTGTGTAGATGCCCTTGGACAGCCGGTGCTCGAGACGCCGCTTCAGCTCCGCGACCGCCAGCCCGTCGAAATCGTTCGCACTAATCGCAACATCGTACTTGAACGCACGCTTCATTCGGATCCAGGGTGCGGGACGCGATGTGACGCCGCGGACGTCCGATAATCTACTAAAGAGTCCGGTTAGTCGCGCGGGGAGTTGTGGGCGGCCCGCACCGGGGGCATTTTGGTAGACGTTGCTCGTTGCTTGCGCGGGTGCGCGGTGACGGCGATCTCATTACAGTTCAAAACCTTCGAGCCTTCAGTCCTTCAAGCCTCCAGTCACTAAGCTCAGTGTCACAGCTTGCCTTTCGGGACGGCATCATGGACCGCATTCGCCTGCGCGAACCGCGGTTCGACGAGCGAGCATATTTCTTTGTGCTCGCGGCGCTGGAGTATTGCCAGCAGCGTCTCGACGAGCGGCGGCACATCAGCGGGCGAGAGTTGGCGCTCGCCTGCCGCGATCTGGCCCTCGAACGATTCGGCGTCATGTCACGCCTCGTCCTGGAGCACTGGGGTATCCGAAGCACCGCCGACATGGGCGACATCGTGTTCACGCTGGTCGATCTCGGCCTGCTCAGAAGCCAGCCGAGTGACAGCCGCGACGAGTTCGCGGGAGTCTACGAGTTCGATCAGGCGTTCGAGCGCGAGTATCCGTGGTGCGGCGCGTTCGCGGAGTGAGCTGACGAACGGTGTGGGCCGCGCGGTTTCCTGCAGACGTGTCCGGTCGGTCGCGTCGGTCGACGTGGTGAAGGGGGGTAGGGTGTATGGAACAGCGGATGGAATGGCCCGCTTGCCGAAAGTGTAATACCGGAATCCTCCTGCCGTTGAGCGACTACGGCCGCGACGGAGCGCCCATCACCTACAAGGCCTGGGCATGCAGCAATCCGGACTGCGGATTCAACATCCGCATCGACAACGGTGAGCTGAGCTACGGCCGGACGGTCGGCACCTCGCAGAAGTAGCTTCCCGTCACAATGCATTCACTCGTTCGCGTCGTCACGAGCCAGGAGTCGGCGGCGCACGACGCCGCGACGATCGCCGCCGGCGTTCCGTCGCGCGCCCTCATGCAGCGGGCAGGGGCCGCGGCGGCCGCGGAGATCGCCCTGCGTCATCGTGACCGGCTCGCCGGCGGCGCCCTCGTCTTCGCCGGTCCGGGCAACAACGGCGGCGACGCGTGGGTGGTGGCGCGGGCCCTCGCGGCGAGTGGCGTGACGGTGAGCGTCGTCGAGCCGGTCGCCGCCAAGACGCCGGACGCGATCGCGGAGCGCAAGGTCGCCCTCGACGTGCTCGGCGAGAGCGCAATCGACGACTTCACGAACGCGCTCGAGACGGGCCAGTCGATCGTCGTCGACGGACTGCTCGGCACCGGCGCGACGGGCGAGCCACGCGGCCAGATCGCGTCGGCGATCGCGACGATTCAGTTGCTCGCCGAGCGCGGCGCGACCGTCGTGTCCCTCGACGTGCCGAGCGGGCTCGATGCATCGACCGGCGCCGCGCCCGGCCCGGTCGTATCGGCGGATCTAACGCTCACCTTCGGATCGATCAAGCGCGGGCACCTCGTAAACCGTGACGTGTGCGGCACGATCGTGTTGCTCGACATCGGGCTCGCGTCGCGGGATACGGATCTGGCCACGGTCCCAAGGCTCGTCGATGACCGGTGGGTCGCGGCGCAGGTGCCGCCGTTCGCCGCTGATGCGCACAAAGGGATTCGAAAGAAGCTGGCGATCGTCGGCGGAGCGGAGGGAATGGCCGGCGCGTCGATCCTCGCAGCGCGTGCCGCGCTGCGAAGCGGCATTGGCATGGTGAAGCTCGTCGTGGCGCACGAGACGCTTGCGCCGGTGCACGAGGCGGAGCCGTACGCGCTCGCGGCGGCGTGGCCGGCAGACGACGACGCCGTGCGGCGCGACGTCCTCGATTGGGCCGATGCCATCATCGTTGGCCCAGGTCTCGGCCGCGCTGACGAAAGCCGGGCCGTACTCGAGCGCGTGTTGCGAGTTTGGCGTGGCCCGACGCTGCTCGACGCCGACGCGATCACGCTCTTCGCCGGTCGCGTGGACGAGCTGCGCGATCTGCTGGACAACCGGCCGGCGGTGCTCACGCCGCACGCACTCGAGTTGGCGCGACTCGCCGGCGTGAAGGCGCAGGACGTACTCGATCGCCGGTTCGACATTGGGCGCGAGATCGCGCAGCGGCTGGGGGCGACGGTGCTGCTCAAGGGCGTGCCGACGATCGTCGCTTCACCAAGCGGTGAGCGGCTGGTGAGCGCAACGGGCACGCCGGCGCTGGCCACCGGCGGGAGCGGCGACGTACTGAGTGGAATTGTCGGCACGCTGTTGGCCCAGACTGGCGATCCGTTGTGCTCGGCCGCGGCCGGAGCGTGGGTGCATGGCCATGCCGCGGAGCGCGTGCCGACGTCCGCTGGCGGGGCGATACGCGGCATCACACTCGATGACGTGGTGGCCGAGCTCCGCGGGAGCTGGACGTTCGACGCGCGGCCGTCGCGCTATCCTGTGCTCGCCGAGCTACCCGCCATCACCCCGCGCGCATGACCGACGAGACGCAGCTCGGCCCGGGCGCCGAGTTCGACGCGATCAGACAAATGCTCGCGCGCTGGGGCGATCGCGCGACCGGCATCGGCGACGATGCCGCCGTGTTGCGCGTGCCGCGAGGCGATTCGCTCGTGGCAAGCGTAGATGCCACGGTGGAGCAAGAGCATTTTCGGCGGGAATGGCTTTCGCCGCGAGAGATCGGCTACCGGGCCGTCACGGCGGCAATGAGCGATCTCGCGGCGATGGCCGCCGCGCCACTCGGTGTGCTGATCGCGCTCGAGCTGTCCGAGGCGTGGCGTCCGAACCTCGGCGACCTCGCGGACGGGATCGGCGACGCCGTCGATGCGGTGGGCACGCGCGTGCTGGGCGGGAACGTGAGCGGCGGCGAACGGCTGTCGATCACCACGACGGTGCTCGGCTCGGCGTTCACTGTGCTCACGCGACGTGGCGCGCACGCGAGCGATCGGGTGTACGTGACGGGGACGTTCGGCGGACCGGGCAACGTACTCGAGCGACTCCATCGGGGAGAGCAAGCCGGCGCGTATCGCGAACGATTCGCCAGGCCGCGCGCGCGGCTGGCCGAAGCACGCTGGCTGGCCGAGCAAGGCGCGAGCGCGGCGATTGATGTGTCCGACGGATTGCTCGCGGATCTCCGGCACCTCGCGGCCGCGAGCGCGGCCCGCATCGAGATTGACGCTCAGCGAGTGCCGCGGCTGCCGGGAATCGAGCCGGAGGCGGCGCTGTCGAGCGGCGAGGAGTACGAGCTGATCGTGACGAGCGGCGCACCGATCGACAGCCTCGCGTTCGAGCGTCGCTTCGGAATTCCGCTCACCGAAATCGGCAACGTCGCGGCGGGCCCGTGGACAGTAGTCGTGCACGGCGCGCGCGTTGCGGACGTGGCAGGGTACGATCACCTTTCGCGTTGATGCGATTGCCGATCGTCGCGCTCGCGGCGCTGGTCATGACGTTGCTGCTCGGGCCCGTGGTACTGATGTCCCGCTTTCTGGGCGTGCCGCAGGGTCCCGGCTCCGTTTACGCCCGGTGCGTGCGCTGGTGGGCGAGAACCATTAACCGCGCGGCCGGCGTGCGGGTGCGCGTGCACGGCCGCGAGCGCATTCACGCCGAGCACGGCGTAGTGTTCGCGTCGAACCACGTGAGCTGGTTCGACATCTTCGCGCTCGCCGCCGAAGTGCCGTGGTGCAGCTTCATCGCCAAGTCGGAGCTGCGGTCCATTCCACTCTTCGGCTATGCGGCGGACGCCGTCGGCATCGTGTTTCTCGATCGCGAGAACCGGAAAGCGGCATTCGAGTCGTACAAGGTCGCGGCAAAGGAAGTGCAGCGCGGCCGCGCAATTATCGTCTGCCCGGAAGGGACGCGCGGCTTCGACTACCATCTGCGGCCGTTCAAGAAGGGCCCGTTCGTGCTGGCGATCGCCGCTCAGGCGCCGGTGGTGCCGACGGTCGTGCACGGCGCGCGTGAAGTCATGCGGAAGGGCTCCTTCTGGGTTCGCTCGGGAACGGTCGATGTGCACTTTCTCGAACCGGTGTCGACGGTCGGTTGCGATTACGAGCACCGCGGTGAGCTCATGACCAGCGTCTGGACCGCGATGGCCGAGACGCTGCGCGAGTTGTACGGCGTGACGTCCAACGAGCGGCCGATCGCCGCGGCCGGCGAGCGATTCGAGTAGCGGCCGCGCGACGTAGCCGGGCGGACTCGATTATTTTCCACGCGGCGCGAGTGCGTCGCTCCCTTCTTCACGTCCTCAGCAATCGCTCGACTCATGGTAACGATCACCGACATCAAGGCACGCGAGATCCTCGACAGTCGCGGCAATCCGACCGTGGAAGCTGACGTCTACTGCTCGAACGGTGCGATGGGGCGGGCCGCGGTGCCCAGCGGCGCGAGCACGGGCGAGCACGAGGCGGTGGAGTTGCGCGACGGCGAGGCGAGTCGCTACGGCGGGAAGGGGACGAGGCTGGCGGCACAAAACGTGGAGCGAAGCATCATGCCCGCGGTCAAGGGCATGGACATCACCGACCAGCTCGGGATCGACACGGCGATGATCGAACTCGACGCCACCGCCAACAAGGCGAGCCTGGGCGCCAACGCGATACTTTCCGTGTCACTCGCCTGCGCGCGCGCGGCGTCGAAAACCGTCGGCCAGCCACTGTATCGCTACCTCGGCGGACCGCTGGCGCGCGTGCTCCCGGTGCCGATGATGAACATCGTCAACGGCGGCGCGCACGCCACGAACTCGGTGGACTTTCAGGAATTCATGATCGTGCCGATCGGCGCCGAGACCTTTGGCGATGCGCTGCGGATGGGCGCCGAGGTGTTCCATTCGCTCAAGAAGGTGCTCGTCAAGCGCAAGCTCGCCACGGGCGTGGGCGACGAAGGCGGCTTCGCGCCTGATCTCCGCGACGATGAAGAGGCATTACGGGTGATCATCGAAGCGATCGACGCGGCGGGCTACGCGGCGGGCAAGGACGTGGCGATCGCCCTCGATCCGGCGGCGAGCGAGTTGTATCGCGACGGCACGTACACGTTCAAGAAGAGCAGCGGCGCCAAGAAAGACGCGCAGGGGATGATCGAGCTGTACGAGAGCTGGCTCAACGAGTATCCGATCGTGTCGATCGAGGACGGGCTCGCCGAGGACGACTGGGACGGCTGGGCGAAGTTGACCGCCGCGATCGGCGACCGCTGCCAGCTCGTCGGCGACGACATCTTCGTGACGAACACCGAGCGTCTCGCGCGCGGGATCGAGAACGGCGTGGCGAACGCGATTCTGATCAAGGTGAATCAGATCGGCACGTTGAGCGAGACGCTCGAGGCGATCGAGATGGCGCGCGCGGCCGGGTACCTGTCGGTGATCTCGCATCGCTCGGGCGAGACCGAGGACACGTTCATCGCCGATCTCGCCGTTGCGACCGGTGTAGGCCAGATCAAGACCGGTTCGGCGAGCCGGACGGATCGTATCGCGAAGTACAATCAGCTGCTGCGCATCGAAGAGCAGCTAGGCGCCGCCGCGGA
>DATISA010000144.1:0-7846 GCA_035469245.1 Gemmatimonadaceae bacterium
CCGACTTCGGGCAACACCGGCATCGGTTTGGCGCAGGTCGCGTCGGCGCGGGGATACAAGCTGGTGCTTTGCCTGCCGGCCTCGGCGAGCGAGGAAAGAAAGCGCACGCTCGAGGCATACGGCGCCAGGCTCGTGCTCACCGATCCGGAACGTCGCATGCTCGCCGCGATCGAGGAGGCGCAACGGATTTGCGAGCAGACCGGCGCGTGGATGCCGCATCAGTTCGAGAACCCGGCGAACCCGCGCATTCACTACCAGACGACCGCTCCGGAGCTGTGGTCCTCGCTCGACGGCCACATCGACGCGTTCGTGTACGGCTCGGGAACCGGCGGCACGATCAGCGGCGTGGGCCGGTTTCTCAAGGAGCGAGACTCTTCCATCCAGGTCATCGCCGTCGAGCCCGCGCGCTCGCCGGTGCTGTCCGGTGGCGAGCGCGGACAACACCAATTTCAGGGCATGGGCCCGGGATTCGTGCCGGCGAACTTCGATTGGAGCGTCGTCGACCGCGTGATCCCCGTGTGGGAGGAGGACGCATTCCCGCTCGCTCGCCGGCTCGCCCGCGAGGAAGGATTGTTCGTCGGCATGTCGAGTGGCGCCATCGCGTGGGCGGCGCTCGAGGTTGCTCGCGAGCTTGGCAGGGACAAACGCGTTGCGTGGATTTCTCCGGACTCAGGCGCGCGGTATCTCTCCACGGCGCTTTTCACGAGTCGCGATTAGAGTCTTGACACGCCGGCCAATCGTCCTTAACGTGTCGGTCACAATCGATGGACCGTGGTGATTTGCCGCCTATTGCCGCCACGTAAAACAAAGTGCTAAAACGCGACAAGCCCGGCGGCTGTATTCGCCCGGGCTTTTTCGTTTTCACCCAGCTTTTGACGATCGATGATCTCGATGCGCCGAATGCAGATGCGAATGTCGATGGCGGCCGCTTCTCTCGCGAGAGGAACGGACGGGCGACGACGCATGCGCACTTAGCTCATCTCGAGCACGCACACGTCGGAACGAACCCCCGGGCCTCGCGCGAGGCCCGGGGGTTTTGCGTTGTCGGACGTTCGAGATCCATGAACTGGAGGAGACCTGGAGTGACCGAGCTGCCGAAGTTCGAGGTGATCGGGCCGACCGACGCACCACTCGTCGTGGTGCTCGGCGGGATCTCCGCGTCGCGGCACGTCGTGGCGAGCGAACATGATCCCTCGCCGGGATGGTGGGAGACCGTCGTGGGACCCGGACGCGCGATCGACACGACCCGCCTGCGCGTGCTCGGCGTCGATTACCTCGGCGGCGGCCGTGGCACCGACGGACGGCCAAAGCGCATCGTCAGCACGCACGATCAGGCGGATGCGATCGCCGCGGTGCTCGACAGATTGGCTATCGAGCGCGCCCATGCCTTCATCGGCGCGTCCTACGGCGGGATGGTCGCACTCGCGTTCGCCGAGCGGCGTTCGCACCGGCTCGAGCGGCTCGTCGTAATCAGCGCGCCGCACGAGGCGCATCCCATGAGCACGGCGCTTCGATCGCTGCAGCGCCGCATCGTCGCGCTCGGCATCGACACCGGCGAGCCGAAGGAGGCGCTCACACTCGCTCGCGGCCTGGCGATGACCACGTATCGGAGCGCACGGGAGTTCGCCGAGCGATTCGACAGCAATCCAGTCGAGCGCACGGCCAACGACGCAATCTTCCCTGTGGAAGGCTATCTGCGGCATCACGGCGAGCGCTTCGCGGCCGACTGGGAACCCGAGCGGTTCCTGGCGCTGTCACTCTCCGCCGATCTGCATCGGATCGATCCGGCGGCGATCCGCACGCCAACCGTCCTCGTCGCGGCCCAGGGCGACTCGATCGTTCCCGGGGAGCAGATGCAGGCACTGGCCGCCGGCCTGGCGGCGCCCAGCCGACTCGTCGAACTGCCCACCACTCGAGGGCACGACGCCTTTCTCGCGGAGCCCGAAGCGATCGGGCGACTGCTCAAGGACTCACTTGCCACCACGACACTCTTATGAGCACTGCTGAATGCTGTAGCCAGACGCGCGCGGTGCGCGCCGCCATCGCTACCGATCGCGAGCACGGCGCGGTCGTGCCGCCGATACACCTGTCATCCACGTTCGCCTTCGAGGGGTTCGCGCGACCTCGCCAATTCGACTACACCCGAAGCGGCAACCCGACACGGTCGCAGCTCGCCGACGCGCTCGCCGAGTTGGAGGGCGGGGAGCGGGGCGTGGTGACGAGCACGGGAATGTCGGCCGTCGCGCTGGTGCTCCAGCTCCTCACGCCGGGCGACGTGATCGTCGCCGCGCACGACTGCTACGGCGGCACGCAGCGCCTCTTGCGCGCTCTCGCGGCGAAATCCCATTTCACGCTCGTGTTCGCCGATCTCACGAGCGAGACGGTGGTGACCGAGGTCGCGCGCCATCGACCACGGCTCGTCTGGATCGAAACGCCGAGCAACCCGCTGCTCCGGATCACCGACGTGCGCCGAGTCGCCGGGGCGGCGCGGGCGATGGGCGCGCTCGTCGTGGTCGACAACACATTCCTGTCGCCGGCGCTGCAGCAGCCGATCGCGCTCGGCGCGGACATCGTGGTCCACTCGACGACCAAGTATCTGAACGGGCATAGTGACGTCGTCGGCGGCGCGGTGGTCGCGCGGGACGCGGCGCTCGGCGACCAGCTTGCCTGGTGGGCGAATTGCCTTGGCATCACCGGCGCACCGTTCGACAGCTACCTCACGCTCCGTGGTGTGCGAACGCTCCATGCTCGCATCACGCAGCACCTCGCGAACGCCAGCGCCGTCGTCGACGCGCTGTGCGGCCATGAGGCGGTGGCGAAGGTGTACTACCCGGGCTTGGCATCGCACCCCGGCTATCACGTCGCGGCGGCGCAGCAAAGCGGTTTCGGCGCCATGGCGAGCTTCGAGGTGGTGGGTGGGACCGCGGGCGTCGAGTGCCTGGCGGCCAATCTCGAGTATTTCACGCTCGCCGAGTCGCTCGGCGGCGTCGAAAGCCTCATCGCGCACCCGGCAACCATGACGCACGCGTCGATGGACGCCGCGGCGAGAGCGGCCGCGGGCATCAGCGATTCGCTCGTCCGCGTTTCCGTGGGCATCGAATCGGCCGACGATCTCGTTCGCGACCTCACCCGGGCGCTCGACGTGGTGGCGAGCGCATTCGGCGCCGAGGCGGAGGTGGCGGTCGCATGAGCGCCGCACCGATCCTCTACGGCGGCCCGTCATCCGCCGCGGCACGTTCTGCCGACGTCGTACTGCTCGGAGTCGGATCGATCGGGCGCGAGTTGCTCGGCCAGCTCGCGGCCGCCAGACATGGCGCTTCTTCCAAAGTCCGTGTCTGTGGCCTTCTCGACCGCACCGGCTACGTGTTCGAACCAGGCGGCCTGTCACGCCGAACGCTCGCGAGCATCGCCGCACACAAAAAGTCTGGGCGCGCGCTGCGCGAATCGCCGCTTGGCCTGTCGGCGAATTCGACCGACGCGGTCGCGTTCATGACGGCACAACTACGCGGCCGAGCGATTCTCGTCGACGCAACGGCGGCCGACACGCACGACATTCTGGAGATCGTGCTCGAGCGCGGTTGGGACGTCGTGCTCGCGAACAAGGTGCCGCTCGCCGCCAATCAGGCGCGAGTCGACCGTCTGCGCGGAGTGGCCCGGGACGCGGGCGCCGAGATTCTGCACGAGGCGACGGTCGGCGCCGGGCTCCCGGTGATCGACACACTTCGCAAGCTCATCGAGGCGGGCGACCGCGTAACGGCGATCGAAGGCTGTCCGTCGGGAACGCTCGGCTTTCTCTTTGGTCAGCTTGGGTGCGGCGCGAGCTTCTCGGCCGCGCTTCGCGACGCGATCGCCGCCGGCTACACCGAGCCGGATGCGCGCGTCGACCTCTCCGGGCTCGACGTGGCGCGCAAGGCGCTGATCCTCGCCCGCATCATCGGCTTCCGCGGTGACCTGTCGTCGGTACGCGTCGAGTCGCTGGTGCCGCGACACATCGCCGATGTGTCGCTCGATGAATTCCTGTCGCGGGCAGCGGAGCTCGACGAGAGTTGGCGATCTCGTGTCGAGTCGGCGCGGGCGCGCGGCGCCGTACTCCGATACCGCGCGCGTGTGACGCGCCGCAGCGTGCGCGTGGGTCTGGCCGAAGTGCCGGTGACCGACCCGCTCAGCCTTCTGCACGGAACCGACAACCAGTTCGCGTTCACGACCGCGCGGTATCGCGATCAGCCACTCGTGATCACCGGGCCGGGTGCAGGCCCCGCTGTCACCGCCGCCGGCGTCTACAACGATCTGCTCCGCCTGATCGCCGAGCGCGGCCACCGCACGCCCGTGTCCGACCGGCCAGCTCCCGAGCGCGCGTGGCCGGCCGGAGCACCACTCAGGCCGCTGCAGCCCCGGTCATGACACCGGAGAGTGTGGTGTAGGCCGCGATCCACGCATTCCTCACGTCGTCGGTGAATGCGTCGCCGAGACCCGCGTCAAGCGTGTCGAGCAGCGCGGCGCCCACCGGAGCGTAGTGCTCGTTCTTCACCCCGTAGTGGATGTGCCGGCGTGCGAGGGACTGCGCCATGGGCACCAGCTCATCGGGTCGTTCGAGCTTGCCGACGATGGCGTTGAGCATGGCCGCCAGCTTTCGATGCTGCTCGGCCATGTCGTGCGGGAACATCGATCTGAGTCCCGGTTCGACCTCGAAGAGTCTCGCGTAGAAGAGCTCAATGGCCTTGTCGCCCATGGCCGCAACCTGCCGCCACGAGCCCTGCACGAGGGCGATTTGTTCCGGAGTCATGATCGAGTCGAGTTGGGGTGAGAGTCGACTCCCGCGGCGTGGCGCGGTTCGAGTCGTTCGACTCGATGCAGTACGCATCAATGCGTGGAAACCGGACAGAGGCGACGGACGCGCGAACGGCGCGCCGGTCGCCCCGTGCCCTCAGGTCACCTTGACGTGATCCGTGAGGGTGATGAGCCCCGTGCCATCGGGACTGGTCTGCACGACGTTCACCTCGTAGTCGCCCGCAGCGAGTCCCGTGATGTGGGCGTGCGCGGTGACGGCACGGATGACCGCCGGGCATATTGCTTCGGCGCGCAGCCTGTATGTCACGTACAACGTGATCTTGCCCGCCGCGATCTCGTCACGGGCCGTGACGTCATCCGCGCAAACGCTCCCGTAGCGCGTGCTGGTGAACGTCAGCGTGCCCAGTCCGCCGGCGACCTTTCCGGCGGTGAACATCAGCCCCGGCTCGGCTGGATCGTCGGTGACCGTGAATGACAACTGCGACGCCGCCGGGGAGCGATCCTTGAGGGATGCCTGGACGGTCGTCCCACTGTCGCTGCACGCCGCAAGCAGGGCAAGTGATACCAAGCCGAGTAACGTTCGCATGTCCGTCTCTCACTCCGTCGTCGTGGAAATTGCCTGAGCGAATCTGCTCGGCCTAACCACGGCGTCGGATATCCCGTCACTCGCGCAAACGTCAGCGTCCTGCTGCAACGAAACGAATCACGCCGTCCGCTTGCGATACTGCCGAATCGCCACCGTCATGGCGAGCGCCGCGTAGATGGTCAGCACCGTGAGCTGAAACGTGAGCTGTCGCAGGCCGGCGCCTTTTATCAGCACGGCGCGGGAGATCGCGTTGAAGTGACGGACAGGGTTGAACTCCGAAAGGATCTGCATCCAGTGCGGCATGCTGTCGATCGGCGTCAGCAAGCCGCTTATCAGCAGATAGATCATGATGAGAAAGAACGAGATGAACATCGCCTGCTGCTGCGTTTCGACGAGCGTCGAGATGAGCAGCCCGATCGCCAGTGCGACAATCAGGTAGATGCCCGCCGATCCGAACAACAGAAACAGGCTGCCTCTGATCGGCATCGCGAACACGAGCCGTCCGACGATCAAACCGAGCGCGAGGTCCAGCAGTCCGAGCACCCAGAACGGAAGAAGCTTGGCCGTGACGAACTCCGCTCTCGAGATCGGCGTGACGTTCAGTTGCTCGAGCGTGCCGACCTCCTTCTCGCGCGCGATGTTCTGGGCCGTGAGCAGTGTCCCGACCATCGTGACCAGCGCCACGAGCACGGCGGGCACCATGTAGTCCGTGTAGTCGAGCGCCGGGTTGTACCAGCCACGCGCGCGCACGTCGATCATGCCCGCGTTCGGCCGTGGCGACAGGAATTGCGCGGAACGGACCGCGACGTTTCGTCGCGTCGGCCTGATCGCGACGCCGAGCTCGCGCGAGTAGGCCTCGAGCGTCTGGGCGACGTATGACTGGACGATTCCAGCCGCCGAGCCCTTCTCCGCGTTCAGGTCGATTCCGACGGTGGCCGTCCCCGTGCGAACGAGCGAGGACTCGAACTCGCGCGGTATCATCAGCACGAGCGTCGCGCGCCCGCTCAGCATCGCGTCGTTCGACTCGTCGGGCGAAGAAGACTCGCCGACCACGTTGACCAATCCCGATGACGCGAGGCGCGTGACCAGGCCTCGCGACGTGCTCGTGTGATCGAAGTCGATGACGTAGGTCGGTGTTCGCTTGATCGCGAACGTCGCCGCGTTGGATACGATCATGAGCTGGATCAGCGGTACCAGCGTGATCTGCACGAGCATCGCGCGATCGCGCTTGACGTGCAGCACTTCGGCGTATGCCAATGCCAGCGTGCGCCGGATGAAGGCTCGGCCAGGCAGCCGGAAGGTCATTGCAGGCGCACCTTGAACGATCGCGTGCTCGCCGCCAGCAGGATCGCCGCCATCACCCCGAGGATGACCGTCTCCTGCCAGAGATACGCCAGCCCGACGCCCTTCAGCATCACTCCGCGCACGATGACGATGAACCAGCGTGCCGGAAAGAACTGCGACATGAATTGCAGAAGCCGCGGCATGCTCTCGATCGGGAAGACGACCCCGGAGAGCATCTGTGTCGGCAGCAGCGTGATCATGACCACGGCGAGCATCGCGACGCGCTGTGACGTTGTTCGCGCCGAGATGAGAATGCCGATCGACAGCGAGACGAGGATGAAGAGCATCCCCTCGGCGATCAGCAGGATGAGGCTTCCGTGCATCGGCACGCGAAATACCATGCGCGCCACGCTGTACACGCTCAGCACGCCGAACAACCCGATGGCGAGATACGGCGCGATCTTGCCGACGATGATCTGCCACGGCCGCAGCGGCGAGACGAGCAGCACTTCCATCGTGCCGGTCTCCTTCTCGCGCGTGAGTGAGAGCGCGGTCATCAGCGCGGCGATGATCGTCAGGATGATCGCCATCAGGCCCGGCACGAAGAGGTTGGTGCTCACGCGCGTAGGGTTGAACCGCGATCGCACGCGCGGCTCGATCCGCATCGCTCCGGTCGAGAGCCCGATCTCGCGCTGGTAGTCCTGGAGAACCTTCTTGACGTACATCTGCCGGCTGGTCCCGCTATTGGGCTCAGTGGCGTCGCTGAAGACGAGCACCTGGGCCGCCTCACCGCGCGACAAGCGCTCGCCAAAGCGCGGCTGGAATGCGACCGCCACCTGTGCCGTGTCCGTCTGGAACAGATGGGCGAGCGACACGTCGGTCGGGGTGACCGACACGATCCGGAACATGCCGCTCGCGCTGAATCGATTGCGGAGCTCGAGTGTCGTCGCGTCGGGGGTCGGGTCGACGATCGCCAGTCGAACGTTGCGCACATCGGTGCGAATGGACGAGCCGAACAGCATGACTTGCACGACCGGATAGAAGATGATCACGAACAGCGTTCGCCGGTCGCGAAGGATGTGATACCACTCCTTCCGAAGCAGCCCGCGCAGCGCGTTCATCGCCGCCCCGCGGTTGAGACATCGTTCGTCGGACGAGCCATCTGTACGAACAGCTCGTCGATCGAAC
>DATISA010000145.1:0-22289 GCA_035469245.1 Gemmatimonadaceae bacterium
ATCACGACCGGTTCGGGCCTGTGGTCGGCGACGGTGACGCACACGCAGTTGCAGACCCCGCTCGTGACCTGCGGCGTGGCGGTCAACACGACCAACCCGATCGTCGGTACGGCGGCTGAAGGCGAGCCGGTGTGTAAGTAACTCACAGCCTCTGGCCAACTTGAATGGAGCGGGGGCGCGTACAAGCGCCCCCGCTTTTTTCATTATGTTGCCATCATGCCACCCGTCCCGTCGCCGCGTGAGTCCGGTATGACCGCGACGACCTCGATCCCTCTCTACTGGGCGAAGTACGGTCCGGTCGCCGCCGATCCATTGCTCGTGCTCCACGGCGGCCCCGGCGCCAATCACGATTACCTGCTTCCGCAGATGCTCGATCTGGCCGACGAGCATCAGCTGGTCTTTTACGATCAGCGCGGCGGCGGGCGCTCGCGTACGGACGATCGCGACCCGATCACCTGGCGTACCCACGTCGAAGACCTCGACCGAGTGGTCGACGAGCTGGGGGCAAGCCCGCTCGCGATCGTGGGATACTCGTGGGGCGGACTTCTGGCGATGCTATACGCGATCGAGGCCGCCGCGGGGCGAACCGAACATCAGCCCGAACGGCTGATCCTGATCGATCCGGCGCCAGTGAGTCGTCGATTCCGCGCGATGTTCGAGACCGAGTTTGCGCGACGGCAGACCGAGCGATCGGTGCTCGCACTGCGCGAGCAGTTGGCTTCTTCCGGCCTTCGAGAGCGCGATGCGGCAGCGTACCGGCAGCGCACGTTCGAGCTGAGCGTGGCCGGCTACTTCGCCGATCCTGCGGCAGCGCGTGACTTGACTCCTTTCCGCGTGACGGGTCGCGTGCAGGATTCGGTGTGGGATAGCCTGGACGACTACGACCTCACCGCGCCGGGTCAGCTCGACAGCGTGGTGGTGCCCACCCTGATCGTCCACGGGCGACAGGACCCGATTCCTCTCGCGTCCTCCGAGGCCGCTGCGCGCTCGCTCCGGGCGCGGCTCGTTGTGCTCGAACACGCCGGTCATGTGCCGTATGTCGAGCAGCCGGAGGCGCTGTTCCGGGCAATTCGCAGCTTCCTGGCACACACGACATGACCTAGACGGCACCGGGCGGGCGGCCGACGTTTTGCAACCATGTGTGCGCCCTCCATCCACCCCGCGTCATGATCCCGGCTTCCTTGACACATCCGTACGTCGGCACGATCGAACACCTCGGCCGTCGCTACGATGTCACGTGTCGCGTCAGCCACGACGGCATCGAGTACGTGGGCCGGCTGTGGTTCAACGAAGAGGGAGCGGCAGCCGAAACGGGTCTTCCCGATCGCAGCGCCATCCCTGGCCGGACTCGCGAAGACGTGCTCGACTACGCACGCCGACTCACGCCGCGCGACCTGATCCTCCGCTACCGGCGCGCCGTCTCGGAACGGCGGCGGTATTTCAGGCTCCGTCACGAGACGGATGAGATCCTGGCCAAGATTCGCTACCTGAATCAGATCGCGATTTCCGTGCGCCGCGGGCTGCTGGACGAAGCCGGCGCGAATCAGGAGATCGACGTGACGGAGCGGCAGTTGCACGAAAGCATCGAGCGCCTTCGGCACAACGCCGGCATCGAGGGATAGCTCCTCGCGCCAGCGATTCCCGTCATGGACTCCCGCACCGCCGCGCACGTCCTGTCGCAGATCGCGGCCTATCTGGAGCTCAAGGGCGAGAATGCCTTCAAGTGTCGCGCTTACGATGGCGCGGCGCGGGCGCTGCGCGCGCTCGGAACTGAAGATCTCGAGCCGCTTTATCGCTTCGGGGAACTGGCTGGCGTTCGTGGCCTCGGTCCGGCAACGCTCGCCGTCGTCCGCGACCTGATCGAGACGGGCGAGTCGCGCTATCTCGAGCAGCTTCGCGAGTCCACACCCGAGGGGCTGCTCGACATGCTCGCGATCCCCGGCATGACGCCGGCTCGCATCCAGCGCGTGTATGAGGAGTTGAATATCGGAACCGTCGAAGATCTCGAGGCTGCCGCTCGTGACGGCCGGCTCTCGACGCTCCCGAAGATCGGCCAAAAGACGGCGGCCAAGATCCTCGCCGGCATCGCCGCGGTCCGCGAGCGCGGCGCGCTCGGCCTCTACCATCACGTCGCCCTCGAGGCCGGGCATCTCCTGTCAGCGGTGCGCAGCCACCCGGCCGTCGATCGGGCCGAGTTGGCCGGCGCGCTTCGCCGGCGTGCGGAAGTCGCCGGCACGGTGGACATCGTCGCCGCGTGCCGGAGCGATCCGCTCGCCACCGCGCAGTCGTTCACGCGAATGGCCGGCGTCCGTCGCGCCGACGGAGCGGGCGCGTCGGTGTCGATCGTGTATATCGATGGCGCACGGCTGTCGCTGCGCTGCGTCCCTTCCAACGGGTTCGCCGTCGCGCTGTGGGAAGAGACCGGGAACGCGGACCACGTTGCGGCCGTCCGCGAGTTGCTCCACGCCCGCGGCTTGTCGCTTCGGGACGGCCGTCTCGTCGACGCGTCCGGCTCGGTCGTGCCCGTGCGTGATGAAGCCGACCTGTATCGCGCGGCCGGCCTGGCGCTCGTGCCGCCCGAACTTCGGGAAGGATGCGGTGAGGTGGTTGCGGCGCGCGACGGATCGCTGCCCGCTCTCGTCGAGCTCGACGACATCCGCGGTGTGCTGCACTGCCATTCCTCCTACTCCGACGGCAAGGCGACCGTCGCCGAGATGGCGCGTGGTGCCCAGGCCAGAGGCTGGCGCTATCTCGGAATCAGCGACCATTCGCAGGCTGCGTTCTACGCCGGCGGACTGTCGCGCGATCGCGTGCTCGCCCAACACGACGAGATCGACGAGCTCAATGCAACGCTCGACGGGTTTCGCGTTCTCAAAGGAATCGAGGCCGACATTCTCCCCGACGGACGCCTCGACTACGGCGACGAGCTGCTCGACCGATTCGAGTTCGTTATAGGATCGATCCACTCCCGCTTCGCGATGGACCGCGTCGCCATGACCGAACGCGTGTTGCGCGCGCTGGACGATCCACGCATGACGATCCTCGCCCACCCCACCGGTCGCCTCCTTCTCTCGCGCGAGCCCTACGCGGTCGATCTCGACGCCGTGCTCCAGAAAGCCGCGGACGTCGGCGTGGCGGTCGAGTTGAACGCGGATCCTCACCGCCTCGATCTGGACTGGCGCCACCTGCAGAGAGCCCGGCGACTCGGCGTTCGCGTCGAGATCGGTCCCGACGCGCATTCGGTGACCGGCCTCGATAATATGGAGATCGGCGTCGCCATCGGGCGCAAAGGCTGGCTCGAGCCCGGCGACGTGTTGAACGCGGCGAGCGCCGACGACGTCCTGGCCTTCGCGCGGGCACGCCGCAGCACTGGTTAACCTCAGCTACTCCGCCCACCGAATCTCAATGCCCAAGCCTGCCGCCTCGCGTCACAAGCGGCCGACGCCCGAACGCGCGCGCGCGATCTACGATCGGCTTGCCGAGCACTATCCGGATGCGAAATGTGCGCTCGACTACCGGACGCCGTACCAGTTGCTCGTCGCGACCATTCTGAGCGCGCAATGCACCGACAAGCGCGTCAACATGGTCACGCCCGCCCTCTTCAAGCGATATCGCACGCCGGCCGCCCTGGCCGACGCGAATCCCGAAGAGCTGGAGGAGATGATCAAGTCCACCGGGTTCTTTCGCAACAAGACCAAGAGTCTGCTCGGCATGTCGCGAGCGCTGGTCGAGCAGCATCGCGGCGGCGTGCCCGACCAGCTCGACGCGCTGGTCAAGCTGCCCGGTGTCGGACGCAAAACCGCGAACGTCGTACTCGGCAACGCATTCGACGTGAACGAAGGCGTCGTCGTCGACACGCACGTCGCGCGACTCAGCCAGCGGCTGGGGCTCACACGCCAGACGGATCCGGTCAAGATCGAGCAGGACCTGATGCGGCTTTTCCCGAGCGAGCGCTGGACGATGCTCGCGCACCTGCTCATCGAACACGGCCGCCGAATCTGCGTCGCGCGCAAGCCCAAGTGTGAGAGCTGCTTTCTCAACGACGTGTGTCCGTCCTCGCGGGTGTAGGCCGATTACTTCCGAACGTGGACGACGAGGTCTAGCTTTCGGCGCATGTCAAAGACTGCAACATTCGAAACCAACAAGGGCCGCATCGTCGCCGACCTGTTCGACAAGGAAGCGCCCGGCACGGTCGCCAACTTCGAGAAGCTGGCCAACAGCGGCTTCTACGACGGCGTGAAATTCCATCGCGTGATCCCGGACTTCGTCGTGCAAGGCGGAGATCCGCTGTCGCGCGATCTCCCGGCCGGCGATCCCAAGATCGGCACCGGCGGTCCGGGCTGGCGGATCAAGTGCGAGACGGCCGGCAACCCGCACAAGCACGAGGTCGGCGCGCTCTCCATGGCGCATGCCGGCAAGGATACGGGCGGCAGCCAGTTCTTCATGGTCCTGAGCGAGGACAACACGCGCCACCTGAATGGCGTGCACACGGTGTTCGGCAAGATCACCGGTGGGCTCGACGTCATGAAGAAGCTGCAGCGAAACGACGTCATGAACTCGGTGCGCGTCGCGTAGCGGATCACCTATCGACTCCCATGGCCGACCACAACGATTCCCATCCGCACGGCTCCGACATGAAGGCCGCGTTTCTCGGCCTCATCATCGGCGCGATCGTCATCTTCGGAATTCTCCGGACGATCGTGGCGCTCACCAACGCCAAGTATTCGCACGAAAGGCCAGCCGCCGAAGCAACGCGCTGAGCTGGAGGGATTCGAGCCCTCGAGCCCTCGAGCCCTCGAGCCCTCGAGCCCTCGAGCTCACATCAACAGCTCCTTCAGCATCCGCTCGGGCGCATTCAGGAACTCGCGCGTGATCACTACGTGATCGAGCTCCTCGAAGGCCACGCGCTCGATCGGGATGGAATCGCAGGAGTAGATGACGGCTCGGGGGAACCCGAGCAGAATCGGTGAGTGCGTGGCGATGATGAATTGCGCGTTCTCCGCCGTCATGTCGGCGATCATCGCCATGAGCGCGAGCTGGCTCTGCGGCGAGAGCGCCGCTTCGGGCTCGTCGAGCAAATACAGTCCATCCGGCACGAATCGCGACCGGAAGAGTTTGAGAAAACTCTGACCGTGTGAGTTCTCGTCGAGGTTGATCCCGTACCGGCGCTCCATGTCGGCGAGCGATGACGCGGCGGGCATTTTCGCCAGTCGCTTGGCGTAGTCCGACCTGCTCTCGTACGTCGCATCGATCTCGGCGAGCTGGGCGAGCAGTTCCGCCCGAAGCCTCGACAGCGCCTTCGTGAAGCCGAAGAAATCCTCGGCGCGCAGAAAGAATCCGCGAAAGGCCCGTCGATTCCAGGTGAGCTTGAGCGCGCGGCCGAGCGACCGCTGGGCGGCAAGCGTCTCGTCTTGCTGGATTGCCTCGCTCGCGACCGCGGGAAGATTCGCCGCGGCGGCGATGCCCTCGAGCAGTGTCGACTTGCCCGATCCATTCTCTCCCACCAGCATGGTCACGCTCTGGCCCAGGGCAAGGCAGGGCAGCGTGCGGATCACGGGGACGCTGAACGGGAATCGTTCGGCGGCCTCCGCGGCGACGGCACGCAGCTCGACCGACCGCAGATGTGGCATCCGGCTATCCTATCCAATGCATCGCGCACTCGACAGGGCGGGCCCGTTTTGCCAACCGTATATTGGACGCATGCCATCTGATCCCATCGTCCCGGGTTCGCAGCCGCTTCCCACGCGCGGTGAAGCGCTCGCGCTCATGCACGAGTTCACGGCCAGCGAGTCTCTTCGCAAGCACATGCTCTCGGTCGAAGCGGCCATGCGCGCGTACGCCGTTCGCTTCGACGAGGATGCGGACCGGTGGGGGCTTGCCGGCCTGATCCACGATTTCGATTACGAGCGCTACCCCAACGCCGCGCACTCGCCAACGGAAGAGCACCCGGCATATGGTGTGGGGATTCTGCGCGAGCGTGGCTGGCCCGAGGACATCCTGCAGGCCGTGCTCGGCCACGCGACGTACTGCAACGTGCCGCGCGAGTCCCGCATGGCGCGAACGCTGTTCGCCGTCGACGAGCTCACCGGCTTGATCACCGCGACGGCGCTCGTGAAGCCGACAAGAAGCGTGCACGACGTCGATGCGAGATCCGTAAAGAAGAAGATGAAGGACAAAGCGTTCGCGAAGGGAGTCAACCGCGACGACGTCATCCTCGGCGCGCAGGAGCTCGGAGTGGAGCTCGACGACCACATCCAGTTCGTGATCGAGGCGATGCGCGGCGCGGCGGACGCCATCGGCCTCGCCGGCGTGCCCGCATCCACGGGTACTTCCGCCGCCGCCCCCGCCGCCGACTAACGGCTCCGCGCACCTTGCCCACGGTCAACGTTTGGCGTACGTCAGGCGTTAGTAGAGGTGGACACCGGCCACGTCTCGATGACCGCTGCGACAACAATCGAACTGCCGATCGGCATGTCGTCAGGCGCTGACGCCCGTGCCGACGAGCGAGCGCTGGTCGTAGCGGCGCAGCGCGGGTCGAGCGAGGCGTTCGCTCGTCTCGTGCGGCTGCATCAACGTCGAGCGTACGCGGTGTGTCGCGCGATCGTGTCGACGCACGAGGACGCGGAGGATGCGGTTCAGGAGGGTTTCCTCCATGCCTACAAGGCGCTGGACCGTTTCCTTCCCGATCAACCGTTCGGCGCGTGGCTGTACCGCATCATGGCCAACGCGTCGCTGGATCTGGTGCGGCGGCGGAAAGTCCGCGATGCGGACGAGCTGCCGGAGACCGTTCCGATCCCGTTCCGTGATCCGGGCGAGTCGGACGAGCTGCGCCGGCGGCTGAGTGAAGCGCTGACGCGGCTCACGGATCGACAGCGGTCGGTGATCGTATTGCACGATGTGGAAGGGTTCACGCACGGAGAAATCGGCGGGATGCTGGGCATACCGGAGGGCACGGCTCGTTCGGACCTGCATCACGCTCGCGCGGCTCTGCGCCGCATCTTGAAAGACGTTCGGAGCGACTTATGACCGACATTCGACAGTTCCCCAACGACGACGACGAGGTGGTACGCGGGCTCCGCTCGCTGTACGCGGCCCCGGCGGGCGACGCGTACTGGAACGAGCTCGAAGCGCGGATCATGGCGCACGTGGCCGACGTGGAGCTGGATTGGTGGACGGAGCTCGACCGCTGGATCCGTCCCGCCCTCGCGGCCGCCGCGGTGCTTCTCGTCGCCGCCGGCGTGGCCATGTTCCGCGCCCATGAAACCGAGGCGGACATCGCCGCCGAAACCATGCTCTCTTCACCCGCCGTCCCCGTGTCCACCGCGATCCGGCCGGCCTTACAGGACGATCGGGAAGCGCGCATTCGCTTCCTGTTCGGACGCTAACCCGGAGCTCCCATGCATCGCGCAAAGCAACAGGCAGCGATGTTCCTCCTCGGCGCATTGCTCGTCGGCGGCGCACTCGGCTTCTCGGCGGACCGGTACATCGGCCACCAGAAGTTCGCGATGCAGTATGGGCCTCGACAACGCTTCTACGACCAGCTCGGGCTCGCGCCGCAGCAACGCAACACGCTCGATTCCCTCGCGTTCCAGCAGGATTGCGTGATCAAGGGCGTGCTGGCGCCGGAACAGTCGAAACTCGATTCCATTCGCGCGAGCTTCCGCGCGCAGTGGCGCCAGGTCTTCACCAAGGAACAGCTGGCACGGTACGACGAGATCAGATCACGGCATGCGGCCGAGCAGGCCAAGGAGCCCAGACGGACATGTTCAGGAAACTGATTCCGCTGCTCGCGGCGCCGGTGTGGCTTGGCGCGCAACAGCCGGTGACGGATACGACGTTCCACCCCATCTCGATGACGGAGGCGGTTCGGCTCGCAAAGGAGAACAACGTCTCGAACATCACGGCGGCGAACACCGTCCGCAGCGCGAACAACAGTGTGCGTTCGGCGCGCGCGGCCATGTACCCGACCCTGACGGCAAGCGCGGGTCAGAGCAAGAGTGCCGGCCAGCGAGTCGGACCGGGCAATCAGCTCATCGACTTCGTGCCCGCCTGGTCCTACAACACCGGCCTGTCCTCGGGCGTGACGTTATTCGATGCCGGCAAGATGTTCACCGACGTGAAGGCGGCGCGGGCCAACGTCACCGCCACCGAAGCGACGGAGATCAATACTGAATACGGCGTGTCGCTCCAGGTGAAGCAGGCGTACAACTCGATCCTCGCCGCCAAGGAGTCAGAGGCAGCCGCGCGGGCGCAGTTGGAAGCGGCGCAACTGCAGCTCGAGACGTCCATCGCCAAAGTGAAGGCAGGCGCGGCGAACGTGTCGGACTCGCTGCGCAGCGTCGTCCAGGTGGGCAACGCACAACTGCTGCTACTCACCGCGCAGAACTCGTTTCGTACGAATAGCGCGGCCCTGACGCGCCTCGCCGGCACACCGTACTTCGTCACGGCCGATCTCGCCGATACTGTCGAGCATCCCGTGGCGCCGCTCGACAGCGCCTCCATCATGCAGCTCGCGCTCCAGGGTCCGACCATCCGGCAGTACGAGGCTCAAGCAAACGCCGCGTCCGCGACGACCCGCTCGGCGAAAGCCGCATATCTGCCAACGATCCGGGCGACCTTCAGCTACTCCGGCAGCGGCACCGCCGCCTCGTACGGATTGAACAACAATCCGTTCCCGTACACACGCGGCGTGAGCATCAACGCGCAGTACCCGCTGTTCGACCGCTTCGCGCGCGAGAACACCATTGCCGCCGCGCAGATCAGCTTCCAGAACGCCGAGGCGCAGTTGAAGGACGCGCGTCTCGCGGCGCAGCAGAACATCGTGACCTACTTCGCCACGCTCCGCAACGCGGAAGAGACGATGCGCGTGCAGCAGATCAACGTGCAGGCGAGCCAGGAAGACCTGCGTGTGCAGCAGCAGCGGTACAACCTCGGCGCCTCCACCCTGCTCGACGTCCTCAACTCGCAGACGACGCTAGTTCAAGCGCGGCAGGCGCTCATTCAGGCGCGGCTCAACTATCGCAATGCCCGCGCACAGATCGAGGCGGCGATCGGACGCGACTTGCCGTAGGCCTCCGGCAGCCCTCGAGATGCACGTCAGGGCGGGGGCGTTCCTCCCGCCCTGCTTCTGTTTTTGGATCCCGTATGCCGCGCCCCGCGGCCAGCATTTCCCTCCGGCAACACGTACACTTAGCAGACAGTTCGACCAGCAAGCGGCCCCTTGTCGTGGTCGCATTCAGGAGAACCCCGGTGAGACGATATCTCGGAGCCGTTCTGCTCGTGGCCGCGGCCGCCTGCGCGAAAAAGCAACAGGCGCCCACCGTGCAGACCGCTCTCGTGACGCGCCGCGACATCATCGTCGACGCGCAGGCGAACGGTACCATCGAGCCGATCGCCGTCATCGAAGTGAAGTCGAAGGCCTCCGGCGTGATCACGCAAATGCCGGTCGAGACGGGAACGCGCGTCCGCCCAGGCAATCTGCTCGTTCAGATCGACACGCGTGACGTGCAGAACCGGTTCGACCAGGCACAGGCGCAGTTGGCCGCGGCTCAGGCCAAGCTCGAGGTCGCGGAATCCGATAAGAAGCGCAACGAGGAGATGTACAAGGCGCGCGTCATCACGCCGCAGGAATACGAGAAAGTCGCCGTCGACTTCGAGAACGCCAAATCCGGCGTTGTGAGCGCCAAGGCGAATCTCGACCTGGCCAAGCAGAGTCTCGAGGACGCCACCGTACGCGCGCCGAGTGAAGGGACGATCATCGACAAGACCGTGTCGGTGGGCACGGTGATCGCGTCTGCCACCGGCTCCGTGAGCGGCGGGACGACAATCGTGAAGATGGCTGATCTCGGCGTGGTTCGCATTCGCGCGCTCTTCAACGAGACCGACATCGGCAGCGTCCATCCCGGGCAACCGGCGAACGTCACGGTCGATGCCTATCAGGACCGTCGCTTCGGCGGAGTCGTGGAGAAGATCGAGCCGCAGGCGGTCGTCCAGCAGAACGTCACGATGTTCCCGGTGCTCGTGAATCTCCAGAATCAGGAAGGGCTGCTCAAGCCGGGCATGAACGGGCAAGTGTCGGTGTTGATCGACGAGAAAGACAACGTGCTCGCCGTTCCGAACGACGCGGTCAAGAATCCGCGCGAGGCAGTCGCCACTGGCGCGCTGCTCGGTCTGAGCGCCGATAGCGTGCAGAATGCGTTGCGTGCGCAGGGCTATACCGGCGGCGGAAATCGTGGTGGCTTCAGCGGCGGCAATGGTGGGCGCAGGAACGGTGGCGCCAACGGTGGCTCGGGAAATGGCGGCGGTGCTACGAACGGCGGCCCGGGAGGCACGGGAGGCTCCGGCGCGGGCACGCCGCCCGCGGGGCCAACTGGCACCAGCGGCACCAGCGGCAGCGCCAATGGTGAAGTCGCGCCGTCACTGCTCGGTGCGTCGAGCGCCGCGTTCCAGGGCGGGGGTGGGGGCGGGTTCGGTGGACAGGGCGGGTTTGGAATGCAGGTGTCCGACGCCGACTGCAAAAAAGTCGACGACGTGCTCAAGGCACATCCAAAAGAGAAAAAGCAGCTGGCGGATTTGCGGGCGAAGATGCAGGCGCTTCGGCCCGCCGGTGGCTTCGCTGGCGGTGGAAATCGCACCCGCGGCGACTCGGCCTTCGCTGGCCGCGACCGCGGCGGTGACTCGACCGGTCAGCGGCGGCGTGGCGGCGGCTTCGGCGGCGGTGGCCAGACCGGCGCGGGAAGCGGTGGCGGTGGCGGATTCCGCGGCAGCCCCGAGATGCAAGCGCTCAACGAACAGATTCGCGCGATCTACACCCAGCTCAATCTCGACCCGCGCACCGCGGGCGCCTGCGCGCGCCGGCAGCAGTCAGGTCCGCAGGCCGCGACCGCAGCCGGCAATCAGCGAACTGGAAACCGGGCGCAGGCTCAGGGCGGCCAGGGCGCGCTCACGCCGTCGCCGGAGCTGATGACGCGGCCACAGCGCACCCGCATGGGGCTGGTGTTCGTTTCCGACAGCACCAAGACCCGCTTCGAGCCGCGCATCATCCAGACCGGGCAGAACAACCTCGACTACACCGAGGTGGTGAGCGGTCTCAAGGAAGGCGAACGAGTCGTGCTGCTCGGCGCGCTGGCATTGCAGGCGCAACGCCAGCAGCAGCAAGACCGCTTCCGGCAGAACGCCACGCCTCTGGGACCGCAAGGGCCCGGGGGCGGCGGCGGCGGCCCGCGCGGCGGCGGTCGCGGGGGTTGATTTAATGCTCATTGGGGAAATCATAAGCGTTGCGCTCGGAGCGCTGCGCGCGAACAAGCTCCGCTCACTACTCACGATGCTCGGTATCGTGATCGGCGTCGGCGCGGTCATCGCCGTGGTTGCCCTCGGCACCGGCGCGCAGCAGGCGGTCAAGAATCGCATCGCCGCCCTCGGCACGACACTGCTCACGGTGAACCCCGGCCAACAGCGTGGCATGGGCATCGCCATCGCGGGCGGACAGCAACGCCTCACGATCGAAGACGCCAAGGCGATCGACGAGCGGGCGCTGCGCCTGATCGCGGTGCAGCCGGAGATGCGGTCGCAGCAGCAGATCGTGTACGGCAACAAGAACGCGAACACCCAGATCATCGGGACCAGCCCGAACTACCTCGAGGTCCGCAAGTATCAGCTCAAGGCCGGCAAGATGTTCACGGCGGCCGACGACGAAGGCCGGCAGCGCGTGGCCGTGCTCGGATCCGCCGTCGTCGACAACCTCGGGATCACGACGCCGGAAGCACTCATCGGCGAGACGGTGCGCATCCGCGGGACGCAGTTCACGGTGATCGGCGTGCTCGCGTCCAAGGGCCAGGCGAACGCGTTCATGAATCCGGATGATCAAATCCTCATCCCGATTCAGACGGCGCGGTTCCGGGTCAACGGCTCCGACCGGCTCCAATCGATCAGCGCTCTCGCCGAGTCCGAGGACGCCATTCCCGACGCCATGGCCGAGATCCAGCGCGTCCTACGGAGGCAGCATCGGATTCGCCAGGGAGCACCGGACGATTTTCAGATTCGCAACCAGGCCGACATCCTGGCGACGACGCAGGAGACCACGCAGGTGATGACCTACCTGCTCTCGGGCATCGCGGCGGTCTCGCTCCTCGTCGGCGGCATCGGCATCATGAACATCATGCTGGTGTCGGTCACCGAGCGCACGCGCGAGATCGGCATTCGCAAGGCACTCGGCGCGACGAAGTCGAACATCCTGCTCCAGTTCCTCATCGAGGCCGTGGTATTGTGCCTGCTGGGCGGCATCCTTGGAATCGCGCTGGGCGCCGGCGGGGCCGCGCTGATGAGCAAGACGGCGGGCTGGTCGACGCAGGTCTCCTCGGGCGCGATCATCATGGCCTTCGCCTTTTCCGCGTTCGTGGGCGTGGCCTTTGGCGTGTGGCCCGCGCGACGCGCCGCGGTGCTCGATCCGATAATGGCCTTGCGATACGAGTAGAACGACCTTTCAACGATGAACGTGGGGCCCGGAGACATCCGGGCCCCGTTTTTTTGCGATCAGCGGCTGGTGATGCGAAACTCGAACGGCATCTCGGCGAGGGCCGGGACATGGCGTCCGCCCACCTCGGCGGGTTTGAAGCGGAATTCACTCAGGGCGTCGCGTACGGCACGCGTGAAGAGCTCGTGCGTCGAGGTGACCACACGGATGCTCGCCGGATCGACGAGTCCGGACGTATCGACCATGAAGCGAACCACCACGCGCCCATCGATGCCGCTCTGGCGCAGCACCGCTGGATAGCGCGGTTTCGCGGAGGTCACGATGTGCATCAGCAACTCGGATACGTGCCAGTCCGTGGAGCTCGACGTCGACTCACCGTCGATTACGCTTCGCCCACCCGCTGGACTTCCGCCACTCCCGGAAATCACGATGCTGTCGAACGACGCGCCCGCCGAAAAGTCTATTGCCGGCAGCCCCTTGGGGACGATGATGGGCACCTGGACCCGTTTGACCACCACGGACGAGAGCACGCTGGAGAGTCCATGCGACTGGTCGGCCGCGATCGGGCGTGTAACGGGCGTGCGCACAGTTGGCCTGGCGAACTGCACGTGAACGATGGTCGGCTTCTCGTGCTTCGTTGGTGTGCCGTGAACGGTATTCGCGGCAATGGCGGCGATGATCGCGAGATGCGCGGCGACACTGAGCGCAGCGCCGCCCGACCGCCGCGGCGCGCGCGCGCGTGACTCCAGGAGCACTCCCAACATGAGACCCTCCTTGGTATGCGTTGCGACGGGACGGCTGTCCCGTTGCGCCACGATAGCACCAAGGCATTGCGCGCCGATTGTGAGCCGGTGAGCGCCAAATGAGGGCTCGATGAGGGTTGTCGAACGGGCGGGTGAGCGCGCCGTTGCCGCTGGATTAAAGATCCGTGAAGTGGAAACACAAACGGCGGCGAGTCTCGGGACTCGCCGCCGTTCGTTGCGTCCGATGACGCGTGTTACAGGTCGGTGTCGGCGTCGACTTCCGCTTCACCGATGCGCCGTTGCGCCTTTCCCTTGAGCTCCTGTGCCTTACCGCGAATCTGCTCGCTGGTATCGCCGGTCAGCCCGCCAACGGAGTTCCGGATTTTGCCCTCGGCCTCCTTGCCGGCGCCTTTGACCTGGTTCTCGATGCCGTCACGGTCCATGTCGTCGCGATCGATGTCGTCCGCCATCTGCAGCTCCTCCAAGTTGAGCCTGGTGTGTCGTTCCCGGACTGGAAGCGATTGCCCCCGACCGAGGTGCAGAGGCAACCGCCGTACCGGTCGATTGGCCGAGTTGGCCAGGGCGCGGGGGCCCTGATCCCCTTGCGCCGATATAACGTGCGATATATCGTTCCGCTAACCCGATATATCTTAGAGGGACTGAACATGCACACAGGACCGGGCTTCTTCGGATTTGGCTGCGACCAGCGGGGACGCTGGCGCTGGGGCGGATTTGGCGACTGGGGGCCACCTGGCGGCCACAAGCAGTGGCATGGCCGTGCTGCGCGATTCTTCGAGCAGGGAGACCTGAAATACGTCATCCTGCGCCTCCTCGAGGAGAAGCCACGCCACGGCTACGAGATCATCAAGGAACTTGAGAGCAAGTTCGGAGGGTCATACGCCCCGAGCCCCGGGACTGTCTACCCGACCCTGACCATGCTCGAGGATCTGGGCTACGCCCGCGTGGTGCCCGAAGAGGGTGGCAAGAAGATTTACGAAATCACGGACGAAGGCAGAAAGTACCTGGCCGAAAACAGCTCGACCGTGGACGACATTTTCGACCGGATTGCCCGCTTCGTCGAGGGCTTTACCGACGCGCCAATGATGGAACTGAACCAGGCATTTCAGCAGCTTGCTCGCGCCACTTACAAGACAGCAACGACGCATATTCGAGAGCGTGAGACGATCGAACGCCTGCGTGACATCATCCGGCGGGCGGCCACGGAGATAGACGCGGTGACAGCCAAGGCGCCGTAACTGGCGACGGTAGGGGCCGCTGGACTGGCGGCCGGGCGAGGCTAGATTGCACTGGCGGGTCGCGGATTCTGTCCGCGACCCATTTTTGCGTACTGGCGGAGCGGTCGTCCGCTGCAGGAACTCATGGCAACGAGGCGGGCGCTCCCCGCAGTGTTCAATACATGACAGCACATTCACGAGGGCGCAGCGACTCCGGGGACGAACCTCCACCCGGTAGGCCGCCGTCTGCTCCGGCCGCGCACTCCGGGGATGCCGTGCCGTCCACGACGCCTCCGAGCGACGCCCCTTTGCCGGCTGCATCGCCGCCGCCGGCCTCGCTCCCGCCGGCGAGCACCACCCTCACCGGGTTCCATTCGACCGTCGTCGAACGACGTCATGTCGAACAGCACCCGACCGGAAAGCGGCTCGCCTTCTTGTCGCTGACCGCGCTCGGAATCGTCTACGGCGACATCGGCACGAGCCCGCTCTACGCACTACAACAGTGCTTCACATCGAAGGAGCACCTGATCGCGCCGACGACGGAGAACGTCTACGGCGTGCTGTCGCTCATCGTGTGGCTGCTGATCCTCGTCGTCGCCGTGAAGTACCTGATGTTCATCATGCGGGCCGACAACCGCGGCGAGGGCGGAATCCTGGCGCTACTCGCGCTCGTACTTCAGCAGGAGCGACGGCGCACGGACTCCAAACGTCGCATTGTACTCATCTCCGCGGGATTGTTCGGCGCGGCGCTGCTCTACGGCGACGGAATCATCACACCGGCGATCTCGGTGCTGTCGGCGGTCGAGGGTCTGCACGTCGCGACACCGGCATTCGATCAATTGATCGTCTGGCTGTCGCTGCTCATTCTGTTCTGTCTGTTCACTGTCCAGCGCCTGGGCACCGGGCGCGTGGGAACGGCCTTTGGGCCGATCATGGCGCTTTGGTTTCTCGCCATCGGCGTGTTGGGCACCGCGGAGATCGCACGCGAGCCGCGCATTCTGCTCGCGCTCAACCCGTGGCATGGTCTTCAGTTCTTCGCCGCGAATGGGCGCATCGGGTTCCTGACACTGGGCGCCGTGGTGCTCGCCGTCACCGGCGCCGAGGCCCTGTACGCCGACATGGGACATTTCGGCAAGCGTCCCATCCGACTCGCCTGGTTCGGCCTCGTGCTCCCAGCGCTGTTGCTGAACTATTTCGGGCAGGGGGCGCTGTTGCTGCGGAAGCCGAGCGCGGTCGTCAATCCATTCTACTTGCTCGCGCCGCAAGCGCTGACGCTCCCGCTGGTGGTGCTCGCAACCATGGCCGCAATCATCGCGTCACAGGCACTGATCTCGGGTGCGTTCTCACTCACCCAGCAGGCCGTTCAACTCGGCTACTCGCCCCGTGTGACGATCATGCACACGTCCAGAAGCGAGGCTGGGCAGATCTACATTCCCGAGATCAACAAGGTGCTGGCGTTCGGCTGTCTGCTGCTCGTGGTGAGCTTCAAGTCCTCGCAGAACCTTGGCGCCGCGTACGGCATCGCCGTCACGGGCACGATGGCGATCACCTCGCTCCTGTTCGGTGTCGTGGCGCGTGCTCGATGGAACTGGCCGCTCAGCCACGTGCTTCCGCTCACCGCCGCGTTCCTCGCGATCGATGTGTCGCTGTTTCTCGCCAACGTCGTCAAGATCGCCTTCGGCGGCTGGGTACCGATCGTGATCGCGCTGTCGGTGTTCACGTTGATGACGACGTGGAAGAAGGGGCGTGGCCTGCTCAACCAGGCGCTCCATGCCGGCGCGCTTCCACTCGATCTGTTCCTCAACGACGTGGCCCGCCGCAAGCCCTCGCGCGTTCCCGGCACCGCGGTCTTCATGACGTCGTCGAACAGCGGCGTGCCCGTGGTGCTGCTGCACCATCTCAAGCACAACAAGGTGTTGCACGAGCAGGTCATCCTGATGTCCGTCATCACTCACGAGGTGCCGGAGATCAGCCCGGAGGAGCGCGTGTCGGTCGAAAAATTCGAGCACGGCTTCTACCGTATCACGGCTGGCTACGGTTTCATGGAACAGCCGAATGTGCCGGAGATTCTCAACCGCGCGCGCGCATCGGGAGTCAAGGCGCGGCCGAACGACACGACGTTCTATCTCGGACGCGAGCGGATCATCATCGCCGACGGTGAGCAGAAGCCGGGCACGCGGCGAGCACCCGATGACGCGGTGCTTCCCAAGATGGCGCGCTGGCGCAAGAAACTGTTCGTGATCATGTCGCGGAATGCGCGCTCGGCAACGGAGTTCTTCGGCATTCCGCCCAACCGCGTCGTCGAGCTCGGAGCGCAGGTCGAGTTTTGAATGGGAGGCGCGCCGGCCGACCGGCGCGCCTCCCATTCGAGACTACCAGTCGACCCGGTTGCCGAAGCGCCCGAGCGTCCGGCCGGCGCCGATCAGCGCGCCGCCTGTTGCCACGCGCGCCCGCTCGAGCGCGGCGCGCATTTCCTCCCCGATCCGTGCACCGTCGATGTCGATGCGCGCCGTCGACGGCAGCATCATGTTGTCGCCGCCCATGATCGTGATCGAGCGGCCGCTCCGCGGGAGGTCGCTCGCCCGCGCCGTTTTGACCGTGATGTTGCGATACTGCCCGTTGTAGTACACGCGCAGGTTCGCGTCGTCGCCCGGCTTGAGTTTCGACACCTCGCGCTCGAGTCTCGACACGCCCAACGTTCGCATGAAAACGTCATCCTCGTCGCCCGAGCGCCGGCCGCGCACGTCCACGCCGTTGATCGACGCGATGCGGCTCCCTTCCTCGATGCCCGCCTTTGCCGCGGGCCCGTCGTCGACGACCCCGATCACGAACGCGCCAAGTGTATCGCGCGCGCTGCCTGTGGATGCGAGCCTCAGACCGAGGGTCGCACGTTCGCTCATGCTCGGACGCACCGCCGCCTCGTACAGGTCGTCGGGCGCGACCGTCTTCACTTTCACGTTCTTGAACTGGCCGCCCGCGTAGACTCGAAGATCGACTTCATCGCCGGGTTTGAGCTTGTCGAGCTCGCGAGTAAGGCGACGCGTCATGATGCCGGCCATCTCGGGCTCGCCCACGTCGGCCGCCGAGAGCCGAAGGCTCACGCCGTTGATGGAGGCGATCCGGTTGCCCTCCTCAATGCCGGACTTTTCGGCCGGGCTGCCCGAGCGAACTTCGCTGACGAACACGCCGAGCGTATCGCGGCTGGACGCCGAGCTCGACGTCGTGATGCCGATGACGGCGCGTGGAGGCCCGGCCAGCCGCATCGCCATCGGCGGCGCTCCAGGCATGACGCGCACTCGCGGGTTTTGCGCCGGTGCGGAGGGGACGAAAGCGCCCGTCGCGGCAACGGCGGCTAGTACTGCTGCCAATCGCATATGACCTCATGAATCGTTGGGGTGCGTACATGAGTCACGGCGGGGCTCGCCTAGGGTTTACCGGTCCGGCCGGATGAAGGTGGCCCGGCCCCGGGGGGGGGACGCTCTACCGCCGTCGCGCGTCCACCCTAGCTTTGGCGGATGCCGAGTGCCCAGCAGCCAGATCTCGAGACGTTCCACCATCATTGGCAGGACGAAGCCGACGCCGCCTACCTGTATCGTCTACTCGCGGGGGCGGAGTCCGATACCAAAAAGAGCGATCTCTATCGCCGGCTGGCGGAGGTCGAAGACCGTCATGTCGAGATCTGGGCAGCCCTGCTGCGCGAGCACGGCCGAGAGCCGGGCGCCTTCAATCCGAGTGCACGCACCCGACTGCTCGCCAGCCTCGGCAAAGTCTTTGGCCCGGGCTTTCTCCTGCCGATGCTGCTCGCCGAAGAGGGGCGCGAGGTCAAGGGCTATCTCGACATGCACCGGCGAACGGAGCGCGGCGCGCCAGGCGCCAGCGAATCGCTGAAGCTCGCGCGAGAATCGGCCGAGCATGCCGAGACGCTGAACAGGATTTCCGGAAAAATGGGCGAGCCGTGGCATCGCACGGAGTCCGGCGGATTCCTGCGGAACGTCGTCTACGGTTTCAACGACGGACTCACGGCCAACTTTGGTCTCGTTGCCGGCGTCATCGGCGCGTCGGCGCAATCGGCTCATCACACGGTAATCGTCGCCGGCGTGGCCGGGCTCATCGCCGACGCGCTGTCGATGGGCTCGAGCGGCTACCTCGCCGCCAAGAGCGAGCAGGAAGTGTACGCCAACGAGATCGCCATGGAGCGCGACGAGATCGCGCTCATGCCCGAAGTGGAGCGCGACGAGCTCGCGTTGATCTATGAGGCGAAAGGGATGGCAGCTGACGCCGCCCACGCGCTGGCGACCGAGGTGATGGCCGATCCGAAGCGCATGCTCGACGAGCAGGTGCAGGAGGAGCTCGGAATCGGTGAGCCGCATATGTCGCCGATGCGCGAAGCGTGGGTCACGGGCGCCGCGACCGCCGTCGGTGCGTTCATCCCCGTGTTCCCATTTCTGATCTGGAATGGACTGACGGCTGTGATCGTGTCGTTCGTGATCGCGATGGCATCGCACTGGATCGTGGGCGCGGCACGATCGGTGTTCACCGGCCGCAGCGTATTCCGCTCCGGGCTCGACATGTTCGTCGTCGGCCTCGGTGTCGCGGTCACCGGCTACTTCGTGGGCGACTGGGTATCGAAGCTGGTCGGCTGATCCGCCGGGGCCAGTCTCACACCACGAGGTTCAGGAGCCGTCCCGGGACAAAGATCACCTTTCTGGGCGCGGCGGGGACGAACTTCGCGATCGCCGGCTCGGCGAGCGCAGCCTCGAGCGCCGCTTCCTGGCCGCTGCCGTTGGGCACCTGCACGGTCCCGCGCATCTTGCCGTTTACCTGAACGGCCAGCGTGACGAGATCTTCGGCCGCCAGTGCGGCGTCGAACGTGGGCCAGCCGGCGTCGAAGATGCTTCCTTCGTGGCCCAGCCGTTCCCAGAGCTCCTCGGCGAGGTGCGGCGCAAAGGGCGACACGAGCTGCACGAGCGGCTCGATTTCCTCGCGATGGGACACGCGCTCGCCGCGGCGCACCACGTTCATGTATTCCATCATCGCCGCGATGGCCGTGTTGTAGCTCAATGCGGGAATGTCGGTCGAGACCTTGCGGATGGTCTGGTGCAGCTTGCGAATGACCGCCGGCTCGGGAGCGCCATCGGACGTCGCGTCGACGACCGAAGACCACAGCCGGTCGAGGAATCGCCGGACTCCCACCACGCTCTGGTCGCGGAAGTCGCCTCCTTCCTCGTACGGCCCCAGATACATCAGGTACGTGCGGAAGGTGTCCGCGCCCCAGCGCTCGACGTACTCGTCAGGGTTGACGACGTTGCCGCGGCTCTTCGACATCTTGGCGCCTTCGCGCACGATCATGCCATGGGCGCGAAAGCGGTCGTACGGCTCCTCGAACGAGAGCTGTCCCGCGTCGTGGAGCACCATCGTTACAAAACGCGAATACAACAAGTGCAACACGGCGTGCTCGTTTCCGCCGATGTACGACGTGACCGGAAGCCACTTCTCGGTGAGCTCCGGATCGAACGGCACGTCGGCGAAATCGGTGCTCGGGTAGCGCAGGAAGTACCAGGCGCTATCCAGGAACGTGTCGGACACGTCGGTCTCACGCCGCGCCTGGCGCGCGCACAACGGGCACGCGACCCGGTACCAGGACTCGACGCGCGCCAGCGGCGAGACCCCCGTATCGTCGGGCTTGAAGTCCTCCACATACGGCAGCTCGACCGGCAGGTCCGCTTCGGGCACCGGCACCGTTCCGCAGTTGTCGCAGTAGATGATCGGAATCGGCGGACCCCAGTATCGCTGCCGGGAGATGCACCAGTCGTGCAGCCGGTAGTTCACGACCGGGCGCGCGTGGCCGCGCTCGGCGAGCCACGCCGTGATCCGTCGCTTGCCTTCGTCCACCGGAAGGCCCGTGAACTCGCCGGAATTCACCAACCGGGCTTCGGCAGTGTCCGTGTAGGGCGCATCGAGTGGCGCGTGAACGTTGACGCCGGGTCCCGCGACCACACGAGGAATCGGAAGGTCGAACTCTTTCGCGAACTCGAAATCGCGCTCGTCGTGTCCGGGCACGGCCATGATCGCGCCGGTGCCGTACTCCATGAGGACGTAGTCTGCGATCCAGATCGGGATCGGCCGCCCCGTCGCGGGATTTGTCGCGAAGGCGCCGGTGAAGACGCCAGTCTTGTCCTTGTTCACCTTGCGTGACACGATGTCCTGCTTCGCGGTCAGCCTCTTGTAGTGGGCGACATCCTGCCGTTGCTCGTCCGTCGTCAACGAATCGACGAGCGGATGCTCGGGGGCGAGCACCAGGTAGGTCGCCCCGAAGATCGTGTCGGGCCGCGTGGTGAAGACGGTGATGTCGGTCGGCTGCGTGGGGAACTCGCCGCTCGCGCCCTGCGCGATCGTCGCCGTGCCGACGAGCTCTTCGAGATCCTGAACGCGGAAGCTGACTTCCGCCCCGTCCGACCGGCCGATCCAATTGCGCTGTGCCAGCTTGGTCGACTCCGACCAGTCGAGCCAGTCGAGATTGGCGAGCAGGCGACCGGCGTAGTCCGTGATCCGGAAGAACCACTGCTCCAGGAATCGCTGCTCGACCTTTGCGCCGCAGCGCTCGCACTCGCCTGCGATCACCTGTTCGTTCGCCAGCACCGTCTTGTCATTCGGACACCAGTTGACGGCCGCGCGCTTCTTGTACGCCAGGCCCCGCTTGTAGAGCTGCAAGAAGAGCCACTGGGTCCACTTGTAGTAGGCCGGATCGGTGGTCGACAGCTCGTGCTGCCAATCGACCATCAAACCGGCGGCTTTGAGCTGCCGGCGGAAGTTGTCGATGTTCCGCGGGATCAGATCGGCCGGGTGCGTGCCGACCTTCAGCGCGAAGTTCTCGGAGTGGATGCCGAACGCGTCGAAGCCGATCGGCTCGAAGACCGTGTGCCCTTGGAGCCGCTGGAATCGTCCATAGATGTCGTTTCCGGTAAACGCGAAGAGGTTGCCGACATGCAGCCCCTCGGCCGACGGGTAGGGAAACATCATCAAAGCGTAGAACGGGCGGACTCCGCCAACGAGGTCCGTCCGATTGGTGCCGTTGGCATCCCAGCGGTCCTGCCATTTCCGCTCGATCACGGCAGGGTCGTATTCGGCCTGGTGCGCGGCAGCGGCTCGATCCAGTGGCTCAGTCATGGTGGTACCGGAATTTAGCGGACGATGAACCTTGGTCCCAGTATGATGCTCCCCTTTCGCAGCACGGGCGGCCAGTCGAGCCGGTCGCTTCGTCGCCGCATCGTCACCGTCGGCGCGATCGCGGCGCTCGTTGTGCTCGGAGCGCTGGGCTACTCCGGCCTCGTCATTCTCAAGAAGATGGTCGCGGGAGACGAGGACTCGCACATCGTCAACGCCGCGTCACTGTCCAAGCAACTGGTGGACAGGCTGATCACCGAACGCGCGCGCCAGGTCGAGCTCATTGCGTCCGAGCCGACCGTGATCGCCGCGGCGAAGAAGGGCGCACAACAGGCGCGTGACCGCAAGCTGCCAACGATGTCGAATGAGCAGCTCGAGACGATGTTCAAGGCGGCGCGCTCTCAGCAGGTCGACGAGACGACGAAGCAGTACCTCACCGCGCTCCTGCCCAAGCTCGACATCGCCGAGGTCATGCTGACCGACGAATACGGGTATAACGCGGTGACGACCTCGCCGTCGTCGGACTTTGTGCAGAGCGACGAGGCCTGGTGGATGTCCGCCTGGAACTCGGGGCTGACGACGGCACAGGCGACGGCCGACGCGGCGACGCAGCGGACGGTCGTCGAGCTGGCTGGCGTCGTGCGCGACGGCGCGACCCGGGTGGGCGTAGTAAAG
>DATISA010000146.1:0-5749 GCA_035469245.1 Gemmatimonadaceae bacterium
GGTGATCGAAAAGCTCGGGCCCAGGCGTGGCGAGATGCTGGAGATGAAGAACCCGGGACAGGGATTGGTGCGATTGTTGTATCGCATCCCCGCCCGTGGCCTGTTCGGCTACCGGTCGGAGTTTTTGACCGACACCCGCGGCACTGGCATCATGCACCATCGCTTCCTGGATTACGGCCCGTGGGCGGGGCCGCTCGCCGGTCGCACGCGCGGCTCGCTCGTGTCGATGGAACACGGGACGATCGTCGCGTTCGCGCTCGCCAACCTGCAAGAGCGTTCGACGCTGTTCGTCCAACCGGGCGATGCGGTGTATGAGGGAATGATCGTCGGCGAAAACGCTCGGCCCGGTGACATGGACGTGAATCCGACGAAGGAAAAGAAGCTCACCAACATGCGGACCAAGGCGAGCGACGAGAACATCCAGCTCGAGCCGCCACGGGAGTTGACTCTGGAAGCCGCCTTGGAGTATATCGAGGACGACGAACTGATCGAGGTTACGCCGCAGTCGATCCGCCTGCGCAAGCGCTTCCTGAACTCATCGGATCGCAAGCGGCTGTCGCGCGAGGCCAAGCGCGAGCGGGCCTCGGGCTGATTCACACGATCCTCATTTTCGCCACCGATCCTCGCACCACTTCACCGTTTCGCCCCGCAAGGAGAACCGAGCAATGTCGGCCATGTTCGAGTCGTCGGATCTGTCGCTTTCCATTTTCGCAAAGCGGCGCGATGATGACGATCTCGACGACGAACCCCTCGATGAGGATGCAGACCTCGACGAGGAGGACGATGACCTCGACGAAGACGACGATGTCGACTTCGACGACGACGATGAAGACGACGACTTCGACGAGGAAGACGAGGATCTCGATGATGAGGACGAGGACCTCGACGAGGACGAGGACGATGATGAGGACGAGGACGAGGACGACCTCGACGACTTCGACGACGAGCTCGTGGATCTCGACGATGAGTACGACGACGTCGACCCCGACGAGCGGCCGTTGAGGCCCGGACGCTACGACGAGTAGTCGTCGCCCGCCCATTGTGGTCCGCATTGCGCCGGCGCTCGCCGCTCTGACGCTTCTCGCCGCGACGGCGACAGCGCCGTCGAGCGGTCGAGCGCAGACACGTGCGGCGACTGGCCGCATCGAGGGCACCGTCCTCATCTCCAACACGCTCGCCGCCCGCCGGCCACAGTTCCGCATCTACAGCGAGCCCGGCACGGGCGGCATCCCGCCGGCGCCGCCGCGTGACGCGCTGGCTGCCGAGCTGCGCAACGTGGTCGTGTACCTGGAGGGGGACACGACAGTGCTGCCCGCGTCTCCCGAGCGGATGCAGCGCGCGCGCCATGGGACGATGGCGCAGCGCGACGAGCGGTTCGTGCCGCACGTCCTTCCTGTCCTGGTGGGCGCGACCGTCGATTTTCCCAACGACGACGAGTTCTACCACAACGTCTTCTCGCTGTCGACGCCGGCCGGCCCAAAGGGATTCGACCTCGGCCGGTATCCCAGAGGCTCCTCGAAATCGTGGACCTTCGAGCGCCCGGGGAACGTCCAGGTGTTCTGTCACATTCATTCAGACATGAGCGCCACAGTGCTCGTGCGTTCGAATCCCTACTTCGCGTCGCCGGGCAGCGACCACCGCTACGTGATCGACGACGTGCCGGAAGGGGACTACACCATCGTCGGATTTCACGATCGCGCCACACCGGTCGTGAAGCGTGTGCACGTGACCGCGGGCCAGACGAGCACGATCGATTTCAACATCCCGGTGCCGCCGTCGGGGAACGGCCGGTGACGGAATGACACTCGCGCTTCCTCTCGCGAAGCGGCTGCGACGCAGCTCGCTCAACGCCAAGCTCGCCGCGCTCGGCGCCGTCGTCACGGCGGCCGTCGTGCTCGTGACGTTTCTTGCGCTCGGTATCGTCATTCGCTCGAGCACGCGCCAGAGCTTCGCGACGGAATTGTCGCGAAACCAGCGCACGTTGCAGCAGCTCATCGCGTACGACGCGTCGCAACTCCTGTTCGCCGCGTCGCTCATCACGCAGACGCCAAGCTTTCAGTACGATCTGAGCATCTACCGGGCGGAAAAGAATCAGGAAGGCCGCTCGCGTACGGACCTCGTGAACACCGTGGAAGACGAGCTCCGCAAGCGCCTGAGCAGTGTCGGCGGCGATCTGCTGGTCGTGACGGACGACTCGGGGCGCGTATTCGCCAGCGCCGGTCGCGGCGCCATGGCGGTGCCCCGTGGGACCGACCTGACTTCGCTGGCGGCCGTGGATTCAGTGCTCAACCCGACGTCTCCCGCCGACAGGGGCGCGCTCGCTGTCCTGCACACGGACGCGACGCACTTCCAGGTGGCCGCGTACCCGCTCGTGCAGGCCGGTATCACACTCGGCTCGCTCGTGCTGGGCCGGCGACTCGATTCCGCATTCGTGTCGACGGCGCGGATGACGTCCGACGCGGCCGTCGTGCTCACGGCTGGACACGCGCTGATCGCCTCGACCGATTCGGCGCTCGCCGATTCGGCGCTGCCGCCGCTGCTGGCCTCGCGGCGCGACAGCACGCCGGCCACGCTTCGCATCGGCAGCGAGGATTACGTCGTGGCCCCGGTGTCGCTTGGAGAGACGCAGAACGGCGAGTCCGTGCGGCTGTGGATGCTCCAGCCGCTCAGCCGTCGCGTGGCGGCGCTCACCAGGCCGCTGCGCATCGCCTTCCTGCTGTACGGCGCGTTCGCCGTGCTCGTGGCCGCGATCGGCGCCGCGCTCGTCGCGCGGACCGTGCTCGGACCGTTCAAGCAATTCGTGCGCTACATGCGATCGGGGGCGGCCGCCGAGCAGCGCCAGGGACGCTTCGATGCGACGAACGAAGCGCTCGAGGTGCGAACGCTGAACGAGTCGTTCAACCAGCTCATGGATTCGCTCACCACCAGACGGCGCGAGCTCGAGGAGCGCACGGCCGAGCTGGTCGCGGCGAACGTGGTGCTCACCGACGAGATCAGCGAGCGCACGCGTGTGGAGCAGGCCCTGCGCGAGAGCGAGGCGCAGCTTCGGCAGTCGCAGAAGCTCGAGGCGATCGGCACGCTCGCCGGCGGCATCGCGCACGACTTCAACAATCTCATAACGGTCATCACCGGCTACACCGAGCTCGCGCTCATGCGCTCCGAGCCGGACGCGCCGGAGGCGCACGATCTGCGGCAAGTCGTCGAAGCGGCCGACCGGGCGGCGAATCTCACGCACCAGCTGCTGGCGTTCAGCCGCAAACAGGTGCTGCAGCCGACCGTGCTCGATCTCGGCGACGTCGTAAACGGCATCGCCCCGATGCTGCGCCGGATCATCGGCGAGCACATCGAGCTCAAGATCGAGTCGACCCCACCGCTGGCGCGGCTGCGGGCCGACCGCGGGCAGCTCGAGCAGGTCCTGCTCAATCTCGCGGTGAACGCGCGCGACGCCATGCCCGCGGGAGGAACGCTCACCATCGCCACGCGAAACGTCGCGAACGGCGCCGGTGCGTACCACGGGCCCAAAGCGCTCGTGCTCGTCGTCAGCGACACGGGAATCGGCATGACCGACGAAGTGCGCGATCGAATCTTCGAGCCGTTCTTCACGACGAAGGAGCCAGGGAAGGGCACCGGGCTCGGACTGTCGACCGTGTACGGGATCATCAACCAGTCTGGCGGCACGATCGTCGTGGACAGCACGCCGGGCCACGGCACCACGTTCACGATCACGATGCCGGCCGCCGAAGCGATCGCCAGTCCGGAGCGCCGCACGGTGGAGGACGGCGAGATGCCGCGCGGCACGGAGCCGGTGTTGATCGTCGAAGACGCCGAGGATGTCCGCATTCTGGCGCGGCGCACGCTCGAGCAGTGCGGTTACACCGTGTTCGTCGCGCGCAACGCCGACGAAGCGCTCGAGATTGCCGGCGTGCGCGACATCGACGTGCTGCTCACCGATATCGTGATGCCGCGGACGAGCGGTCCGCAGCTCGTGGCCAAATATCAGGAGTTGCGCGGCACGCCGCTGGTGATCTACATGTCGGGCTACGCCGACGACGCGCTTGCCCAATACGAACTCGATCCATCGGCGGTCTTCTTGCGCAAACCGTTCACCCCCGCGACGCTCGCGCGAGCCGTGCGCGACGCACTCGACGCGTCACGGCATACGAGCGACACCGTTCATGCCGCGGACTGAGCTCTCGCGCCGCGTGCGCGCCACCTTCGCCGTCGCCATCGTCATGGCGGCGACCGTCGCGTCGTCGCTGCGCGCGCAGGGCGGCGTGCTGCTGCAAGGCATCGTCGACGGCGAAGCGTGGTCGACCAGCGCGACGTCGAATCTCCTCACGCGCGCCGGAGGACATCCCGCCGGACTCGGGCGACTCACCGCATGGGGGGCCTGGGAGCCGTTTCGCGCCTTCGTGCTGTACGCCGAAGGCGAGTTGGAGACCGGCGGCGCGACGACGGCGCCGGAGACGGAGGTGTACAGCCATCAATTCGGCATTCGCTACTCCCCGTCGCGGCTCGCGGTGATCGACGTGGGGAGAGTGACTCCGGTGATTGGCACTTTCGCCTCACGCCGCTACTCGACGCGCAACCCGCTGATCGGCGTGCCCGATGGCTACTCGCTCGACTACCCGCTGGCGATCAAGCTGTCGGGCGAGACCGCGCACTTCGACTATCGCGCCGCGCTCGTCTCGCTGCCAACCACTCACGCCTCGTACCAGCCCGAGCCGACCGATCGTCTGCGACCGGCGATCGGCGCGGGCGTGACGCCGTTCGTGGGGTTCCGCCTTGGCGGCTCGTTCACGATGGGGCCGTATCTCAATCGCGACATCTCGCCAACGCTGCTCGCCGGTCAGAAGTGGACCGACTTCGACCAGCGGGTGATCGCGTTCGATATGGCGTTCGCGCGTGGCTACCTCGAGACGCACGCCGAGGCGGCGCGTGGAACGTACGAGGTGCCGGGCCGCGCCGATATTACAGGATTCACATATTACGGCGAAGCGAAGTACACGTTCACGCCGCGATTCTTCATCGCCGGGCGCGCGGAGCGAAACAACTATCCCTCCATTCGCCCCACGGCGACGGGCTACGCGTCGCGGACGTGGGACTTCGTGGATGGCGAGTTGGGCGCGGGCTTCCGCGCGCGGGCGAGCACGTTGCTCAAGGCGTCGGTGCGTGGGGATCGGTGGTGGGGTCTGCGACTGAACCAACCGGGTTTTCGCGGGCGAGGCGGGTATGCGATCGTGGTGCAGCTGTCGCAGGCGTTCGACGTGACGGAGTGGAAGAAGCCATAGTCGTGCGCTCGGGTGAGGTTGGTAGCGGCTCGATTGACCGAGATGGCGCGCGTGGCTAGCTTTTGAAGTTCGGAAGGAGTCGTAAGGGCCCGTAGCTCAGGTGGTTAGAGCGCACGCCTGATAAGCGTGAGGTCGGTAGTTCAACTCTACCCGGGCCCACTCAGAACCCCAAGTCCCGCCACGTCTTACGCGTGCGCGGGATTTTTTTGGCACCCACTGTTCCCGTTCGGTGTTCCCGTTCATCCGTTTTTGCTCCCGGTGAGCCGCTCGAGCGCGGCCCGTTGCGCGTCCTGATCCGGCTGCTGGTACGTGCCGACCACGGTCTGCGAGGTCTTCCAACCGCCGAGGTCCTTCAAGTCGCGCAGGTTCACGTCGCGGAGCCGGTTCGCAAAGGCCCGACGAAACGCGTGCGTTCCGATCCCTGAGCCCTCTTTGATGCCCGCTGCGTCAGCGACCGA
>DATISA010000147.1:0-29829 GCA_035469245.1 Gemmatimonadaceae bacterium
GGCGAGCTCGCGTTCACGCGGCGTGAGCTCGGTGTGATCCGGCTGCTGGCTGCGAGCCTCGGTGACGGGCGCTGAGCGGCCGAGGCATTCGATCCACTCCGCACCGGCGTGCACGCGGCGGATACAGTCGACGACGTGCTGTGGCGAGAGCTCCTTCAAGACGATGGCGCGTGCACCGGCCAGTCGCAGGGCGGCGGCCGCCGATGGGTCCAACTCGGCGGTCAACACCACCGTGCATACCGCGGCTCGCTCGGCCGCGAGCGCGCGCAGAACGCCCAGTCCATCGAGCCTGGGCATGTTGATGTCGAGCAGCAGGACGTCGGCCCGCCTGGTGTGCACGGCCTGAAGCGCCTCGACGCCATTGACGCACGTCGCGACGACTTGCATACCCGCTTCGCCGCGTATCAGCTGTCCGAGACCGGCCAGGACGATCGGGTGATCGTCGGCGATGACGACGTTGATCATCCCGCTCATCCCGCTCATCCCGCCAGCCGTCCGGCGTGTCGAGGAATTCGAATGTCGAGTCCCACGCCGGTCGAGGCCGAGCGGATGTCCATCGTGCCGTGCAGCCGCTGCACGCGGTCCTTGAGCAAGACGGGCCCCAGCCGCTGCTCGAGCAAAGTCTGAAAATCGAATGTGCCGACGAAGGGAAATCCTCGTCCATTGTCCTCGACGAGGACGCGAAGGCTTTGTCCCGATTCGACGACGGAGAGCCTTGCCGCGGTCGAGCCGCCGTGGCGCGCCGAGTTGCTGAGGGCCTCCTGCACCATGCGCGTGATCTGCACGGCGAACACGGGCCCAACTCTGATGCGTGTGTCGACGTCCACGTCCACCCGCATGCCCCAGACCTGCTCGAAGCGCTGCGCGAGCTGCGTCAGGAACGTCGGCAGATCTTCCGGCGGACGCGTGGACCCAGCCGTGCCTTTCTGCTCGAGAATCGACAGGCGGAGGTCGCGCTGCTCGTCGTGCACGAGGGACGCCGCATCGATGAGAACGTGGCGAGCCTCGGCCGGATCGTCGTCGATGAGCGCTTCCGCGCGCGCGAGCATGAGCGCCAGGCCGGTGAGCGACTGAAGGGCTCCGTCGTGCAGGTCGCGCCAGACGCGTGCACGTTCATCACGCACGGCCCCTTCGCGCGCCCGTTGCGACAGCAGCCAGAGGTCGAGCGAAACGCCGACGTGTCGCGCGACAACCTCCGTGCGGAGCACGATGTCGGGGGACATGGTGGGTGGATCGAGCACGAGCAAGTGACCGGAGAACAGTTGACCCCGTGCCGGTGCACCGACGATTCGTTTTGGGCCGACGGCCAGGTGTCGGAGCAACTCGTCGGACAGGAGCGACGAGCCAGCTTCTGTCACACCCACCGACCCGATGCCGGCTACGAGCCATTCGCCAACGTCATTGCGGCTGGCGGTGAAGGGACCGTCCCCCGCGGGCGGAGCGAGGTGATCACATTCGGCCGGTGGGAGCTGCGCCAGCGCGAGCTCGTCGTCGAGAACGGCGACATGCGTCCACGGCTCATCGACGTCCGGCCACACGAGAGCCACGCGACTGCCGGGCAGTCGCTCGGCGGCGGCGCAGAGCAGCGCGAACAATGCCGTCTCGAGGTCGTCCCAATCGTTCAGCGGCCAGCCCGCCGCGCCGCCCAGGCTCGAGAGCAGGCGATCCCGCTCGACGGCGAGCACGACGACCGCAACGCTCGCCAGCGCGAGGACCAGCGACGACAGCACGACGCGATTGAGGTCGAGAGCGGCGGTGCCATCGACGATGACACCGGCCACCGCGGCGAGCGACCACGCCGTGACGCAAGCCACGCCCGTGATGAGTGCGGCGCGCGACGAGCGGCGCAAGCCGGCATTGACGGCTATGAATACAAGAACACTCAACGCCGCCGTCGCCGGTCCACGCGTCGCGACGAGAAGGATGCCGGCGAGTGCTGCGTCGGCAACGAGCTCGGCGCGCGCGAAGGCTCGGCCGAGCTGGAGGGCCCGCACGGCGCGTACGAGCAAGAGGATGCCGAAGGCGAGATGGCCGCCCAGCGCCGCGAGCGCGAGGACGCTGGCGCCGGGCCGTACGGGTGACCCGATCGCGACGGCAGCCAACACGACACCCACGAGCACCAGGCGGGCGCCGTGGACCAGTCGGTCGAGGTTCGCGCGCTGCGCGGAATCGGTGGGAGTCAAAGTAAGCCGACTATAACCAAAGTCGTATGGTTGGGATCGAGACCCGGCCGAAGATTGCTCAGCGTCGAGGCGGCTATCGAAAGGCGCTCGCCAAGGCACACGACGCAGCAGGAGCACTGGTCACGGATTCAGGGCCGCGAAGGATACACCTCGCGAGAATGGCACTCCGGCCGCGAGGCCGGTTCGCAAAGCCACGGGTCTCACCGAGACGGCCGGGTTGCCGAAGGAGGGGTACGGTCGGCGGCGGTGTCGACAACCCCAGCATGGAGCAGGTCAATGTTCAAGCGTTTTGCAGCTTTGGTTGCGATCGCGGCGGTGATTGCCGCGTGCAGCAGCGAGTCGACGGCGCCGCGGACGATAGCATCCGGCGCGGCGGCGTTCAGCAGTGGTGTATCGAGCCCGAATACGGCGGTCGGGTCTCAGTTCGTGGTATACGTCGAGGGTGCCACGTTTTATGCCGGCGACGGGCGTCCGTCGAGGAATGGAATGGGCCAGTGCCGATCGCACTCCGACGGGACGACCGGCTGGTATTGGGTTCCTGGCAACGTCCAAGCGGGTGGTCGCGGATCGAACGGCGCCGCCAGCGGCGATCAGGAGAATGGTCCCAACCACGCGCAGTGCCGGTTCGTCAGCGGCGGCTATACAGTCACCGTGACGTTCTCCGACGTCGCGAACTACGTGAAGGCGGGGAACGGGAACATGGCACTCAACTTCAATTCGTTCTGCGTTCCCAACGCGGATCCCGCCCTGCCGCCGGTGTGCTACCCTCGGGACGTGCACTACCAGAAGAACAGCAACTTCACGCAGGGACAGGGCGTCCTTCACGGCACGGGCGTGCGGAGCGACAACAACGCGATATCGCACTGGTCGATCGATCTCTCACAGGTCAGCTCGAGCTCGAACCTGATCGACGATCCGCCGCGTCAGTTGCTCGTGATGGCGCACAACGACGAAGGGTGGTACGCCGACAGCCCGGCAACCATCTCGTGGTGACGAAACAACTCCAAACAATGAACAGGCGGCGCCGGACGAGGTCCGGCGCCGCTTTCCGTTTCGTCTCGGCCGATGCCGCTGCGTTCACGCCCAGGCGTCGGCAATCGCGGCTTGCTCCTTCACTCCTGACGCGCTTCACGAATCATCGAGTTCCTCGAGATCCGAGATCGCCGGCCCGTTCACCACGGTTCCGTACGGATCGAACCTCGATCCGTGGCACGGACAATCCCACGTCTTCTCCGCCGAATTCCACTGGACGATGCACTTGAGGTGTGTGCACGCAGCCGAATGCATGTGCACAGTGCCCTGCGGATCACGGTAGGCCGCAACCTTCTTCAACCCCAGCCGGAGGATGCGTCCCTCGCCGCGCGGAATGTCCGCTTCCGTGCGCACGTCGCCGAACGTGACGAAGTCTTTTGCGTACCGCAGGGCGACGTCAGCGTTCTCTTTGGCAAACTCCTCGATCGGACGGGCGCGTAGCGAGATACGGTGCGGGTCGTAGAGCGTGGTCCATGGGTTCGACTGCCCGCGCGCGAGATCGGACAATACCATGCCGGCGATCATTCCATGCGTCATCCCCTGACCGGAGTCGCCCGATGCCATGTAAACGTTCTCGGCGCCATCGGGATTCCGCCCGATGAACGCGATGTAGTCATTCGGTTCGAGGACCTGGCCTGACCAACGGTACACGACTTCGCGCGCCTGCGGCCATCGCTCGCGCATCCACGCCTCGAGAGAGCGCCAGCGCTCTTCGGCATCGTCGCTGTGTCCCGTCTTGCGATCTTCGCCGCCGACGATCAGCGCGTCGTACGCCGTCGCATCGTCGAGCGCGGTGCCCAACGGCGGCTCGAGCCGCTGGAGCCGCACGTAGTGGTACGGATCGGGCGTGTCCCAGTACAGGCCGCGCGGCACACCCCCACGCGGAACGACGGCCGCGATGACGAACGTGCGATAAGGCGCTTGCTTGAGGTGCGTTCTGAACATGTCGGTGATCGACGCGTTGGTGCACACGCACACCGCATTGGCGGTGATTGTGTGATCGCGGTCGGTCTTGACCTTGCACGGCGAGCCACCTTCGACGCTCGATACGTGCGTGTCGCAATGAATGCGGGCGCCCGCGCGAACGACGGCCTCTGCCAGTCCCGACAGATATTTGAGGGCGTGGAACTGCGCCTGATTCGGGAAGCGCAAACACGGACCGAAGTCGAACGACATGTCTGGAACGCGATCGAGCTTGGCTACGCCCTCCATTCCGGCGCGGTGCGCGGCCGCGAGCTCTTCATCGAGCACGCGCTCGGAATCTCCACCGCCGAGGAAGAGATAGCCGTCGACGCGCTCGAAATCGCAATCGATCCGCTCCCTGGCTACGATCTGCTCGATGCAATCCACGGCGGCGCCGTGACTCTCGACGATGCGCCGAGCGCCGCCCTCGCCGTGGACGTGCTCGAGCACGTAAATCCGATCGTCCATGGCGTTCGTAAGATGCGCCGTCGTACGGCCCGACTCGCCGCCACCCACCGGGCCGTCGTCCAGGACGATCACGCGGGTTCCCGACTTCGCGAGCAGGTACGCGGTCGACAGACCGGCGATACCGGCGCCGACGACGCACACGTCCGCGCGCGCATCGCGATCCAGCCCGGGATAGGTCGGCATCTCGAACGTGCCCTGCCATACCGACGTCGTGTCTCCGCCAGGATTGATGTTCTGCTCCTTCATTGGCTCATGGGCTCATGGTTGCTCCCCGGTGTGGTGGAGAACTGCACGGCCTGCACCACGCCGCCGCGGCGCGCGAGTACACGGAGTGCCTGGCGAAAACGCTCGCGCTCGGCACTTCCGCACTTCCGCAGTGTCGCGCGGCGCGCGAAGCTTCGATGCATGATTGTGGCGGTCACTGGGGCGAATGGATTCATAGGACGGCACGTCTGTGATCGGTTCGCGGCCGACGGTTGGGTCGTGCGGCCGATCGTGCGTCGCGACATCGAGCAGGGCCGGCTCGGCGAGCTCATCGAAGGATCCGACGTCGTACTTCACGTCGCGGGCGCAACGCGCGCTCCGAGCCGCGCGATGCTGCGCGAATCGAACGTCGAGCTGACGCGGCGCGTGGTACAAACGGCGCGAGCAGCGCGAGCTCGACGGCTGGTGTTCATTTCGTCGCAGGCCGCGGCGGGCCCAGCGAACTCGTCCGACGCCCCCGTGACCGAAGACGCGTCGCCGCAACCGATCGAGGAGTACGGCAGAAGCAAGCTCGGCGCCGAGCTCGTCGTACGCGATGCGTCGTCGAACCTCGAGCACGTGATCGTTCGTCCGGCGTCCGTCTACGGTCCGGGTGATCGAGATTTCCTGGCGATGTTCCGGTTGGCTCGCCTCGGCTTGGCGCTTCACGCAGGGAATCGCCGGCAGTTGATCTCAATCGTGCATGTGCGCGACGTCGTCGAAGCCATCACGCGCGCGGCGACGATGGGGCCAGCGAATCGGACGTTCTTCGTCGCGAACGACGAGCCCGTGACCTGGAGCAACTTGTTCAGGATGGCTGCCGAGTGCGCTGGACGCACGATAGTTGCCGAGATGAACCTGCCACGGCCGATTGTGTCGGCGGGCGCCGCGCTCGGCGACATGATCGCGACGCTCCGACGACGTGCCGGCTTGCTGACGACCGAAAAAGCAGCGCTGGCCAAACCACCGTACTGGATTTGCTCGAATGCACGGGCCAAACAAGAGCTCGGCTTCAGCTCACGAATTGAACTCGAGGCCGGACTCCGCGAGACGTACGACTGGTACGTCTCCCAGGGATGGCTCTAGTGCACGGGTCGCCGTTACCGCTCTGTGCATTGCGTTTTGTGCGATGGTCTCTGGAATCCGCGGCGTCGCGAGTCAACCATCCCCGTTCATTCCGCCGAACGAATCGATTTACGCCGACATCGATCTCCTGGTGAGTGCCGGGCTGATCGACAGAATCGCGGTCGGCGCGCGTCCGTATACGCGAGGCGAGATCGGTCGACTGCTCGCGGAAGCGCGCCGCAACATTGAGAGCCGCGGCGCGAGCGCTGAATGGGCGGGGTCGATCGTCGACCGTGACATCGCACGATACGTCCAACAGCACCCGCGTCCGATCGACGCGGCGTCGCTGGAAGTCGCGCGCCTTTCGAGCCCGTATCGTCCCATACCCGCCGACCCGAACGGCAGTATCGATGCGGCGATCAATCCGCTCGCCGCGCGGCGCGGCGGCCGCACCCTCGTCGATGGCGAAACCGCGGCGATCGAAACGATGCACAGTGCGTCGCTCGGCGGGCACGTCACAGTCTCCGTGGCTCCGCGCGTGACGTTCGAAGCGGATCGCGACAGAGCCCGCGCCGTGGGAAACATCCAGGCCGCGAACGCCCTGTTTCAATTCGGAAATCTCGTCGCTGAGCTCGGGCGTGATTACGCGGTGTTCGGTCCCGCACCCGGCGGCGGGCTACTCCTTTCGACAAACGCCGCCGCACTGGACATGGTGCGGCTCTCGATGCAGCGGCCCGCCGCGCTCCCCTGGTGGTTCAGGCGTCTGGGGCCGGTGCATGGGATGCTTCTCGTCGCCGACTTGGGACGCGAGCGTCAAAACCATCCGCATGCCAAGCTCGTTGGGTATCGCATGTCCATTACGCCCCACCGAAACTTCGAATTCGGCGTGCAGGTGCTCGACGAGACCGGCGGCCGAGGGGCGCCGGCCGCCAGCTTTGGCGATCGTGTGCTGGATGCGATTCCGCCGATCGACGCCTGGCGAACCGGAAGCGACTTTCAGTTTTCGAACAAACTCGCCGGAATCGATGCGAGGTGGCGGAAACCGGACTGGGCGGGTCTTGAACTGTACCTCGATGGTGCGGTCGACGACATGGACACCAGGCGCTTTCGGAGCAGCCTGTTGGAGGATGGCGGTGTGATTGGCGGCGCGTCGGTGTCCTGTCTCATTGGATGCGGCCGGCTCAGGGTTCGAGCGGAGTATCATCAAACCGGAATTCGCTATTACACGCACACGGATTTCGCGAGCGGGCTGCAATCGCGCGGGACGATGCTGGGCGATCCGTTGGGGCCGCGCGGGCTCGGCGGCTATCTCGCGCTCGAGACCGGCGGCAGCGGCGCGAATCAGTTCGTGCTTTCGGGAGCATATGAAGTGCGCAGCGGAAATCTCTACGCATCGGCGGGTCACGGCTCGCACAGCGCCGACTTTCATTTCGTGCAGGTCGAGCATCATCCCGCCGAGCGCCGCGCTCGCATGCTGGCGACGTGGACATCCAGCCGGCGTGGCAACCGGATGGCAACGGTCGTCTCTGCCGGCGTCGAGCGGACGACGAACTTTGCGTATGCGGGCGGAGACCGCACGAACGCACTCGTGCGAATCGCTTACGAGGTGTGGCCGTGAGCAGTGAGTCGCCACTCGTCGCGTTCACGGTCGACGTGGAGCCGGACTGCCCCCCGTATCTCAGTGGCTTTCGCGGGATCGAGCACGGAATGCCGCGGCTGCTCGACTTGCTGGCCAAGGAGCGCGTTCCGGGGACGTTCTTCACCACAGGCGAAGTCGCGAGCCGATTTCCCGATGTCGTGGCGCGCATCGTTCGCGACGGCCACGAGCTCGCGAGCCACGGGATGACCCATCGCGCGTTCACGACGCTCGAGGCTGGCGAAGCACGGCGCGAAATCGACGAGTCGGCAACGATCCTGCGTCGGAGCGCGACCGTGACATCATTCCGTGCACCTTACCTCCGGTTTCCCTCGACGTATCTCCCGCTGCTCGAGCATGCGGGATTCACGCTGGACTCGTCGCAGGCGAAATACAAAGCGGCATATTACCGTGAACGAGCGACGACATCGCTTGTTCGCGTCCCCGCGTCGGTCACGTCGTCGGTGTTGCGGCTCCCAGGTGTCGTGCGCGCGGCGTATCTCGCCGCGCTGTCCAACCCGGTCGTGCTGTTCGTGCACCCGTGGGAATTCGTGGACCTGCGCAAGGAACAGCTCCGAATCGATTGCCGCTTTCGGACCGGCGAAACGGCGATCGAGTGCGTGAGAACCGTGCTGCGCGGCTACAAGTCGCAAGGCGCTCGATTCACCCGAATGGCCGAGCTCTCGCTGTGACGACGCGACGCCGAATCGCGGTGATCGTCGCGTGGCTGGTGGCGACGGCGCTGCTCGTCGTCTGCGCGCGCACCATCGACTGGCGGCACGCGATCGAGATGGCGCGCACGGCCAGGCCGGGGTGGCTCGCGTTGAGTGTTCTGGCAAATACGGCGATCATCTGCCTGTGGGCGGTCTTCTGGGGACTTCTCGTCCAGCGCGGCGAAGGGCGCGCGGGCTACTGGCGCATGTTCGAGGTCGTATCTGTGGCGTCGTCGCTCATGAATACGGTCCCGTTTGGCGGCGGGCACGCCTCGAGCGTGGTATTGCTGGTGCGCCGCACCGGGCAGACGCATCGCGGCGCTTTGTCCGTGCTCGCGCTCGACCAGCTCGGTGAAGGAATCGCGAAGCTGCTCGCGTTCCTGCTCGTCGCGCTGATCGTACCACTGCCAACCTGGATGCGCACTGGTGTCGCGACCGTGTCGTTGGCCGTGGGCGCGTGGTTCGTGGCGCTGATGGTGGCGTCTCGATGGGCTGCCGGCCTCGAGGTGCTGAAGGACTGGCGCCGCTCCGGCTTGGCGCTGCTTTCCGTGCTGGCGATGAAAGCGGCCGAGATCGCGGGAATCGTCGCCGTGCAGCACGCATTCGGCCTCAGCGTGTCGGTTGGAGGGACGCTGCTCGTATTCGCGGCGGTCGTTCTCGCCACGATGCTGCCGGTGGCGCCGGCGAACCTCGGCACGTACGAAGCGAGCGCCTTCCTGGCGTATCGCTATCTCGGGCTCGATCCGGCGTACGCGCTCGGCATCGCCGTGATCCAGCACGTCTGCTATCTGGTCGCGACGGCAGGCCTTGGCTATCTCTTGCTGTCCGCGAGGACGTTCTCGCGCAGCGCCATGGCCTCGCAGTAGATCGCAACATGCCGGTCGACGACAGTCGCCCAGTCGAACGCCGGCGGGTTCAGAGAATTGTGGTTGGAGATTGCGCGAAGGCGTTCCGGATCCCGAGCCAGACTGGCGACGTGTGCGGCGAGCTCGCGGTCGTTGCGCGCGAGCAAGCCCTCGCGGTCGTGCTCGATGAATTCGGCCACGCCGGAATTCGACATGGCGATGACGGGGAGCCCCGCCGCGCGCGCCTCGAGCGCCGCGATACCGAAGGACTCGCGCACGGCGGGCGACACGAAGACGTCACTCTCCGCCAGGAGCTCGCGGATGCGATCGCGCGAGCATTGCCCCAGGAGCTCGACGCGGTCGCGAAGTTGGGCGCGCGCGATCGCCCGCGTGACGATCGCGCGCTGTGGTCCGCTGCCGGCGATGCGCAGGCGGATCCGCACACCGGGGAGCGACCGAGCGAGGCGCCGCATCATGGCGATGAGCGCCAGCGGCCGCTTCTTGCCATTGAGGCGCATCACGCTCAACAATCGCAGCTCGTCGCCGGGCTCGCGCGCGTGGTCGGGCCGCCAGGCGGATACGTCGATGGCGTTTGGCAGGACCACGAACGACTGCAACGGTGCAAACGGGCGGACCGCGTCCGCGACGCATTCACTCACGGCGGTGTATCTGGCCGTCCATGACGCCGCGCCGAGCAGCACTCCGATACCGCGGGCCAGCGTACGGGTGCTCGGAATCATCGAGTGGAACGTGACCACCGAGGCTAACCGCTGTCGGTGCGCGGCGCGCGCGCCCGCGAAAGCGGTCGGTGATACTATGCTCACGTGAGCGTGCACGACGTCCGGTCGCTCGGCCGCGATCGCATCGGCGACGGCGCGGAATCCGGATGCGGTGAACAAGAGGCCGAACGGCGGCAGGCGCGGCGCGTCGAGGCGCCGCACCCGCACCCCCCCGAGCTCCCCGGCTCCAGGGGTCGACGTGATGACCACGACATCGTGGCCGTGGTTGCTCAGCTCCCGCGCGAGGTCCTGAAGGTGAAGCTCGATGCCGCCGATCCGTGGCAGATACCAGTCACAGACCAGCGCGACCTTCACCTCAGACGGTGACCATCGTACGAGCGACGCGTGCGAACGCGGCGAGCACGCGCTCGACCTGTTCGTCGCTGTGCTCGGCCGACATGGATACGCGGATCCGGCAGGCGTTCTGAGGCACCGCGGGCGGGACGATCGGGTGGCTGAAGACGCCCTCGTCGAAGAGCACGCGCCAGACGTGGAGCGTCTTCTCGATATCGCCAATCAGCACCGGGATGACGGGCGTGCTGGTGGCTCCGGTGTCGAAGCCCATCGAGCGCAGGCACTCGGCGACCTTGTTCGTGTTGGCCCACAGACGGTCGCGGCGCTCCGGCTCGTTCTGCATGATCTCGAGCGCGGCCAGCACACCGGCGACGGACGACGGCGGCATGGCTGCGGTGAAGATGAGCGCGCGGCTGTGGTGCCGAAGCCAGTGGATCACCGTCTCGGATCCGGCAAGCACGCCACCCACGGACGCGAGGGACTTGGAGAACGTCGCGAGGACCAGGTCGACCTCGTCTTGAAGCCCGAAGTGACTCACAGTTCCGGCGCCATCGGGACCGAGGACGCCAACGGCGTGGGCTTCGTCGATCAGCACCTGGGCGCCGTGCTGTCTGGCGACGCGGACGAGTCGCGGTAGATCGACGATGCTCCCCTCCATCGAGAACACGCCATCGCTCACGACGAGCTTGTTGGCTTCGGCGGGCAGACGGGACAGCTGCTTGCGGAGGGCATCGAAGTCGCCGTGCGGATAGCGGTGCAGCTCGCCGTGGCCGAGTCTGGCACCGTCGACCAACGATGCGTGGTCGAGACGGTCGAGAAAGAGGTGGTCGTCGCGCTCGATCAGGGTGGCGATGGCACCGAGGCTGGCCTGGTAGCCAGTCGTGAAGACGAGCGCCGCTTCCTTCTTGAAGAACTGCGCGAGCCTCTCCTCGAGCTCGTAATGCAGATCGAGCGTCCCGTTCAGAAACCGGCTGCCGGTGGAACCGCTGCCGTACTTGGAGAGCGCGATCGTTGCTGCTTCCAGAACCTTGGGATGGTGGGTGAGCCCGAGGTAGTTGTTGGAGCCGACCATGACCTTCCACTCACCGCGGATGCGCGCTTCGGTCGCGGTCGCTTCTTCGATTGGGTGGAAGTACGGATAGAGGCCAAGGGCCTCGTACATGTGGGCCGCCTCGAAACCCTCGCACTTTTGGAAGATGCTCATGACGCCTCTGGTGCTGGGGGGGGGATCTGACGATCGTAAATTCGCCACCGGCGATACTCCTGTGCGCCCATGTCGCGCAGTGGCTTGTTGAGCTTGTCGTTGTCCTCGAGAATCCACGAAGCCTCGCCGGCCGTCCAGCCGTCCTGGACGTAACGGCGGTACGCCTCGTAGACGAACAGCGCGAATATTCCGCGACGGCGGTATTCCGCCTTTGCGCCGAGAATCATGACGCGGCCCGATCTGAGCCGCCGCTTGCCCGCGAGAAGCTTGAACAAACCGGTTGGTAACAGGCGGCCATTACCGATCGCCTTGAACAGGTGATGGAAATCGGGCAGGATGATCATGACGCCTGCCGGGTCGTCGTCGACCTCGGCCATGAACGCCAACCTCGGATTCACGATGTACTTCAGAACCTGGGCTTCGTGCAAGAAGCTCTCGTGGGACATCGGGAAAAAGCCCCAGTTCTTTTCCCACGCGGCATTGTAGATCTCCCAGCAGCGATCGACTTCGCGCGCAAAGTCCTTCAGGTTCAGATCTCGAAACTGCAACGACTTACCACGCAATGCCCTCTCGGCGTGCGCGCGATAGCGCTCAGGCATTACGAAGGGCTGTTCCTTGGCGAGGTCGAAGTAGAACGCGATGAGATCCTTGGCCTTGCCAAACCCAGCCGCATCGAGAAGACCCGCATAGTAGGGCGGGTTCCAGGTGGTCATGATCATCGGGTGCGCCTCGAAGCCGCCGATCAGCAGCCCGCACTCGTGATTGGTCGACGGATTCATGGGCCCGCGCATGGTGTCGCGGCCGCGCCCGTGGAGCCATTTTTCGGCGGCGGCGAAGAGCGCGTTTGCGGTTGCCTGGTCGTTCTCGCATTCGAAAAAGCCGAAGAAGCCCACGCGATCACCATAGAACTCGTTGTGGGCGCGGTTCTCGATGGCAGCGATACGCCCTACGGCTTTGCCATTCCGAAGTGCCAGGAACAGCTGGCGATCCGCGGTGCGATAGAACGGGTTCGACTTGGTGTTGAGCGCGTCAGCAACGGCAATGCGCAAGGGCGGAACCCATTGCGGGTACTGCGTGCGGTCGTAGATCTGCCACGGCAGGCCAATGAAGCGCCGGAGATCGCGCGATGTCTCGACGGGGATGATGTCTACTGACACGATGCGAGCACAAAGAAATCGAAAGGTTGGACACAGAAGTGTCGCACTTTGGGTCCTCGTCGGCTACCTCCTGGCGACCTTGATTCCGGCCTGGAACGCCGCCCGGGAGGGGCAGGGGCAGGCGTCGGCGGTCCTCGTGGCGCACATCGGAGGGTGCATCCTCGCGCTCTTCCTCGCCGCGCGTGAGGCCTCGAATGACAATCGTGTGACACCTGTACAGGTGCTTCGCGACTGGGCGCCTCTCCTTGCCGTTCCGGCGCTCTACACGGAGTTACCGACGCTCATCGCGGGTGCCGGTTCGCGATTTCACGATCAACTCATCCAGCAGTGGGAGGCCGCTCTCTTTGGCGCTTCGCCGGCGCACGCCGTGGCGGGTCGGCTGCCATGGGCTGGGCTCAGCGAGCTGCTGCACCTCGGCTACCTCTCGTACTACGTGATCATCTACGTGCCGCCGCTGTGGCTGTACCTGCGAGGCGAGCGGCGTGAGTTCACGCTCACGCTCACGGCCCTGGCCGTGGCGTTCACGGGCTGCTTCGCGGTGTTTGTGTACTTCCCGGTGGCTGGGCCGCGATACCTGTGGAGCGCGCCGCCGGGAATTCCCGACGGCCCGGTACGCCGATTCGCACTGTGGGTACTCGCCAACGGATCGTCGAAGGGCGCGGCATTTCCGTCGTCGCACGTGACCGTCGCAATCACGCAGAGCGTGATGATGCTCAACCATCACCGGCGAGCAGGGCTGCTGATCTTCGCCGCGAGCCTTCTGCTCGCGCTCGGCGCGGTGTACGGCGGATTCCACTATGGCCTGGACGTAATTGCCGGAGCTGCAACCGGCGTCGCCATTGCCGGCACCGCGATGCTCTGGTCGTGGACGGCCGCGCCGGAGCAAACCGGCATCTCGTCGCCGACACCCCAACCCGTCGCGGCGTCCGATAGCGGATCGTGACACGGCGGGCGTCCATGACATGGATCGCGCCGAGTCCGCCGGGACGCAGCATGGCGAGCATGCGATCGATGATGCGGAGACCAGCATGCGGCGCGACATGCTGCAAGACGATGTGCGAATGCACGAAGTCGAACGACGCCGGTGCGAGGCGTTCTCGACGAGCACGATCGATCTTCAGGTGTCGAGCACCTTCTCAAAGACGGCAAGCATCCGTTCGGCCGCGACGTCCCAGGCGAACTGGCGCGCGCGCAGGCGACCGCGCGCCCGAAGCTCGTTCCGTGAGGCGTCGTCCATCAGCAGCCAAGCGAGCTTTGCCGCGATGTCCCGTGGGTCATGAGGATCACAGTACTCGACGGCATCACCGCACACCTCGGCGAATGCGTCGATGCGCGCCACGAGACACGGTGTGCCAGCGGCCATTGCCTCGAGCGGTGGCAGCCCGAAACCCTCGTAGACCGACGGTTGAACGACGAGGTCCGCGCCGGCGACCAAACGTTGAAGCTCCGGCAACTCGAGGCCGTGGAGAAGAATGACGCGGTCGTCGAGCAGTGCAGCCTCCGCATCGACGCGTGAATCGACCGTGCGAAGCGAGTCGCGCTGGGCGCTGACCACGACGAGGTCGTGGGGCACGGTGCTCTTGACGAGCGCAAACCCGCGCAAGAGTCCGACCAGATTCTTATGCGGCTTTGATGACCCCACGAATAGCACGTATGGTCCCGCTCGGACGCGCGCGGGGCATCGGACGTCGAACCAGCCCGGCTCGACGCCGTTGTGCACGACCGTCGTCGCCGGGTGGCTGCCAACGAGCCGAGTGAATTCGCGTCGAGTGAAGTCGGACACGCAGACCACGGCGGAGGCCCTGCGCCGAACGGCGGAGAACATGGCGCGGGCGTAGCGGCGGCGTGCCCACGTTCGAGTGTACTCGGGGCGGCTCAGATGCATCACGTCGTGGATCGTGACGACGAGACGCGCGCTCGGGACGAGCGGAATGTTGTAATGCGGCGACCAGAACAGATCGCTTCTCCGGGGCGAGCACCGAGCAAGCTCGATCTGTTCGCCGATCGAGTACACGCGCGACGCGGCGGGGCGGAGTTCCACGTGTCCACTGTTGGCGAGTCCGAGCGCGCTCAGCTCATCCGTGCGCCCGAGCACGGTAAACCGCCAGCCCGGACGTGCGGCAACCACACGCGGCAGCATGTTCTGCAAGTACGTGCCGATGCCGCTGGCGCCGATCATCCGCGCGTCCACGACGACGTGCGGATGCCGATGCGAAATCGTCGGCATCATCATGGCCGAAGCGTGGCCGTCGCCGAGGAGCGAGTGCGACGATTTGGAACGCGAATGAGCGCACGAACAAACTCGCGCTCGCCTGGCGTAACGCGGCGGTTCATCGCGTCGTCGCCTCGGTCGGATCGAGAAGGGCCACCGCCGCGCCCTCGACCGCATCAACCGACACGCCGCGTACGCAGCTCATCGTTGCGCAGCCCTTCGAGCGGAAGCACGGAGCACATGGTACCGCGTTGGTCAGCACACGAACGCGCGATCCGAGCGGCCGCCAGTGCGCCGGGTCGCTCATCGCCGCCATGATCGCGATACAGGGCACGTCGTGCGCCGCAGCGAGATGCGCGGCGACGGAATCGACCCCGACCACCAGCGACGCGTTGGCGAGCAGATATCGGAGCTCCCCCCAGCTCGTGCATCCGCACCGCGAGATCAGAGAATCATCATGATCGCGGATGTCGTCGATCAGCGCGGCGTCGGCGTCGCCATGCCCGGTGAAGACGACGGCCAGGCCGGCGTCATGACGCCGCAGCCGAGCGACCAACGCTCGCCAGTGATGAGCGGGCCAACGTTTGCGCCAATCGCCGACCCCGGGGTGCATGATGACGTATGAGCCCTCGGCGATCGAGAGCTTGCTCAACGTCGCTCGTCCCCGCGCGCACTCCGCTCGTCCGAGCGGGGGCAGGTCGTATCGCGGCGCGCCGGGTGGAACGTCGGGTAGAAAGGCGCGCAGCAGCATGTCATGTTGTTCGACGGTGTGCCGTGTCGTGTCCGCCCAAGGAACGGCGTGCGTATAGAGCGGCCCGCCTCCGCCGCTCGTGTAGCCGATGCGAGTGGGAATCGCGGCGTCTGCCAGAAGCGCGGAGGCGTTTGGAAAGAACGGATACAGATCGATCGCCGTGTCGTAGCGGACCTGACGTATCTCCTTGCGGGCGCGTGCCGCGGTTCGCCGATTCGCGGCCCAGCGCCGGAGCGCGGTCCCCGCACGATTCGTCTTCCAGTGGTCGAGCGCATGGAGCCAACGAATTGCGGGATGACCCTCGAATACGGGACGCGCCCACGAGGGAGCGAGCACTCCGATCTCGGCGTCCGGATATGCCGACTGAAGAGTCGGCAAGACGCTGGTGGCGAGCACCGCGTCGCCCAGGTGCCCGCCAACGCATACGAGCAGCCGGCGCGGCACCGCGACCGTGCCGACGGGCGCGCGTGATCCACGGGAGCGAAGCCAGGCGTCGCGGGCACGCAGCGCGAGATTCATCGCGCGATGCTGCACCAGATAACCGTTTCGGAGCGCCGACGCGCGGCTCGGCTCGGCCATCACGACGCTGCAGCGCGGATGGCTCCCCGTCCCTCCGAATCGACGAGACGCCAGACGTACCGCTCGGCTCTCCGCGCCAGGAGAAAGCGAAGCGCGTTGCTGCCACCGGCGAATGCTCGCTGCGTGGCACGTCGGTCCAGGTCGACGTACGGGACTGGGCCTTGCAGTGACCGCGCCGGCCGCTCGAGCGCGCTCCCCGCGACGTAGACGTGCGGCGTTCGCGACCGGGCCGAACAGATACGCGCGCGAGCCTCGGAGCCGAGCGACATGACAGAGGGGCGAGGATGACGAATCTCGTAACGGCCATGCAGATGCAGGAACAGTACCTCGGACGGCGCGCGGTCCACGCGGTCGCACTCGTAGCGACGCTGCTCGTGCTCGGTGTGACCGTGGCTTTCTGGCGCGTCGCATACCACGGCGAAGTCAGTCGGTTCTTCCACATCGACGATCCACGCCCGGTTCCGGCGGAGTTGACCGAGAGTGGAGCGCACGTTTACCACGGCGAGTACGGCTACGACGGGAAATTCTTTCTGGTGCTCGCCGTCGATCCATTGCTGTTGAGGCCATCCTCAGTGGCGATGCTCGACAATCCCGTGTATCGCTCACGACGGATTCTGCTGCCGGCTGTGACGTTCGCGCTGTCCGGAGGACGGCCGCTCGCGGCCGAATACGTGTTCGTGGCAATCAATGTCATCGCGTTCGCCGCGCTGATCTGGCTCCTCGATTTTCTCCTTGCCGGCGCCGCGGCCGAATTGCGGAGTGCGGCGATCTGCCTCGCCGCCACGGCAACCTGGATCGCGCTCTTGTTTGGCACCGCAGAACTGCTCGAGACCGCCTTGCTGGTCGGGTCGTTCGTGGCGTACCGACGCGCTCGGTTCGCGAGTGTGGCGATCGCACTCGCGCTCGCCATGCTGTGCCGTGAAACGAGCTTTCTGGTGTTTGCGGCGTTCGTGGTCACGGCAGTTGGGCAAAAGCAGAGGCGGCTGCTTTTGCACCTTGCCTGGGCCTGGATTCCCGCAGCCGCGTGGAATGCAGCAGTCTGGCTCCATCTACGCAAAGCCGGCATCGTGCTCGGCGAACGCAACTTCGATTGGCCGCTCGTCGGCCTCTGGGACGCTATCACACACCCGATCGCGAGCATGGGTCTCATAAACAAGGTCTACTGGATTCTCTCGCTCGTCGTCCTGTTCGCTGTGGCCGCGACGTTCGTGTGGAATGCGAGGGCGATCTTCCGCACCAACGTCCCAATGGCACTCTCGGGACTCGCGTACGTGGCGCTGTTGACCTGTGCGGGGAGCGCTGTCCTCGAGTATCACCTCGGCTTCGATCGGGCGTTCCTGCCCCTATTCATCTTTTGCGGCGCCGGACTCGTAGCATCTGGACGCTACACGGCGGCGCGGTGGGTGATCGCCGCTCAGGCATTGGTCACGCTGGGTTGGCTGCTCCACCTGGGAGTGAAGGAGTTCCGAGTGATCTGAGGTCGGAAGCTCCGCGCGCGATGGCGAACGTGAGGCCGACCAACACCCACATGATCTGCATCACGAAGGTCGTGAAGAGGCTGTTCACGAAAACGCTGTGCACACAGACCGCGACGATCGATGCAACGGCGCCAATCGCGATGCCGCGATGCTCGGCCGTCACGGTCTTGGTGCGCCAGATCCAGGCGCACCGGCGAACGACGAGACGAAACATCCACAGGAGCGCAACGAGACCGGCCACCCCGGTCATCGCCGCGGCGAAGAGCAATCCGCCATCCGTGGAGTAATTCGCGGCGCCCATCCGAAGAATGCCGTAGAATCGCTCGGCAACGAAACCGTACGTGTTGAAACCCACACCGAACCAGGGGTGATCGAGAAAGACCCGGATGCCCATGGTCCATGCGGCGATTCTTCCAGTGGCCGATCCCGACAAGCTGAACTTGCCATACGCCGCGGCGAAGGCGATGAGCTTGGGAAGCGTCGCGAGCGCAAGCACGATGGCGACGCCCGCGACGCGGAGGAGCCGCTTCGGTATCCCGTAGACGGCGAGAATGACGCCGACGCCGAACACGAGGCCGAGCGCGGCGCTGCGCGACAGCGTGAGCACGAGCGCGGTGAAGAGGACGAGCGGCTTCCATCGAGGAACGCGCGCGCCGACGGATATCTGCGAAAGCTCCACGAGGAGGACCGACATCAACATCGCGCCGGCGATGTTCGGCTCGAGGATCGTCGACACGAGACGATGTCCTTGTGGGTCCCAGTCCAGGTAGAGACGTGAATCGGGGTATACGCGCTGGGCAAATCCCGGCAGGACGACTACCTGAACGATGCCGAATGCGGCGATCGCAAGCATGGTCGACTCGAGCGCGCGCCACACGCGCGACACGTCGCGCGACGAGACGACGTTGACCATCACCAGATACACGCCGAGGTACAGTACCCACCGCGCGAGGTAGGAGAGGCTCACGAACAACTCGAACGGCGTGAGACCGAACCGAACCGTCGCCGTGAGCGCAGAGCCCGCGCCGATCGCGGCAAAGGCCAGGGCGACGAGCCCAACTAGATCGAGCTCAAACGACCGGCGCGAAAGCGAGGCCAGCACGCCCGCGACCACAAACGTGCCGACGGCGAGATCGTTCACCAGAATGGGTGCTTCCCGCCCGCCGGTGGAAAAGGCCGGCAGTCGCCCGAGGTTGGCGACGACGAGCAGCCCGATCGCGCCGCGCAGGATGTCGACAGGACGCACCGCAAAGAGGCGGCGTGGCGGAGCCAACGGCGCCAGGACCGTGCGCCCGGCGTCCACGAGAGCGCTACGCGACGACTCCATTCCGCCCGTTGCCTCGATCATTGCCGTTGAGCACCACGCCCGCGCACGGGACCTCGAGCCGTTTCAACATCTGCACGGCGCCAACGAGCTGCGTTCGCGCAATTCGCCGCTCAGGTGCGACGAGCAGCACGGCGCGGTGCTCGCGAATCGCCGCGGCCGCGGTGTCCGACGTGATTGTCGGAAGCTTCACCACGACCAGGCCGTTTTCTGCCTCGAGCCGTTGAATCGTGCCATCGACGTCGGCGAGCGCACCGGTCGTGAGATCGAGCACGGCTGCGGAGATGGATCGCAGCGTCGCCGTCTGCACGAGGCGATCGACGACGGCATCGACTTGGACACCGGGCGTGACCGGCGCGACGAGGATCGTCCGCGCGCTCGACGCGCCGAGCAGAAGTGGAACGTGCGGATCGAAGCGAAGTGCGGGAACGCCGGTGGCTCGCTCGACCGTTGCGGGGTCTTGTACCCATCGTCCCAACGTGCCCATGAGCAGCGCGATCGCGAGCCCGACGAACACGCCTCCGCCGAGGCCGGCGGCCAGTACTGGGAGCGGCCGCGGAAACGCGACATTCATCGGCGGCTGCGCGACGTCGAGGGATTGAACATTGCCGCCTTCCGAGATCGCGGCGACACGCGCGTCCACGAGCTGCGCCTGCAGCGCGGCGTGCACCTGTGAGAGCTGCACGACGTTGCGCTGCAGCCGGTTGCCGGAGGCGAGCGCCGCGGGGAAAGCGCCGAGTGCGGTCTGCAGCGAGTCCAGCTGCTGGCCCATATCGTACCGCTGCCGCCCCAGCGAACTCTCGTAGGCTGTCGCCATCGGGCTGAGCTGGCCCTCGAGGTTCCGGATGCTCTTGGACAGCGCGACGACATCGGAGTCGGAGTCCAGTCGCGTGACGAGGAGCTTGGATCGCTCCGTCTCGAGCTCACCGATCTGAGTCAGCATCGCGTTGATTGCGCTGCTTTTGAGGAACGTCGGATAGGCGGCGAGATCGCGCACACTCATCCGTCCGGCCGACACCTGCTCCATCAACTGCTCCAGGGCGCCGCGCTCCAGATCGTTCTCTCCAATCTGCGTCCTGAGCGTCGCGGCGCGCTCGAGCTGGATCTTGCCGATCGTCTGCGGATCGATCAGACGGCTCGACTCCTGAAATCGCTTGAGGTCCTGCTCCGCGGTCGTGAGCTCGCGGGTGACGGAGTCCAACTGCGAGGTGAGAAACTCGACGCGGTGGAGATTCGTGCCGCGGTCGGTGGTGTGCCGGAGGCCCAGATAGTAATCCACGAGCAAATTCGGAATCGCCGCCGCGGTCGTCGAATCGCTCGTGCGGCACGCGATCCGCAGCACCTCACCGCCTGGCTTGGACACCGTGATGCGCTTCGCGATCAGCGAGATTGCGTCTTCACGATCGAGCAGCTGCACGTCATAGGTGCGGCTGCCGCCCGGGCGGACGGCGGTGGTGAGCGTGAGCCGTCCGATCGGGAGAACAACCGGCTGGCCGGGGGCCGCGCGAACTACGGAGCCCTGTCCGGTGATTCGTATGCCGGCGTCAGCCGCCGTCGAGACCGTGTATCGACGCGGCGTGAACGCACCCGGCAGATCGGTCGCCTCGACGATACGGTTCGATGCGACGCCCTTGGGAGCGCGCACCTGAACCTGAAGCCGCAACGAATCGACCACTTTGCCGATGAGCTCACGGCTCGAGAGAATTTGAATCTCGGTCTCGAGAGGCGACGAAGTGCCCGCGTCGAGCAGACCGCCGGCGCCTCCGCTGGCCAAGCCGGAAAGGAGCGATGCACGTGTACCCTGGGACGACCGGATCACGATGCTCGCCGCCGCCTCGTAGCGCCGCGGCCCGACGAAGAGCACCACGAGCCCGAGGACCGCGCCGAGCAGCGTGCAGGCGGCAATGAACCGCCAACCGCGCTTCGCGGCGCGGGCCAGTTCGGCAAGATCGACGGTGTCAACCGTGGCGTCGGTCTCGCGCATCGTCATTTCTTCAACAACGTGAATGCGAGTGACACCGCCAGCCCGGCAACGCCCGTGATCGTCCCGAGATTGTCGAGCCACCATGGCCGGCGACCGACGAGGATCACGTCGCCGGACTCGAGTCGGTAGTCGGCGACCGTAGCGGGCTTGTCCCAGTTCGGCGCTGGTATCGCCTGGCCGCCTCGAAGAATGCTGACCTTGCGCACATCGCCGTACTGCGCCACGCCGCCGGCACGCGCGATCACGTCACGAATCGTCGACGAGAGGTCGATCATGTAGATGTCGGGCTTCGCGACTGCGCCGTTCACGGTCACGCGACGAAATGCCGTGACGTCAATGACCGGACTGCGAAGAAACGTCGCGTATCGGGCCCGGAGCGTGTCGCGCAGGCGATCGTAGTCGAACGCCAGCACGCCGATCGAGCCGACATGGCGCAGGCTGATCTCGCCACGCTCGTCGACGACCGCCGTATCACTCAGCATCACGTCTGGCCATACCTTCACGATTACCCGATCGCCCACTGCCAGACGCGGTGAAGGCGGGGCGCCCTCCGGCGCCTGCGCAGGGAGGGTTGGGGCAAGAGCGATCGCAGCGAGGAAGGCCCAGCGCAATTGCCGCACACCCATCCCAAAGCGGGCACGCGGGATCGCAGGCTCATCAGCGTTCGACGATCTCCTGGACAGCCGATCCCAGTTCGCGCCGGAAGACAGCAACATCGAAGCGTTCCGCATTTCTGCGGCACGCCGCCGGATCGACGGACAGTCGATCGAGGCGCTCGATCGCATCGACCAGCGCGTCGGTGGTCTGTGCCGCAAAGAAAACCCCCGTAGTTCCATCGAGCACCGTTTCAACTGCGCCTCCACGGCCGTACGCGATCACCGGACGCCCCGCAGCCTGCGCCTCCACGGGCGCGATGCCGAAGTCCTCGAGTCCGGGGAACACGAATGCCCGGCACCGCGCGTAGAGGTCTCCCACGACGGCGTCAGGAAGCGGGCCAGCGAGATGAACCGTTGGACCAGCCTGCGCAGCTAAGCGAGCATATTCCGGTCCCGCGCCGACGACGATCAGTTTCCGGCGCAGGCGATTGCACGCCTCGATGGCGAGATCGATCCGCTTGTACGCGACCAAGCGCGACACGACCAGGTAGAACGGCTCCGGATCAGCTGCCGAGGGCGTGAGTCGTGACGTGTCGACAGGCGGGTACACGATTCTCGCATCCCGCTCATAACTTCGCTGCACCCGGTCGGCGACGGTTCGCGAGATCGCAACGAACTCATCCACCCCTTTCGCCGCGGCTCGATCGGCGCGCTGGAGCCACGTCGCCGCGACGTCGAGGACGGTCCGCGCCGCGCGGCCGGCGAGATACTCCTCGCGCAGGTCCCAGAGGTAGCGCGGCGGGCTCAGGCAGTAGCACACGTTCATTGCGCCATTGGCCGGCCGGACACTCTTCGAGAACGCGCTGGAGACGCTTATGACGAAATCATAATCCGACATGTCGAGGCGCCGGAACGCGTACGGCATGAGCGGCAACAGACTGCGAGAGTAGCGGGTCGGCACCGGCAGCCGCTGCAGCACCGATGGCCGCACGTCCCAGGTGCGGATATCGTCGGGGAGTCCGGCCGGATCGTATACCGAGGTATAGACCGGCGCACCCGGATACATCAGCCGAAGCTGTTGCAGCACGCGCTCGGCACCGCCGAACGAGGTGAGCCAGTCGGTGGCAATGGCCACTCTCATATGCAGGCCCGACCGATCAATACGCGCCTTTGCCGCTGAGCACGACGCCGAACGTCTTCGCCATGATCGCCAGATCCAGGCGCATCGACCAGCTGTCGACGTAGGCGCGCTCGAGGCGAACGACCTCCTCGAAGTCCGTGATCAGGTTGCGACCGCCGACCTGCCATGGGCCGGTAATCCCCGGCACGACGCTCAAGCGGACGAAGTGCCGAGGCTCGTACTTGCCGACTTCGGTTGGCAGCGGCGGACGTGGGCCGACGAGCGACATGTCGCCGGCAAGCACGTTGAACAATTGCGGCAGCTCGTCGAGGCTGAAGCGCCGCAGAAGTCGCCCCACCCGCGTGATGCGTGGATCGTGTGCGAGCTTGAAGAGCCTGCCGTCGGTGTACCGGTTCAGATGCGCGACCTGATCGAGCCGACGTTCGGCCTCGATCTGCATGCTGCGGAATTTCCACATCATGAACTCACGGCCGCCCAGCCCGACGCGCCGTTGTCGGTAGAAGACGGGGCCGGGTGAGTCGAGCTTGACCGCGACCGCCACCAGCAGCATCAGCGGTGCACAGATGACGAGCGCCGCGCTTGCGATCAGCAGATCCACCGCCCGCTTGAGCATCAGCGCGGGCATGCCGAGACGCGCGGGGTGCACTTGATAGCCGGGCAGGCCGCCGACGTTGACCGGCTCTGCCCATCCGCGCATCGCGCGACTCCACACCGGCACGGCTAGAATCGTTATGCCGCGCTTCAGGCAGGCCGTTACCACCCGTTTGAGTGAATCGACGGCGAGCGTCCCCGATACGATCAACTCTGCGGGATCGGCTCGGTCGAGCACCGACTCGATCTCCGCGATCGTGCCGAGCGCACCGTCGTCGACGATCTGATTCGAGGTGACGAATCCAAGCACGTGATGGTCGCGGTGACGATCGCGCTCGAGTGCGGCAACCATCGTCTGCACGTCGGCGCGGCGGCCGAGGATCAGCGCCTTGCGAAGACCGACGCCATGGGCATGAGCCTGGCGCACGGCAACATCCGCCATCCACCGCTCTGCGACGAGCCCGAGCGCGACGATCACACCGAAGGCGACGATGAAGCCGGCCGAGAGCTCCGAGCCGTGCGGCAACGCGCGCAAGATGATGAGAGCGCCGACTGCGCCTGCAATCGCGGACAGCACCTGCCACGCATCGCGTCGCCGATGCATCGATCCGTAGGCTCCGCGCAGGTTGAGGGCGAGCAGCAAGAGGCCAACGAGTGGCAACGTGACATGCTCCGCGTCACCGATCGGCAGCATCCACGCCGCGATGAGCACGGCGGCTGCGATCACCGCCGCGTCGAGCACGTGAAGTACGAGCACGCGTGTCGCGTGTCGAACGAGGGCGCGAATGAGCCGTCGCTGCGCGAGCTCGCGCCGGATGCGGATGTCATACGCCGGCAGCGAGAGGACGCTAGGTTCCGTGCGTCGCTGAATCAACAGCTCCGCGTCTTGAACGGCTTCGCTTTGCAACGTGCGGCATTCTCGTGAGAGGCCCCGCGGGACGCGATCCCGCCGGACTCGTGCGCTGCGATGAACGGCGCACGTTCATGGTGCGTCGCGTCCCATCTTCCCGTGGCGTAGTCCACCGGGTCTGGCGAACGCGAAGCAAACCGTGGGCCCGTCGCCGCTCCCAGGCGCGAGCAACCGTGCGCCGGCGTGATGCGACAGCGAGAGAGTGCCGCTAATTACAGATTTCTTATGATCAGGCCGGCAACCGCAGCCGACTCAGCTGACGAGCGACACCGCCGTGTCGACGACGTGCTGCACCGTCAGGCCCAGTTCCTCGTAGATCCGCTCGTACTTCGCGCTCGCGCCAAAACGTGTGAGCCCGATCACAACTCCATTCGATCCGACCCATCGATACCACGACATGGGATGAGCGGCTTCGATCGACACGCGGGGCACCCCGTCGAGCAGCACGGACCGTTGATACTCGACTGACTGCCGCGCAAAGAGCTCCATCGATGGCATCGACACGACTCGCGAGGCGATACCGCGCTCGGCGAGCTGCTGATGGGCTTTGATCACGAGCGCGACCTCGGATCCCGATGACATGAGCAACACGCGCGGTGTGGTGTCGCCCGGCGGATCGGCGAGCACGTAGCCGCCGCGCTCGAGCCCATCCGCCGGCGCGTAGACGGTCCGGTCGATCAAGCCCAGCTTTTGGCGCGTCAGTACGAGCGCGACGGGTCCGCCGTCGTGTTCGACGGCCACGCGCCAGGCGACCGCCGTCTCGGTGGCATCGGCCGGCCGGATGAGGACGAGGTTCGGAATCGCGCGCAGCGCCGACAGTTGCTCGATGGGCTGATGCGTCGGCCCATCCTCGCCGAGTCCGACCGAGTCGTGCGTATAGATGTAGATCACGCGCGCGTTCATGATCGCGGCGAGGCGCACCGACGGACGCATGTAGTCCGAGAAGATCAGGAAGGTCCCGCCGTACGGCAGCACGCCGCCGTGCAGCGCCATCCCGTTCATGATCGCCGCCATTCCGTGTTCTCTAATGCCAAAGTGCACGTAGCGCGACGCGTAATCGCCCGGCGCGAAGTTCTTCCACGCCTTGACAGAAGTGTTGTTCGACGGCGTGAGATCGGCGGATCCTCCGACGAGCTCGGGAAGTGCCTCGGCGGTGGCGTTCAGCGCCGCGCCGAACGCGGCGCGGCTCGCGACGTTGCCGTTCTCCTTGGTAAAGGTCGGCAGGTTGGCCGCCCAATTCGGCGGCCGCTTCCCCGCGAGCCGCCGCTCGAGCTCCGCCGCATCATCCGGAAACGCCTTGGCGTACTCGGCGCGGCAGGCGTTCCACTCGGCGTGCAGACGCGCGCCCTTGTCGCTGGTCTTCCGCCAATGCGCGAGCGCCTCGTCGGGCACGTAGAACGGCTCGAGGCTCGGCCAACCGAGGTTCTTCTTGGTGATGAGGACGTTCTCCTTTCCCAACGCCTCGCCGTGCGCCTTCTCGGAGTCCTGGCGCGGGCTGCCATAGCCGATGTGCGTCCGTGTGACGATGAGTGTCGGCCGTTCCGTGTCGGATTGCGCTTCCGCGATCGCCCCCTCGATCTGATCGAGATCGTTGACGTCGCTGATGTGCAGCACCTGCCAACCGTACGCCTGGAAGCGCTCGGCCGTGTCGTCGGTGAAGGTCAGTTCCGTGGCGCCGTCGATGGTGATGTGATTGTCGTCGTAGAAGCCAATCAACTTGCCGAGCTTGAAGTGGCCCGCGAAGGAAGCCGCCTCGTGCGACAGACCTTCCATCAGATCGCCGTCGCTGCAGATGAAATAGGTGTGATGGTCGACGATTGCCTGGCCGGGCTTGTTGAATGTGGCCGCGAGATGTGCTTCGGCGACGGCCATGCCGACCGCGTTGCCAATGCCTTGTCCGAGCGGACCCGTTGTGGTCTCGACGCCCGGCGTATAGCCGTACTCGGGATGGCCGGGGGTCCGGCTCTCCCACTGGCGGAATTGCTTGAGATCGTCGAGGGTGAGATCGTAGCCGCTGAGATACAGGCACGAGTACAGCAGCATCGAGGCGTGCCCGCACGACAAAATGAAGCGGTCGCGATTGGGCCAGGCGGGATCCGCGGGGTCGTGGCGCATGGCGCGCGTGTAAAGCACGTAGCCCACCGGCGCGAGCGCCATCGGCGTTCCGGGGTGGCCTGATTCGGCTTGTTGCACCGCGTCCATCGCGAGCGTGCGAATCGTATTGATGCAGAGGCGATCGAGGTCGTTCGTCGGCATGTCGGAGCTGACTCGGGTGATCACAACCGGCGGTCGAAGAGGAACTTAGCCGGGTTGAGCCAGGTGCTTGCAATAGTCAAGCGAGTCACCGTCAGCGCGCTCCGGAGCCGTCGCCTCCCCCTCGACGAGCACGTCCGCGACCTCTTCCACTCCTGGTCACGCTCTGCGATGCGGCGAACGGTTTTCGAGGGTACGGCCGCCGATTGCTCACCGACCCTCGCGTCCAACCGCTGCGCGACATATTTCATGGATCCGAATTGCACCACTGTCTCTCCATTCCCGTCGCGCGCCCGGGCGGTTCGATCCATGACCGACGATACGTGGGGCGAGACAGCGTTGATCGGATACACCGGGTTCGTCGGCGGCAACCTGCTCCGGCAGCGTCAATTCGACGCCTGCTTCAACTCGAGCAACATCGAACAGATCGCCGGACGGAGCTTCGACCTCGTGGTGTGCGCCGGCGCGCCGGCCGAGAAGTGGAAGGCAAACGCCGACCCCGAGCGCGACTCGGACATCATCGAGCGCCTGACACGCGCGCTCGAGCACGTCGAGACGACGAGACTCGTGCTCATCTCGACCGTGGACGTGTTTCTGGATCCGCGCGACGTCGACGAAGAGTCAGCGGTGCGCTGGACCGGCCTGCACGCGTACGGCCGGAACCGCCGTCGGCTGGAGGAGATCCTCGCCTCGCGCTTCGAGACGCACATTCTGCGGCTGGTCGGGCTGTACGGGCCGGGACTCAAGAAAAACGTGATCTACGATTTCCTCAGCAACAACCGGCTCGATCAGATCGACTCGCGGAGCGTATTCCAGTTTTATGATGTGCGGCGGCTATGGCACGACATCACCATCGCGATCGACAATGAGTTGCCGCTGGTCCACTTGCCGACGGAACCGGTGAGCGTGGCAGACGTCGCGCACGTGGCGTTCGCGCGCGAGTTCACGAACGAGACGTCGGCGCCGCCCGCGCGCTACGACGTGCACACGCGCTACGCCCTGTTGTTCGGCGGCGCGGGAGCCTACATCGAGAACAAGTCGAATGAGCTCGCCGGCATCGCGGCATTCGTCGCGGCTGAGCGCCGCAGCTGACGCGGCGCGCCGGCGCTGAGTGCGAATGCTCGCGCGCGCGAGCATTCGCATCGATCTCAGCCGGCAGACAAGTAGAACGATCTATGACTTCAGCGCGGTGGCGTAGCCCGGGCCAGCAGCTGCGCGTCGCGCGTTCCCACGTACAGCATTCGCGAACTCGTCGTACGCGTGTCGCGCACGACATCCGTCGTCGAGTTTCGCTTGAGCTCGAACGCGACCTGATCGGGCGTCGCGGTCGGGTGCGTCTCCAGGAACAACGCTGCCGCTCCGCTCACATAGCCCGCCGACATCGAGGTTCCATTCCACAACTGTGAGATCGGCGCGTTGTCGCGATCGAGGCTTGGAAGCAGCACCGAATCGCCTGGCGCGTACAGATCGATGCATGGGCCGAATGCGGTCCCCGGGGAGCGGCGATCGACAGTTCGCGTCGCACCGTCGGCGAGTTGCTCGGTGGCGACCGCCGACGCGCCAACGACGATGGTGCCGAGGGCGTTGCCGGGCGACACGTGGCAGGCGTCGATGTCGAGATTTCCCGCCGATACGATGACAGGAATCCCCGCCGCGCGAAGCTCGGCGACGGCGCTGTCCAGCGACGGAATGCGCGACGCGGTGTCGGCGATGAACGACCAGTTGGCGATCGCCGGGCCGGGGTGCGCCTTGTGATCCTCGAGGACCCAGTGCGCACCGTCGACGATCGCCCTGATCGTGCCGCGGAGCTTGTCGCACTGGACCATCTTCACGTCGACGATCCGGGCGTCGGGTGCCACGCCGAGCGTCGAACCGGCGATCGCGCCGGCAACCGCGGTGCCGTGCGGGTTACAAATCTTTGGGTCGTCTGGAAACGCCGTGAAGCCGGTTCGTACCTTGCCGGTGAGCTCCGGGTGCGTCGTCGAGACGCCGCCGTCGAACACATAGACCGTCACGCCCTTGCCGGTGGCCGTACGACGATACGTCTGGTCCAATGGGAGGCCGCGTTGATCGATCCGGTCGAGAGCGAACGAAACCGTGGGAGATTCGTAGACCGTCGTCGACCGGACGCTGCTGGAGGCGAGACGATACAGGCTTCTCGATTCCGCGAGCGTCGGTGCGGCGCCCCCCAGCCCTGGTCGCGATGCCTGCGCACAGCCACCAACGATCATCGACGTCGTCGTTGCGACGGCGCCGAATCCGAAGCTGATGAGGGTTGAAGTGCGAAAACGCATGAGACAGCCGGTTGAAAACCTTGTGAATGCCCAATCCCGAATTGCCATTGCCTGTTCCAACCGGGAATAAAGAAATAGGCGTGCCACGCGAATGACCTGCGCCATGAAATCGGGGATTGAGCATCCTGGTATGCTCGATGCTTTAGCTCGCTCATTGCGCGCGTTGCGCGCGCATTGGCGGGGTTCCGGCCGCGGCTTGTGATCTGATGTCATCCATCGACCACATCGACGGTCACAGAAGCTGAAGTGCGCTGGCCGGAATTGGTGTGCTGGCGCTGCTACTCGCCGGCGGGTCGTCCGCGGCGATCGCCTTGGCTGGCTCGACTGTCATCACAGCAGAAGCGCTCGCGACAACGGGAGTCGCGAGCGCTCTGATCGCCGTCGTTATCTCAGATCGATCCGCCCCAACCGACTGACGCCGCTCTCGGCGATCCACAATCGCTGGCGCGCTGAGTCGACAGTGACGTTCCGGATCACTGACCCTTTCGTCGGGATCTCGACGACCAGCATCTGCTCGGTCCTGGGATCGAAGCGCACCATGTTGCCCTGTCGCGCCTCGTTGACCCATATGGCCCCGTCGGGAGCGATGCCGATGCCGTAAGGGTTGGACGTATGCTCCGGCGCCTGGTTCGGCGTCTTCCATTCCTTGGCGCTCTTGGTCTTTGGATCGTACATGCCGAGGTAGCCGCGCGCGTAGTCGCTGTACCAGATCCGTCCGTCGGAAGTGATGGCGAGACGGCGCGGGCGAGCGTCGGCGTTGGGAAGATCGATCGTCGTGAGCTGCGCGGTGGCCGGATCGAGATGCCCGAGCTTGTTCGTGCCGAACAGTGCGACCCACAGGGTGCCGTCCGGGGCGCGTTGCAGGCCGTATGGTTTCGATCGAGGCACGGGCGAATCGTACACCTTCACATCACCCGTTTTTGGATCGAGCATGCCGTACTTGTTGGCCTGCTGCGCCGTGAACCAGAGCTTTCCATTCAACCAGAGGGGCGTATGCGGATCGCGCGCGCCTTCGATCCTGAATTCGGTGATCTGCCCCGACTTCGGATCGAGACGGCCGATCAGGCCCTTGGCGTTGCCGGTGTACCACACACCTCCGTCGGGAGCGACGATGATCCCGTGCGGTCCCGAGCC
>DATISA010000148.1:0-12852 GCA_035469245.1 Gemmatimonadaceae bacterium
GACCGGCGACCTCGTAGTCGAAATCCGGGTGTTCAGATGCCCGCTGCCGAGAGACTCGGAACTTACCGTACAGGTAGTACGTCGATCGATCAAAATGCCGACCGATCATCCATACGATGTCGCCCGCCAAATCGTGAACTAGCTTGTTCGTGACAATTGCTAGTTCCACGTTGTCGCCAGTTTCACCGACCTCGTCGAAGTCATAGTCCATAGCATCAGGGTTGTGATAGTTCACAAAGTGCCGGATGGACTTGTCTGGACGGAGAGGCATTGCGTTTGGCCGTTTGGGAAATGACGTTCATCGCCGATCAAGGGGCGACGTTTCCGGGCCAAAGTCGACGCCATGAACGCGCTCTTTGGGCTACCGGTCAGTACGCCGTCGAAGCGAACGCCGAGCTCCTAAGCTGTACAGGTTGGTTTGCCAACGGAAGCGCTGCCCAATCGAGAGCTATCTCGACTCGCGCCCGGTGTGGATCACAGCGCCGTCCCGTCGGCGGCCTCCGTACGCCCCTCGCGCGGGAAGCCGCGGCTATCGTCACACGTTCAGGGTAGCCCCCATTTCCAGCTTCATCGCGCCCGTCCTGACGAGGCTGCCGGTACCTAGCAGAACGAACATTGAGAAGTACTAATGTTCTTATGCTCATGGATGCCTTACCACGGGGTCGGGCGATCACCTACTGCCGCGCCGCATGTTTCCCGTACTCTGAAGGCCGTTCAACGTCCGCCGGAAGGCCGACGCAGCCCTCCTGTGCCAAGCCAGCTGAAGCGGCACCGAGCCGAGAAAAAGACCGACAACGCACGCCGGCTATGGCACGGTGGCGCGCCCGATGGATCTGTCGGCGTTCTGCCCATGGAGCATTCCGCCACCGAATGGTTTATCGCGTTCTATACACTTACCGTTGATGTGAGGCGCCAATGTGCACGCGCGTACCCTCGAACTATCCGCGGCTCCTGTCATTGGTTTTCGTAGTGGCTACACTTGCCGCTTGCGATGCCGTCAGTTCGCCCGAGGTTCCGTCGCGCTCCCTCGGGAATGCGTCGTTCAGTGCGGGCGCCCCCGGCGAGCCAGCCGCGGCCGAACGGCCGTTCGGCGCGGAATTGGTCTGGAACACCGACTCCATCGTCTTCGCGGTCCCGGGGGACCTACACGCGCAATCATTGTTCGGCGGTCGTTGCTCAGTGCTGTCCCGGTTCATGGAGTTCGGGCATTTCAGGGGCGAGATGATGCACGCCGGGCTGACCACGGGGACGGGGAGCCAGTGCGTTCAAGGCACGCCAACGACGGGCCTGACCGTGACGGACGCCATCGACATCTTCACGGCGGCGAATGGTGACATTCTGACCCTCACGTGGGCTGCGCCGATCACGTTGAGTAATGGACTATTTATCGTTGACGGCAGCTTCAACGTGACCGGTGGAAGCGGCCGATTCGAGGGGGCGAGCGGTGGCGGCCGCGTGTATGGAGTGGCGCACGCCACGCCGCAGCAGGTGCTTGCAGGAGCTCCGGTCGAAGCAGAGTTCACCGGTACGATCACGTACGCGGCCGGCCGCGGCGTGGCGCCGTAGGGTCGCTTAATCGTCGCGGGCGCCGTCGCCAACGGACAGAACCGGCGTTTCACGACCGGGGCGTTGATGCGCGTACACCGTCAGGTTGAGGATGTCGCGCTCGGGAGCATGTGGCATCGCGCGAACTGGAAACGGCGCCATAGAGGCATTGCAGCGCTCATCGCATAGCCGGTGCTGTTGTCGCCAACGACAGCATCTCCGGCCTAGCCATCCGTAAACCGAACCCACAAAGGATGCAACTCTTTGATAAGAAGGCTCTCTTGGGCGGTGTGGGCACCGGTTGCAGTTGCGAGGTAGCGAGTCGCTCCCTGACGGAGGACACGTCGTCACACGGTCAGAAGGCTTATTAAAGAGATTTAATAAACAGCCGAGTACACCGCTGACCCGTCGCTCGATGTCAATCGGGAGAGGTTGGTGCGATCAACGGTCGCCATCCGGGCCGCGCCGTCAATGGGCCAAACTGCCCGTATGCTCGCGATCGCGTCCGGCACCCGCGCACAGGGGAATGCCTGCTTGTCGCATGCCCGTCTCATCCATATGATTGTCCGACGAGTCACCGCCGCCGGTGAATCGAAACACCCGCCTGCCTGTGGCATCGTACCCCACCCACGACTCCCGCGCGACGCCGCGCGAACCGTCGTACAGCCCGGCATCGTCGCAACTCGACCCTTGCGGCGACGGCCGCTCAGGCGCCGGAGACTCTGGGCTCCTTCATGAGCTCTTCGAGGCGGCGGTTCGGCGTTGGCCGGATGCCGTCGCCGTGGACGTTCCGCCTGGGCGCAGCCGGCCGGAGCGAACGCTCGTCACGTATGCGGAGCTCGATCGGTGCGCCGACGCCATTGCGGCACGACTGAAACCACTCGTCGTTGACGAGTGCGTCGTTGCCATCCTGCTGCCGCGCGACTCCGGCCTGCTCTACGCCGCGCAGCTGGGAGTTCTGAAAGCCGGAGCGGCGTACGCGAGCATCGAACCGTCGTTTCCCGACGAACGGGTCGACACTCTCCTGGCCGATTCCGGTGCGGTCGCGGTCCTGACCGACGCGGCGGGATGTGATCGGCTGCGCGGCAGGACCGACGTCGACCGGATCATCGACACGCGCGCGGCTTCCGCACAACAGCCAGCGCCAAACGCCGCGCGAACGCCGGCTCCGTGGCTCACGCCGTCGTCCCTCGCCTATGTGATCTACACGTCTGGCACGACGGGAATCCCGAAAGGGGTGCTCATCGAGCATCGCAGCATTGCCAATCTCGTCGCATCCGACCGCGACGAATTCGGGATCGGGCCTGGCGATCGCGTCGCGCAGAATTCTTCGGCTGCGTACGACTCGTCGGTCGAAGAGATCTGGCTGGCCCTCGCCGCCGGTGCCACGCTCGTGGTGATGGACGACGACGCGGTGCGGCTCGGTCGCGACATCGTCGGCTGGCTGCGCCGCGAGCGGATCACCGTCTTTTGTCCGTCGCCGACCATGCTCCGCGCCACGGGCTGCCTGGATCCGGAGCGGGCACTCCCCGATCTCCGCCTGCTGTACGTAGGTGGCGAGAAGTTGCCGCGCGATCTGGCGGGACGTTGGGCCGCCGGCCGTCGATTGGAGAACGGCTACGGTCCTACCGAGTGCGCCGTGACGGCAACACGCACGCGGATTCATCCGGGTGACGAGATCTCCATCGGCCGGCCGATTCCCAACGTTTCGGCCTGGGTACTGAGTGATGCGCTGGAGGAAGTCCCCGATGGGGAGCGCGGAGAGCTGTGCCTAGGCGGCGTCGGCGTCGCCCGCGGGTATCACAACCGACCCGAGCTGACGGCGGAAAAATTCCCCGTGCATCCGACGCTCGGCCGCATCTATCGCACCGGCGATCTCGCGCATCGTACATCCGACGGCGTTCTGTATCTGCATGGCCGCATCGACTCGCAGGTGAAGGTACGCGGCCACCGCGTGGAGCTCGAGGAGATTGAAGCGCGCCTCGCAGGGTGTGACGGCGTACGTGAAGCGGCGTGCTGCATGCGCGGAACGGACGCCGCGCAGCGCCTCGTTGCATTCGTCGTTCCGGAACACCGCGCCGCGCCTCCGGACGAGCGGGTGCTGCGCGACGCTCTACGGAGAGTCCTTCCGGCTCACATGGTGCCCGTGCGCATCGGCCACCTCGCGGCGCTTCCAAGGACGACCGGTGGGAAGCTGGATCGGCGGGCGTTGCCGTCGATTCACGCCGACGACGATTCGGACGATTCCACGATCGTGTTGCCCCGCGATGCGATGGAGGAGCGAATCGCAGCGATCTTCGCCGAGGTGCTCGAGAAGAAGACGGTTTCGGTGACGAGCGATTTCTTCCTCGACCTCGGCGGCGACTCGATCAGCGCGGCAGTGGCGATGTCGATGCTTCGCGACCATCGTGCGACCGCGTCGGTCACGGTCCGCGACATCTACGATCATCCTACCGTGGCTCGGCTGGCTGCGCACGCCGCAACGATCATCGAGGCCGTGGGTATCGACGACCGGCGCGACACCGTCGACGCAGAGCACGCGCGTCCCCGCCCGCCGGCACCGCGACCCTCGGCGCCCGTCGCGACAACGCTTTGCCAGAGCGCGTGGCTGCTGAAGGACGTCGTGATCGGGTCGTTCGTGACGTACGCAATGTTCTTTCGCGTGGGTCCGGCGATCTTCGGGCGCTTCGGCCTGGTCAAGTCATTGCTTCTCCTTCCGCCGCTGGCGTTCGCCAGCATCGCCGCGTACACCGTGCTGAGTGTCGCCTACGCCGTGTGGATGAAGCGCCGGCTGATCGGACGGTACACGGCAACGCGTGCGCCGGTGTGGGGCAGCTTCTACCTGAAGCATTGGATCGTCGTGCGCGCGGCCGGTCTGATCCCGTGGCGACTGCTGGAAGGGACCGAGTACCAGAAGATGGCGCTGCGCGCGCTGGGAGCACGCGTCGGGCAACGTGTCCACATCCACCGCGGCGTCGACCTGGAACATGGCGGGTGGGATCTTCTCGACATCGGCGACGACGTCACGCTCAGCCAAAATGCAGCGGTCCGTCTCGTGGAGCTGGAGTCGCGGGAGATGATCGTCGGGCCCGTGATGCTCGGGAACGGCTGCACCCTCGACGTGGGCGCGGGCGTGCGCACGCATTCCTGCATCGAGCCGGAGGGATTTCTCACCGCGCATTCTTCGCTGCCGCGCGGCGGCCGAATTCGGCGAGGCGAGCGCTGGGATGGGATCCCCGCTCGTCCAGCAGGTATGGCGCCGGCCGCGCCAGCGGTGGCAGGGCGGACGCTTTCTCCGGTCTCGGCCGGCAACGTGCTGCTTCTCGCGCGGTTGCTGCTCGCGATGTTCCTCGCCATTCCCGTCGAACTGCTGACCGTCGTTTTCTGGCGGGTGTACGTCGACAACAAGCTGTCGTTCGACTTGCGCGTGACAGTCGCCGTGCCGGTGCTCGCCGTGCTCGCGGTTCCGCTCACGCTCCTGATGGAGGCGGTCGCTTGTCGCGTGATGGGGCGCGTACGCGCGGGAACGCTGAATCGCTGGAGCGCGGCCTACGTGCGAGTCTGGCTCAAACCGGGCCTCGTGGAGTCGGCGCAGCGCTGGTTGTATGGCACACTGTTCTGGCCATACTGGCTGCGTCTCGCCGGCGCAAAGGTGGGCCGCGACTGCGAGATCAGCAGTTTGATCGACGCGCTGCCGGAGACGATCGAGATCGGCTCACACACGTTCTGCGCGGACGGCATTTACCTCGGCGGCGCACGCGTCCATCGCGGCGCGGTGACGATCGAGCCGGTGAGCCTGGCGTCGCGCGTTTTCCTGGGAAATGGCGCGCTGATTCCTGCCGGATGTCATGTGCCTGAGGACACGTTGCTCGGCATCAACACGGTGGCGGAGCCGGACCGGCTGCGGCCGCATAGCGCGTGGTTCGGACATCCGGCCTTCGAACTTCCCAGGCGGCAGATCATCGCCGCCGACGCTCGCCTCACCGAGCACCCGTCCGCGGTGCGCTACGCGACACGCGTGACCTGGGAGCTGCTTCGCTTCGCTCTCGCGATCGTGCCCGCGCTTGGCGCCCTCTTCTACTTCGAGTCGCTCGAGCACGTCGAGGCAATTGGATCATGGCCGTTGCTGCTGGCGATGGTGCCACTCGTCACGATGGGTGTCGCGATTCTCCCGGTGCTCGTCGCCATCGCGGCAAAGTGGTTCCTGCTCGGACGCGTGCGCCCCGGCGTACATCCGCTGTGGTCGTGCTGGAACAGCCGCTGGGATTACTTCTGCGTGATCTGGAATGTCTATGCCGGCGGCTTCTCCGGACTTCTGCGCGGAACGCTGCTGCTCGCAATGTTGCTGCGCGCCATCGGCGTGCGCGTTGGACGCGGCGCTGTTCTCGGCGGCCGGTTCGCCGAGGATGTGCCCGATCCCGACATGCTGACGATCGAGGACGGCGCGACGCTCGAGGGCGGCTTCCAGGCACACACGTTCGAGGATCGCGTGCTGAAGAACGGTCCCGTCGTCGTGCGCGCCGGCGCAACCGTGGGGCACAACGCGGTGCTGCTCTACGGTGCGGACATCGGCGCCGACGCTCGCGTGGCGCCGCACAGCGTGGTGATGAAGTCGGAGCACTTGCTGCCCGAGACGTCGTACGAGGGCTTTCCTACGCGACGCACATTGAACGTGGCGCGCACATGACCGCCGCGACGCACGTTCGGAGTGTGCCTGCTTCGCCGGCGCCCGCGTCCGAGCGCCCTCGCGGCGTGAGAGCCGATTCATCAGGCCGTTATGATGTGCTCGATGCCGTGCGCGGCCTCGCGGTGCTGGCGATGATCGCGGTGCACCTCATAGGCGCGGAAGGTGGGGTGAGTGCGTTCGGGCGCGGGCTCACGTACTTCCTCGCCAGAATCGAGCCCACGACAGGTGCGATGTTCTGTGTGGTCGCCGGCATTTCCTGGGCGATTCAGGCCGAGCGCTCGGGCGTGACGCCGGCGTTCCGGCGGTACCTCGGTGTTCGCGCGCTGGCACTCGGCGTGTTCGGCGTCGTGTTTCACGCGCTCCTCTGGCGGACGGAGATCCTCATCGCATTCGCCATGATGATGGCGCTCTCGCTCGTGGTGCTCGGTCGGGGGCCGCGCGCGACGCTCGTCATGTTGGTGCTGTTCATCGCCGTGACGCCGCTCGTCACACACCTGGTCGGCAACTACGCTAGGACTGACTGGATGATGGACGGCTCCCACCTCGCGGATAGCGCGTTTGGCTGGGTCACGGTGCGCTCGCTCTTTTTCGATGGCAACTACCCGCTCGTCTCCTGGATGGCGTTCCCGCTCATGGGAATTCTCTTCTGGCAGACGGCGCGCAGTCGGGACGCGCTGCGTCGCTGGTGCGTCGGCGCGATCGCCGTTGCCCTCGTTGCGCAGGCAATTGCGATCCTCGGGGCTCCGCGCCTTGACGCGCTCGAGTACACGCAGCGGTATGTCGAAATGGGCTGGACCCCAACGTCGGCAATGTTCCTCCTGACCGCCGGCATCTCGTCGCTGGCGATCATCGCCGCGCTACTCTGGTCGCATGGCACCGCGTCGATGTCGCGTCCGCTGCAGCCGATCGTCCTGTTCGGCCGAGCGTCGCTCACGCACTACGTGCTGCACATTGCCGTCGCCTACTCGGCGCTTCGTTTGATGTACCCGGACGAAGACTGGCCGCTTCGAGTCGGCGCGTTGGCCATGGTGATTTACCTGGCCATCGGCGTGCCGCTCACCATGGTCTGGTTCCGGCGTCACACGCACGGTCCGTTCGAGGCGGCGTGGGCGCGCGCGTCACGCCGGCCGCCCGCTCGGCAAGGCTGACTGCTTGTACCTGGCGGGCCAGCTTGGCAGGCTTCATCGTGAAGCTGCGCCGCTGCGTGCGTGCGAGCGCTCGTGCGGCGCAACGCAAGCAGTGTCTCATCCGTGAGCGAGGCCGCCATGCTGATCAGCGAAGCCATGAACGCCCAGATGAACGAGCAGGTTGGTCACGAGTTCGGTGCGTCGCTTAAGTACGTCAACATCGCCGGCTACTTCGACGACGCCGGCCTGCCGGTGCTCCGCGAGCACTTCTTTCGGCAAGCCAACGAAGAGCGTGAGCATGCGATGAAGTTCGTGCGATACATCCTCGACGCGGGCGGTCGCGTCGCAATACCGACCATCCCGGCGCCCCGCGCGAATTTCGGGTCGGCGGAGGAGGCCGTTGCGCTGTCACTCGAGTGGGAGTACACCGTCACGAAACAGATCAACGCGCTCCTCGATCGCGCGTCATCGGAGCACGACTACGTAGCGCATGACTTTCTCGAGTGGTTCGCGCGCGAGCAGCTCGAGGAGGTATCGAGCATGGACACGCTGCTCAAGATGGTCCGGCGGAGTGGTGAGGCGCGGCTGATCGAGGTCGAGAACGCGCTCGCGAGTGGCCGAGCACTGAGTCTGGGAACGCCGAGCGGAGACGAGAAAGACTGAAGCGGCTTCTGGCGTTTCACAGTTCGTCCTTCGTTCGCCGAGGTTCGAGCCGCGCGTAACGTTCGTGATTCGCTGCTGAGCGGCGAGCGTCGGCCGACACTTACGCGGAGCGATGAGCAAGTCCGAGGAACTCGGCGCGAGTCATCGGACAGGTGCGGAATTCACCGCGAAGCGCGCTCGTGATCGTCTTCGAGTTCTGCTTCTCGACGCCGCGCATCATCATGCAAAGATGCACCGCCTCGATCACGACCCCCACGCCCCGAGGCTGGAGCACCTCGTCGATGGCATCCGCCAACTGCTCGGTCAGGCGTTCCTGCACCTGCAGTCGCCGCGCGAAAACCTCGACGAGGCGCGGAAGCTTGGAGAGGCCGACGATTCTGCCGTTCGGAATGTACGCGATGTGGACCTTGCCGAAGAACGGCAGCATGTGATGCTCACACAGCGAGTACATCTCGATGTCCCGCACGAGGATCATGTTCTGGTGCTCTTCCTCGAAGATGGCGTCGCCGACGACCTCCGCAGCGTCGAGTTCGTAGCCATGCGTGAGCCAGGCCAACGACTTGGCCACGCGCTCAGGCGTTCGGAGCAGCCCTTCGCGATCCGGGTTCTCACCCAGCAGCTCGAGCTGGGAGCGAACGAGTGACGCAAGCGCGCTCTGTCGATCGACCTCGTGCGGCGCCTCCGGCTCGAGCGCGAGATTGCCGACGACGGCCGGCGTTACATGAGCGATCTCAGGCGTGGTCCGCCACCGCCGAATCAGCTGGCGGTCAGTTGAATTGGAATCGGACATCGTGCCTCCGTGTGAAGGGCCACCGGCGCTTTCATCACAGTGTAGAAGCCAGTCCGATATTTGTCAAGTAAATAGTTGACATATTAGCCACGAACGACAAGGCGACCGGCGCGGGGCCGAGCCGATCGCATCCCGGTCAGACGTCGCCAGCTACGCCGATCGCGCCGATCGGTTCGACAGTGAGCTCGGCGCGTTCAGATTCGCTCCGTCATCCACGCCGACACCGAGGCGGTCGACGAGCTCGCCGCCCAGCCAAGCGGTCACGAGACTGAGGCCCGCACCGACGAGCATCAGCAGTAGAGCCAGCAGAGACGGGTGGACCGGGTCCGGCCGGCGCAGGAACCAGCTCGCCGCATACAGCAGCACCACGATCACATTGCCGATGCCGTGCAGCATGCCCAGCCGGTATGCGCGGGTCCCCGACGGTATACCCAGCCAATCCGCGAGCCCGAACACGGCGGCACAGAGTCCGCCGACGACGCCCGCCGCAATCACCCAATACGAGACCACCGACGCCGTCGTACTGCCCGTGACGAGGTGGATCACGTCGAAGATGACTGCCGTGGCGAGCAGGCCCAGCGGAAAGGCGATCAGCATCTGATGCACCGAATGTCCGGCGACTTTCACGCGTGCTTCCATGGCTCCGGTTTCCTCCTCAATCCGCGCGCGCCTGCGCTTGGATCGATTCGTGTGAATGCTGCCGCCACTGACCGAGCGCGCGGCGAGCCAGGTACAGCGCCGCGCCGGCGACGGTGCCGATCAGCGCCGCGCGACGCGGATGCGTGACGGCGGCAGTGTACGCGCTCCACTCATGGACTCTCCCACGGAAGCGCCCGCGCTCGCCCCCGTCGTGCTCGACGGGCGCGTAAAGGTTGTTCGGTGGCATGTCTGCAAGTGGAGCATCAGTCTTCTGTGAATCGAATGTGCTCCGCTCCATGTACTTGTCGGTGAGGCGCGGCGAGAGCTTTTCGCCGACGCTCAGCACTTTTCCCATCCCACCAGCGATGACGTCGCGGATTGGGCGCTCCGCCGCTTCGAGAATCACACGCGCCACGACCTCGGGCGCGTAGACGGGCGGAATGGGTTGCGGCTCGACGCCGAGCAGTGACTCTGCCTTGGCGAAGAGCGGTGTGTCGATGCTGCCCGGCTTTACGAGCGTCACCGAGATGGGAATGCCGGCTTCCTCGAGCTCCATGCGCAGTGTATCGGTGAATGCCTTGATCGCGTGTTTCGTCGCGTTGTAGTTGCCTTGGAGCGGAATTGCTCGATCAGCGACGGCGCTGGCGACGTTGATCAACGCGCCGCCACGGTCGCGGAGCAGGGCGACGGCGGTCAACATCCCGTGGACCTGGCCCCAGTAGTTCACGTCGAACTGACGGCGCATGTCGGCGATCGGGACGTCAGTGACCCGACCGTAAATGGAAACGCCCGCGTTGTTCACCCAGGTATCAATGTGGCCAAACTCGGCGACGGCTGCTTCGCCGAGACGAGCCACCTGCTCGAAGTCGGCAACGTCGGTGACGTGACAGATGGCGCGACCTCCCAGCTCGCGAATGGACGCGACCGCCGCAGCGAGATCGCGCTCGTTGCGCGCGGCGAGCACGACACGCGCGCCCGCGGCCGCGGCCCGTTTGGCGGTCACGAGCCCGATCCCGCTGGAGGCGCCAGTGATGACGATGACTTGCTCGGCGAGCGGCCTCAGTCGTAGTTCCATGAGAATCCTCCTATGGTGCGCCACAGGTGCGAGCGACATGCCAAACGCGTCAATCATTGGCGTGTCTTCTGCACTCTCCGTTGCGCATGCCGAACGCCACTGTACGTGCCAACGAACGCTGTGCCTGGCGCGGGCAAGCGCTCCTCATCACGGATCTGCGCGGCGAATGTGGCGACGCGTTGCCGCTGAGCGGCTTTTACTTCCGCGAGACGCGCTTCATTCGTTCGCTTCGGCTTCGAATCAACGGGCGCGAACCGTGGCTGTGCGAGGATGCGATCGTCTCGCCAAACGAGTTGGCGTTCGCGTACGCGTATCCGGAGATCGTCGCGTACGGCGGTGGAGGAACCGGGCAGTCCCAGGACGAGACGCCGGTCGACGATGATGGCGTTCCGCAACGGGCGATCGATCTTCGGCTGCGGTATCACGTCGGCATCGCCGGGCTTGGCGTCGACGCCACGATCGCGAACCGATCGGCAACGAAGTCGGTGCTGCTCGAGCTGTCATGGCAACTCGACGCCGACTTCGCCGACATCCAGGAAGCGCTCGCCGGGCGTCGCGAGCAGCAGGCGCCGGTCCGACTGGCAACGGCGGAGGACGCGCTCACGTTCGAGTACGAGCACGAGACGTTGCGCTACCGCACCACCGTGCACATCGACGAAATCGACGGTGCCGACTGGCGCGCCGACGACTCGGGATTCTCGACGACCGTGCGACTCGCGCCGGTGGAATCCCTGCACATCGGACTGCGGATCACACCGCAAGACTACGTCGAACCCTATTCAGAGCGCGACATCGCCGAGCGCTGTCTGGCGTGGAGCGCGTGGCGTGACGCGCTGGTCCGGGTCGACATTCCCGGAAACAGAGGCGTCGAGGAGGCCATCGCCGCCAACATCGGCGACATCGCGTCGTTCCCGCTACTCCAGGGCCAACGCGACGAGTGGTTGGCGCCGCAGGCTGGCGTTCCGTTGTATCCCGCACTCTTCGGGCGCGACGCATTCACCTGCGGCTGGCAGGTCGCGATGCTCGACCGCGGCGAACTGACCTTTGCCGCGCTCGCACGGCTCGGCCGCTTGCAGAGCGACCGCGTGAACGACTGGGATGACGAAGAGCCTGGACGCATTCCGTACCAGGTTCGCCAGGGCCCACTGGCGCGGCTCGGCCTCAATCCGTATGCGGCGTACTACGCGGACTATGCGAGCCCGATGATGTTCATCATCGGGCTCGCGCATGCGTTCGCGTGGTCGGGCGATCGGACCGCGCTGCGGCGCAACTGGGACGTAGCGCGGCGAATCATGGATTGGTCGCGCGAGTACGGCGATAGCGACCACGATGGATATCTCGAGTACCGCACGCGCTCACCCAAGGGCACGAAGAATCAAGGCTGGAAGGACAGCGGGAACGCGATTCTCTACGACGACGGGCGTCCGGTTCCGGCGCCGCTGGGCACGTGCGAGCTGCAGGGGTACTGGTTCGCGGCACAACAGCTCATGGCCGCGCTGGCATGGGTGCTGGGTGATCGCGAGAGCGCCAAGGCGTACTGGAATGACGCCGTTGCGTTGAAGGAGCGATTCAACCGCGACTGGTGGATGCCCGAGCACGACTACTTCGCGCTCGCGATGGACCCCGACAAGCAGCTCGTGCGCGCGCTCACATCGAACGTGGGGCAGTGCATCGCCACCGGGATCATCGACGACGAGCACCTGCCGCGCGTTGTCGGCCGCATGTTCGCTCCCGACATGTTCAGCGGCTGGGGGGTACGCACCCTGTCGACACGTGACCGGTCGTACAACCCGCTCGACTATCACCTGGGCAGTGTCTGGGCGGTCGAGAATGCGTCGATCGTGTTCGGGCTCCGCCGATTCGGATTCGATCAACGCGCACTGGATTTGATCGGCGCGTTGTTCGATCTCGCGGCGCTCTACCGCGGCTATCGCATCCCGGAAACCGTCGGTGGCTACGCGCGGGCCGAGTGGCCGACGCCAGGCGCCTATCCGCGCGCGAACACACCGCAACTCTGGAATGCGAGCGTCTTCCCGATGCTGCTGCAGGCGATCCTCGGGCTTCAGCCAGTCGCGCCGATGTCGCTGCTCGTCATCGACCCCGTGTTGCCTGTATGGCTGCCCGAGGTGGTGCTGGAGGGACTCCGTGTCGGCGATGCGACCGCGACGCTGCGCTTCTGGCGAGAGACGGACGGCACGTCGCACGGCGAGATCGTGCACCGGAGCGGCACGCTCCACTTGCTGCGGCAGCCGCCGCTCGAATCGGTGACGGCGAAAGTGTCGGATCGCTTGAGTGCGTTCGTCGATACGCTTTTGCACTGAAGAGC